>NZ_CP150212.1:0-332500 GCF_037969815.1 Oceanobacillus sp. FSL W7-1293
TTGGAAAATATTGAAGAACTTTGGGATGCCACATTGGACATTATTAAAGAGAAATTAAGTAAGCCAAGCTTTGACACCTGGCTGAAGAATACAAAAGCCCTTCACTTAGAAAAAAATACATTGGTTATCTCTGCTCCAAATGAATTTACAAAGGACTGGCTGGAGACACAGTATACGGATCTAATTACGCAAACATTGGAAAAAACCACTGGGACAAGTCTGAATGCAAAATTTATTATTCCTGATTCTGTGGAAGAGCCGTCCGATCAAAAACCCATGCCAAAACCGAATATCGATGCAAAAACAACGGATTCCCCCAAGTCAATGCTTAATGATAAATATACATTTGATACATTTGTTATCGGCGCCGGAAATCGCTTTGCACACGCAGCATCGCTAGCTGTAGCGGAAGCTCCTGCTAAAGCGTACAATCCCTTATTTATTTATGGCGGCGTCGGTTTAGGAAAAACACATTTAATGCATGCAATTGGTCATTATGTAAGAGAACATAATAAAGATGCGAAAGTGGTTTACCTGACTTCTGAAAAATTTACGAATGAATTTATCAACGCCATTATGGATAATAAATCAAATCATTTCCGTAATAAATATCGCAATATTGATGTCCTTCTTATTGATGATATTCAATTTATTGCTGGAAAAGAATCCACCCAGGAAGAATTTTTCCATACATTTAATGCGCTGCATGAAGAAAGCAAGCAAATTATTATTTCCAGTGACCGGCCGCCAAAAGAAATTCCTACATTAGAGGATCGTTTGCGTTCACGCTTTGAATGGGGTCTGATTACCGATATCACACCTCCTGATTTAGAAACAAGAATTGCTATTTTAAATAAAAAGGCAAAAGCAGAAGGTTTAGATATTCCAAATGAGGTTATGCTCTATATTGCTAATCAAATCAATACAAATATCCGGGAGCTGGAGGGTGCGCTGATACGTGTTGTTGCCTATTCTTCTTTAGTCAATCAAGACATTGACGCATCGTTGGCAGCAAACGCATTAAAGGATATTATTCCAAGTAATAAACCAAAAGAAATTACCATTCCTGCGATTCAAGAGGTGGTCGCAGACCGGTATCATATCCGTCTGGAAGATTTTCCTGCTAAAAAACGTACCAAATCGATTGCCTTTCCGAGACAGATTGCAATGTATTTGTCACGGGAACTTACGGATTCTTCCCTGCCTAAAATTGGCCAGGAATTTGGCGGAAGAGATCATACGACCGTCATTCACGCCCATGAAAAAATTTCGAAGCTGCTTGAAACAGATACAGAGCTCGATCGGGATATTGAAGAATTAAAAGAAAAACTTAAATCCTTATAATACATGTTCAAAAAATGCGTTTTTATTGGAGTTTTTGAGCATCCATCTATAGTGAAAACACAACAAAGGCAAACCTAAATAGAAACAGGATTGCCTTTGTTGTCCTCCTGCTTTTTAATTATGCAGAAGGAAGCAGCTGTGTATGCTGTGAAAAAAGCGAATCACTTATGAACAGGTTATGCACATGTGGAAAACTTTGATGTTTTCACGCTAATTTCACTTATCCACAGTAACCACAACACTTATTACTGTTATTACTGGTTTTATATTATAATTAATAAATATATAGAACCCTTTTTTATTGATTTTGAAAAGAATTTAAGAAATCGTTGCTGTAAAACTTTTCTTAAAACCTGAGGAGGATATAAACATGCGTTTTACAATACAAAGAGATAAACTGATTGCCAGTGTGCAGGATGTTATGAAAGCAATCTCTTCCAGAACAGTTATTCCAATATTGACTGGAATGAAGATAGAAGTGAGACAACACGGAGTGACATTAACCGGAAGTGATTCAGATATTTCTATTGAATCTTATATTCCTGCAGAAGATGAAGATAAAGTATATGTTGAAAATATAGAAGATGGAACCATTGTATTGCAGGCTAAATATTTTCCTGAAATTGTCCGCAAGCTCCCGGAAGCACAAGTAGATATAGTTGTTGATGAGCAGTTTAATGTCAAAATTACTTCCGGAAAATCAGAATTTAATTTAAATGGACAGAGTGCCGATGAATATCCGCACCTTCCGCAAGTAGAAACAGAAAATAGCTTTGAAATGCCGATTGACTTATTAAAAAGTATGATCAAACAGACTGTTTTTGCTGTGTCTACGATGGAAACCAGACCAATTTTAACCGGAGTAAATATCAAGCTGGAGGATCAAAAACTTGTATTTACAGCCACCGACAGCCACCGACTGGCCAAAAGAGAAGTTCCAGTAACAGGAACGAATGTCTCGATAGAGCAGGTTGTTGTTCCTGGAAAAAGTCTCAATGAACTCTATAAAATTTTAAATGATTCAGAGGAAACGGTAGAAATCAGTGTAACGAATAACCAAATTCTTTTCCGTACGAAGCATTTAAATTTCTTATCCCGATTACTGGACGGGAATTATCCAGAAACATCGAGATTGATTCCGGATCACAGTAAAACAACGATCCAAATAAAAACAACACCGTTGTTAAGATCAATCGAACGTGCTTCTTTATTAGCAAAAGAAGAAAGAAATAATGTTGTTAAATTTACCAGCAATGATGACGGGGTTATCCAGATTTCAAGTAACTCTCCAGAAATCGGAAATGTTGAAGAAGAAGTCACAGCTGATCAGATTAACGGAGAGAATTTAAAGATATCCTTCAGTTCAAAATATATGATCGATGCGCTAAAAGCGATTGAATATGATGAAGTAGTGATAGAATTTACTGGAGCAATGCGTCCATTTATCATTTGCCCGGTAGAAAATGATTCCATCCTGCAGCTTATTTTACCGGTAAGAACCTATTAATTTTTTACGCATTACGCGTTAAAAAAGCATTCTAACTGGATAATAAGTAAAAGTTATACCTGATCATTTAAAAGCTCTTTTGTGGAAGAAAGAGCTTTTTCTTTTGGATCAGAATCGATAATGAGAAAGAAAACCGCATTTTTTTGACAACCCCTTTTAAAAAACAACAGAAAACGCGCTCTAAGAAGAGATTAGGAAAATAAGAATTCCCCCATTAAAAATGTCTTAAAAGCTCTGTAATGCATCTTTTTGTAATTATTTGAGGCCTATTCTTCCTTTTTTAATCAATCTTTAGTAAAATAGATAATAGAGGAAAAAATAATCGTATTTGTCTTTGGACAAAATAAAGGCAGATAAAACAAATAGAAAGTATTTGGTGATATCCATGCATGAACAGATAAAAATAGATACGGAATACATTACGCTTGGGCAATGCATCAAGCTGATTAACTTTTTAGATTCTGGCGGAATGGTCAAAGCATATCTTCAAGATATAGGTGCTGTGGTAAATGGGGAACGTGAACATCGCCGCGGAAGAAAATTATATCCCGAAGATGTCCTTGAAATTGATGAGGTAGGATCATTTATCATTCTTAAAGAGGATTAAAACATGCATATTGAACAGTTAAAATTAACCAATTACCGCAACTATGAAACATTGGATATTACATTTGATGATAAAGTAAATGTCATCATTGGTGAGAATGCTCAAGGGAAAACGAATCTGATGGAAGCTATTTATGTGCTCTCTTTTACCCGTTCTCATCGGACAATGCGGGAAAAAGAGCTCATACGCTGGGATTCAGATTATGCTACAATAGAGGGCAGGATTACAAAAAGAAATCAATCGATTCCCCTGCAAATCTCCATTTCATCCAAAGGAAAAAAAGCAAAAGTAAATCATTTGGAGCAGCACCGGTTAAGTGACTATATTGGTGCGGTTAATGTGGTTATGTTTGCACCGGAGGATTTAACCATTGTAAAAGGTGCTCCGCAGATTCGCCGGCGTTTTATGGATATGGAGTTAGGCCAAATCCAGCCAACCTATATATACCATTTATCTCAATATCAAAAAATACTAAAGCAAAGAAACCATTTATTAAAGCAGCTGCAGCGCAGGAGCTCTGCTGATGAAACGATGTTGGATGTATTAACAGACCAACTGGTTGAGCATGCTTCTTTTTTGTTGGAGAGAAGATTTGTCTATCTTGATTTGTTAAGAAAATGGGCAGGACCGATTCATGAAGGCATCAGCCGCAATCTAGAAAACTTAGAAATTCAATATGACGCGACAATAAAGGTATCAGAAGAGGCAGATAAGGAGAAAATAACTACTATCTACCAAGATTCCTTCAAGGATGTCCGTGAAAAAGAAATAGAACGCGGCACCACGCTGATTGGTCCGCACCGGGATGACCTTATCTTCTTAGTAAATGGCAAAGATGTACAAACATATGGTTCTCAGGGACAGCAGCGGACAACCGCATTGTCGATTAAACTGGCTGAGATTGAATTGATTTATCAGGAAGTCGGCGAATATCCTATTCTTTTACTGGATGACGTGTTAAGTGAACTGGATGATTATCGCCAGTCGCATTTATTAAATACCATTCAGGGAAAAGTGCAGACGTTTGTGTCCACCACGAATGTAGACGGGATTCACCACGAAACGCTAAAAAATGCTGAGTTATTTTATGTTCATCAGGGAGTTGCGACCAATAAAGAAGAGTCATAATCTCCATCTGTAAGAAGAGGATGTACAAAAAGTTTCCAGGGTATTGTATTTTTTGGCACCTAAGAGCGTTTATTCTTTATACAAAATATAACCCTGAGGATGGAAAAAAGTCTGGTTTAATGAAGAAAGGAAGCGATTGATCGTGTTCATTCACATTGGCAATGACAATGTTATCCGGTCTCGGGAAATCGTTGCGATTATTGATTACGATTTATATACCAATGCATCAGGAATGTATCAAATGATACAGGAATGGAAGCAGCAAAAAAAAGTTTCCGGTCCTGAAAAAAAGGCCAAATCCATTATGGTTACTGCAGATCATATTTTTTTCAGTTCTTTATCTGTAACTACCTTAAGAAAACGGTCAGGTATTTTAACCACAATCAGTAATTTAGAGGATTATTATGAAGAGTAAGCCTGAGATAACAAAATCAAGAGATTTCTGCTCAGGAATATGCAGAGCCTTCTCTTTTTAATATATACAAATGGATGGATTGTAATTCATATAGAAATGAGTGTGAGAAGATGTCGATGGAAGACAAAATGACAGAAAACCAAGCCTATGATGCTGATCAGATACAAGTACTTGAAGGTCTTGAGGCAGTTCGAAAAAGACCGGGAATGTATATTGGCTCCACCAGTGAAAAAGGATTACATCACCTTGTCTGGGAGATAGTGGATAACAGTATCGATGAAGCACTGGCAGGTTATTGTGATCATATCGAAGTCATTATCGAAGAAGATAACAGTATTACTGTAAAAGATAACGGCCGGGGGATTCCTGTCGGTATTCAAAAGAAAACAGGCCGTCCAGCGCTGGAAGTAATTATGACAGTCCTTCATGCCGGCGGTAAATTCGGCGGCGGCGGATATAAGGTTTCCGGCGGACTTCATGGTGTAGGTGCATCTGTTGTAAATGCTCTTTCCAGTAAATTAGAGGTGACCGTCCACCTTGATGGGAAAATTCACTATCTTTCTTTTCATAAAGGAATTCCTGATGGAGAGATTGAGATTATTGGTGATACGGATATTACTGGAACAACAACACACTTTATACCGGATCCGGAAATTTTCACAGAAACTACCGAATATAACTATGAAACATTAGAACAGCGTCTGAGAGAGCTTGCCTTTTTAAACAAAGGATTGCGTATCTCGATTGAAGATAAACGATCTGGAAAAGAGCCGGCATCTTACTACTATGAGGGCGGAATCAGCTCTTATGTTGAATTCATTAATAAAAATAAAGAAGTATTGCATGAACCTTTCTTTGCAGAAGGCGAAGACCAGGGAATAGCCGTGGAGATTGCTATTCAGTATAACGATGGTTTTGCAACCAGTTTATATTCATTTGCGAATAATATCCATACGTATGAGGGCGGTACACATGAAGTTGGTTTCCGTTCCGGTTTGACACGTGCTATCAACGATTATGCGAAAAAGAACAGCTTATTGAAAGATAGTGAAGCCAATCTGTCTGGAGAGGATGTCCGGGAAGGGCTGACAGCGATTGTTTCTGTGAAGCATCCAGACCCGCAATTTGAAGGGCAGACAAAAACAAAGCTGGGTAATAGTGAAGTCCGTGCTATTACGGATGGTGTATTTTCAGAGTCTTTCTCTAAATTCCTTTATGAAAACCCGACAATTGCCAAAATCGTTGTGGATAAAGGACTTATGGCGTCCAGAGCACGCCTGGCAGCGAAAAAAGCAAGAGAGCTGACCCGTCGTAAAAGTGCATTGGATGTAACAAGTCTGCCGGGCAAGCTTGCTGATTGTTCTTCTAAAGATGCCTCTTTGAGTGAACTGTATATCGTAGAGGGTGACTCTGCCGGCGGTTCTGCAAAATCAGGAAGAGACCGTCATTACCAGGCTATCCTGCCATTGCGCGGGAAAATCCTGAATGTCGAAAAAGCGCGCTTAGATCGAATTTTATCAAATAATGAAGTACGAGCTATGATTACGGCATTAGGAACCGGTATCGGCGAAGAGTTTGATATTACAAAGGCACGCTACCACAAAGTAGTCATTATGACAGATGCCGATGTAGATGGAGCTCACATCAGAACGTTATTATTAACCTTTTTCTACCGATATATGCGTCCGTTGATTGAGCATGGGTATATTTATATTGCCCAGCCGCCGCTTTATCAGATCAAACAAGGAAAGTCTGTTCACTATGTTTATTCTGATAAAGGACTGGACGCGCTTCTGGAAGAGATTCCAAAAGCACCAAAACCAGGTATTCAGCGTTATAAAGGGTTAGGAGAAATGAATGCAGATCAGCTATGGGATACCACAATGAACCCAGAATCCCGTACACTGCTGCAGGTTGAACTCAGCGACGCAATCGACGCAGACCAGGTTTTCGATATGCTGATGGGCGATAAAGTAGAACCACGACGCAACTTTATCGAAGAAAATGCCCAATACGTACAAAACTTAGATATTTAAGTATCACATCCTTTTAATAAAGACAACAAAGCGGATAGAAATACTTCTATCCCTTTCTTGTCAGATATAATTAAAACGATTAAATTACATGCTTGCGTTTTTTATAACAAGATTGAATGGTGATTATACACTATAACTAGCGGAAGAAATACACGGAGACTCCCGTGGGAAAGCGCAGTGGTCTTCGGTGGGGCGAGTAATCGCAGTCCCAGTGGGAAGACCCCGCAGAAAAAGCGGTCTTCTTTTTCGAGGAGGCTGAGCGCAAGCCCACAGGAAAGCGTAGTGTATTTCTGTAGCGGCTGCTACTTGAGCTGTTTATATTTTATGCATATTGAAATGCAATTCAACTGATAATGAAAGATTCAAGGAATCACTAACACAATGGTGATTGGGAGGTTATTAGACTATGGCAGAGGAAAATCGTCCGAGTGTCCAGGAAATAAATATAAGTAAAGAGATGCGCACATCCTTCTTGGATTATGCAATGAGCGTTATTGTGGCAAGAGCATTGCCAGATGTTCGCGACGGAATGAAGCCCGTACATCGCCGTATCCTTTACGCAATGAATGATTTAGGAATGCACTCTGACAAAGCATTTAAAAAATCAGCACGTATCGTCGGAGAGGTTATTGGTAAGTACCATCCGCACGGTGACTCAGCTGTTTATGAAACGATGGTAAGAATGGCACAGGATTTCAGTTACCGATATATGCTTGTCGATGGACACGGTAACTTTGGTTCGGTCGATGGCGATTCAGCAGCAGCGATGCGTTATACAGAAGCACGTATGTCTAAGATTTCCATGGAGCTGCTTCGCGACATTAATAAAGACACGATTGATTATCAGGATAACTATGACGGAGCCGAACGCGAGCCGGTTGTATTTCCGGCACGTTTTCCGAATTTACTTGTCAATGGAACTTCCGGGATTGCGGTTGGTATGGCCACCAATATTCCGCCGCATCATCTTGGAGAGACAATTGATGCTGTCCTGGCAATCAGTAAAGACCCTGATTTAACTGTCGATGAAATTATGGAAAAATATCTTCCTGGACCAGATTTCCCTACTGCAGGGCAAATCTTAGGCAGAAGCGGTATCCGCAAAGCGTATGAAACAGGAAAAGGATCCATTACCATCCGGGCAAAAATCAATATTGAGCAAGGCAAAAATGACAAAGAAACCATTATTGTGACAGAGCTTCCTTATCAGGTAAACAAAGCCAAGCTGATTGAAAAAATAGCCGAGCTGGTCCGTGATAAGAAAATTGATGGCATTACCGATCTTCGTGACGAATCAGACCGTAATGGCATGCGGGTTGTTATGGAGCTTAGAAGAGATGCAAATGCGAATGTGGTTTTGAATAATTTATATAAGCATACGTCCCTGCAAACGACATTTGGTATCAATATGCTTGCACTGGTGGATGGACGCCCGCATGTCTTAAATGTCAAGCAATGTCTGATGCATTATTTAGACCACCAAAAAGTAATTATCAAGCGTCGTACAGCTTTTGAATTAAATAAAGCAGAAGCACGCGCACATATTTTAGAAGGCTTGCGTGTTGCACTCGATCATTTGGATGAGGTTATTTCTTTAATCCGTAATTCAAAAACAGCAGATATTGCAAGAGAAGGCTTAATGGAACGTTACGAGTTATCCGAGAAACAAGCCCAAGCTATTCTTGATATGCGTTTGCAGCGTTTAACAGGATTAGAACGCGAAAAAATTGAAGAAGAATACAAAGAGCTGCAGGCATTGATTGCTGAATTAAAAGCTATTTTAGCGGATGAAGAGAAAGTATTGGAAATCATTCGTGAAGAGCTGACGGAAATCAAAGAGAAGTTCCGTGATGAACGCCGTACAGAAATCGTTGCCGGCGGAGCGGGCTTCTTTGAAGATGAAGATTTGATTCCGGAAGAGAATATCGTTATTACATTGACCCACCAGGGCTATATTAAACGCTTGCCTGCTTCTACTTACCGTACGCAGCGCCGCGGCGGACGAGGTATCCAGGGCATGGGAACCAATGAGGATGACTTTGTAGAACACCTTGTATCCACATCAACACATGATACAGTTCTTTTCTTTACGAATAAAGGGAAGGTATATAAAACAAAGGGTTACGAAGTACCGGAGTTCAGCCGGACGGCTAAAGGGATTCCGATTATTAACCTGCTTCAAGTAGAAAAAGGAGAATGGGTGAACGCTGTTATCTCTGTATCTGAGTTTGATGAAGATCACTTCTTATTCTTTACAACGAAGCATGGGGTTGCAAAACGTACATCCCTTGAAAAATTCAAAAACATCCGTAAAGGCGGCCTGATTGCTGTAAATCTTCGGGAAGAGGATGAGCTGATTTCTGTCCGCATGACAGATGGCGAAAAAGAAATTATGATTGCTACGAAAAATGGCTATCTGATTCGTTTTGAAGAAGAACAAATGCGTCCAATGGGCAGAACCGCAGCAGGAGTAAAAGGCATTTCTCTGCGTGAGGATGATGAAGTCGTTTCTATGGAAATTATGGATGAAGGTTCTAAAATTCTTCATGTAACCAGCAAAGGATTTGGAAAGCAGACACCAGAAGATGAATATCGCCGTATCAATCGTGGCGGTAAAGGTGTATTTACGTGTAAGCTGGATGAAAAAACAGGACATGTAGTCGATGTAAAAGCCATCCAGGGCGACGAAGACTTAATGGTTATTACTGCCGGCGGCGTGCTGATCCGAATGCAAGTATCCGATATTTCACAAACTGGAAGAAATACCAAAGGGGTACACTTGATTCGTCTGCAGGATGACGAAGAAGTTGCAACAGTAGCACGGATTGAGAAAGAAGAAGAGGAAGTTGCAGAGGAAATCGAAGCATCTGAGGAAAATAGCGATGTAAATGATGGTGCAGACGATAATAACGAGGAATAGACAAAACAATGAAATGTGGAAAGATGATATAAAACAACAGGCGAGCTATGAGTCATCATAACTCGCCTGTTGTTTTTGTTTCTACTTAAATAGCTTCATTCTTTGAAATTCTGTAGTAAATGCTGGCCGATAAGCGCTGGTGTTTTTTGCTGGGTGATGGTTAAAAATTGTTGGATAAGCGGATATTCCCGGTCTGCTTTCATTTGTATCAGCTCGCCCCACCATTCTGTTTCATAACGGCAAATCATGCTCAAATTAAATAACAGCAGATAATGTACCAGGATTTCAGAATAAGGAAAATAGTTGGCCCGATTCGCTGGAAAATAAATAAACTCATTATGCAAGTGATAACGAAACGGACCATTCCAATCTGTAACGGGTTCTGTCAGATAAAGCTGTAATTCCTCCTTTTTTTGCTGTATATCCTCGATAGGAGGCAAAAATGCCCGAATACGCTCGACAAAGGTATCTTCTTTTAAATAAAACCCATCTAAAATCCGATTGGGAAAACGAAGCAGCTTACTGTTTTTATTTCCAATAATAATCATCGTATCTTCCTGATAAAGCTGCCAAATATTGCTTAATTCTGGAATAGAAGCTAATAACAGGCGCATCGAAACACGTTCTAATGGAAAGGGATAGAGAGAAAATAAATGGCGGCTTACATATGGAAATAACCCCTTTTGCTGTAATTTGACCTCATCCTCAATAAATCGATAATCCTTGCGTTTTCTTTTCCGGGCAGTCAGTCCATGCGCAAGAACAGCTGTTGTTTCCGGATAATCAGGGCGCTTTGACAGCAGCCAACCTTTTAAAAGATGTGTCATTCCATAAAAAGACAGAACAGGCTGAACCAGCACATTGCTTTGCCTGCTTGATTCTATAAAGCATGTTCCATTATGGATATAATGGATAAAAGCAGAGCTGTTTTGATAGCTTTTTGCCTGAGCTTCACGAAGAAATGAGTAACTTTTCTTCAGGTAATTTTGTGCATTTTCCTGAGTGGTTAAAAATGGATATAAATCTTCAACATGCATCATTTCTACAGCTCCATAACTATTTAAATATTTTGAATCTATCCTCTATTTTTTCTATATGTAGGGTGCTTGAAAAAGCATGAAAAAAAGCGTAATGTAAGTAAAAATAGATATTTGCTGCTACTTTCACAAAGGTTGGTATTTTTTAAGCAGTTTCTCCGATATTTGATAAGGATATACCTTGAAAACTGTATAATACCCGTAAATAAAGTGAATTGGGGTTGCGAATTCAATGATTGGAGGATGAGCTAGCAATGAGAGAAGACAAATTTGCAAAAGAAGGTTTGACATTTGATGATGTATTGCTTGTTCCGGCAGAATCAGATGTTTTACCAAACCAGGTGGATCTGAGTGTTGATTTAACATCAAATTTAAAATTGAAATCCCCATTTATCAGTGCTGGAATGGATACTGTAACAGAAGCAGAAATGGCAATTGCGATGGCACGTCAAGGCGGGTTTGGAGTCATTCATAAGAATATGTCTATTGAACAGCAGGCAGAGGAAGTAGACCGTGTGAAACGCTCAGAAAGCGGCGTAATCACGAACCCATTCTTCTTAACTCCGGAGCATCAGGTTTATGATGCGGAACATTTAATGGGAAAATACCGCATTTCAGGAGTTCCCATTGTAAATAATATTGAGGAACAAAAGCTCGTCGGTATTTTAACCAATCGTGATTTACGTTTTATTGAAGATTATTCCATTTTGATTTCGGAAGTGATGACCACAGAGGAATTAGTGACAGCGCCAGTGGGAACAACACTGGATGAAGCAGAGAAGCTTCTGCAGAAATATAAAATTGAAAAACTGCCTCTTGTTGATAATCAGGGAATTCTTAAAGGGTTAATTACGATTAAAGATATTGAAAAGGTCATTGAATTCCCAAATGCAGCAAAGGATGCACAAGGACGGTTGATTGCAGCAGCTGCAGTCGGTGTGACAGGCGACGCGATGAAGCGGATTGAAAAATTAGTGGATGTCGGTGTTGATGCCATTGTGATCGACACCGCACATGGCCATTCTAAAGGTGTTCTCGATCAATTAAAACACATTCGCGAAACTTACCCTGATTTGACAATTATTGCAGGAAATGTTGCCACAGAGGATGGGACAAGAGCTTTAATTGAAGCAGGAGCTTCTGTTGTCAAAGTAGGTATTGGACCGGGGTCCATCTGTACCACAAGAGTAGTAGCAGGGGTCGGTGTACCGCAAATCACAGCAGTTTATGACTGCGCAACAGCAGCAAAAGAATATGGCGTACCCGTTATTGCAGACGGCGGAATCAAATACTCCGGCGATATTGTGAAGGCCTTGGCATCAGGTGCACATGCTGTGATGCTGGGAAGTATTTTTGCCGGAACAAAGGAAAGCCCTGGAGAAACAGAAATTTTCCAAGGACGTCAATATAAAGTATATCGCGGCATGGGTTCTGTCGGAGCAATGCAAGCAGGCTCCAAAGACCGTTATTTCCAAAGTGAATCAGAGAATAAAAAGCTTGTTCCAGAAGGCATTGAAGGACGTATTGCGTATAAAGGCTCGTTGGGAGATACCTTCCATCAGCTGGCAGGCGGTTTACGCTCCGGCATGGGATATTGCGGAACAAAAAATCTGGAGAGCTTAAGAAATGATTCTCGTTTTATCCGGATTACAGGGGCTGGATTGAAGGAAAGCCATCCGCATGATGTACAGATTACGAAAGAAGCACCGAACTATTTTATGCAGTAAAAAAGAGGATGCTCAAGTAATTTAGTTGATGACAAATTTGTGTCATACGGTCGTAAAAAAAATAGATGGAGGATGTTGCTCCATCTATTTTTTTATGAATTTTTATGGTAAAATGTGAAGCGTGCTCAGCAGAATACATAGAACGTATGTTGATGGCTATATTATTAAACGGAGGTACGGAAATGTGAGAAAGTCTATGAAAAAATTGTTTCTTTTGGTGGTTGCAGCAGCGCTTGTTTTAACATCTTTTGTTACACCATCCATGTCTGTGTATGCAGATGGATTAGATATAGAAGCGGAATCGGCTATTTTAGTGGATGCAGAAACGGGGAAAGTATTATTTGCAAAGGACCCGGATGTGGCATTGCCTCCTGCTAGCATGACGAAAATAATGACAGAATATCTCGTTTGGGAAGCAGTTGAAAACGGAGATATTTCCTGGGATACAACAACACAAATTAGTGATTATGCATATGAAATATCCAGCAATGATGATTTTTCAGGAGTTGGATTAAGGCAACAGCAAGATTACACAGTAGAAGATTTATATAAAGCAATGGCAATCAACTCAGATAATGCGACAACAATTGCACTTGCGGAGTTAATTGCAGGTTCAGAAAGTGAATTTGTTGAAATGATGAATGCAAAGGCAGAAGAGCTGGGAATGCCGGAATATAAATTTGTTAATTCCAGCGGATTAGATAATGAGAGTCTGGGGGATAATTATCCAGAAGGAACAAGCCCTAACGATACAAACTTATTATCGGCCCGCTCAGCAGCAATTTTAGGCTCTGCATTAGTTAATGATTATCCGGAAGCATTAGAGATTTCCAGTGTGCCAAATACGGAATTTGATGATCAGGAGATCCGTAACTGGAATTACATGCTGGATCATGATGCAGATTATTTACAGCAGCATTACTATGAAGGTGTAGATGGTTTAAAAACTGGTTTTACAACGGTTGCCGGTTATGCTTTCACAGGAACAGCAGAACGTGATGGACGACGTCTTATCAGTGTGGTTATGAAAACAGACAGTGAAGATGCCCGTTTTAATGAGACTGCAAAGCTGTTTGATTATGGTTTTGATCAATTTGAAACACAAGAATTATTCCCGGCAGGATATCAAGAAGAAGGTAATGAAACAGCTCCTGTTGCAAGAGGAAAAGAAAAAGAAGTAAATATTGGCATCAATGAAGGGATTCATGTTCCCATCAAATCTGGTGAGGAAGATTTGTATCATTTAGAATATACAATTGATGACGACAGATTGAATGATAATGGAGAGCTAGAAGCTCCAGTAGAAGCAGATGAAGTTATCGGAACAGTTACCGTTGTCTATGATGGAGAAGAAGAAGATTTTGGATATATTTCGGATGAAGCAAGTCAGGAAAGCTATGATTTAGTTGCAATGGATTCCGTTGAAAAAGCAAATTGGTTTATGCTTACGTTACAATCCATCGGTGATTTCTTTGTAAACATGTTCCAGGGTGCATTTAATTGGGTGAAGGGACTTTTCAGCTAATTTTTGCAGGAAGTCTTGCAACCTGATTGGAAATAGCTTATGATGATATACAATCATTCATTGAAATAATAAAGCGTTGATAGGAAGCAGTAGCTGTTTGATTCTATCTATAGAGAGCTAATATCTGGTGCAAATTAGCGTTAGAATACAGTGAATCCATCCTGGAGCATGCTTATCGAAGTGAGCTAGTCACGTAAGTAAGCACGGAGATACGACGTTATTCGTATATAAAGCCGGAAGAATCTGTCTGTATAGATTCTTTAACTAGGGTGGCAACGCGGGAAATATACTCTCGTCCCTTTCTACACAAGGGATGGGAGTTTTTTTATGGTTTTAAAGACATTAAAAATATAGGAGGTAATCAGTATGTTAGATATGAAATATGTACGAAATAACTTTGATGAAGTGAAGCAAAGATTAGCACACCGCGGAGAAGACCTTGGCGATTTAGACAAATTTGGCGAGCTCGATGTAAGAAGACGGGAATTAATTGCAGAGACAGAAAAGCTGAAGGCAAAGCGTAATGAAGTATCTAAGGAGATTTCTGTTTTAAAGCGCGAGAAAAAGGATGCGGAAGAAGCCATTGCTTCTATGCGCGAAGTTGGAGATCAAATTTCTAAATATGATAAAGAATTAAAAGAAATTGAAGAAACCCTGGAGCATATCATGCTTTCTATCCCCAATCTGCCGCATGAGAGCGTGCCCGTTGGTGAAGATGAGGATGATAATGTAGAAGCACGTAAATGGGGAGAGGTGCCGGAATTTTCATTTGAAGCACAGCCGCACTGGGATGTTGCGACAAATTTAGATATTTTGGACTTTGAACGTGCAGCAAAGGTAACGGGAAGCCGTTTTGTTTTCTATAAAGGATTAGGAGCGAGACTGGAGCGCGCATTATTAAACTTCATGATGGATCTGCATGCGGATAAGCACGACTATCAGGAAATGCTCCCGCCGTACATTGTGAATCGCATGAGCATGACAGGGACAGGACAGCTTCCGAAATTTGAAGAGGATGCGTTTAAACTGGAGGACTGGGATTATTTTCTGGTACCGACTGCGGAAGTGCCTGTAACCAATTATCACCGTGATGAGATTTTAACAGGAGAGGCATTGCCGAAAAAATATGTCGCATTCAGTGCCAGCTTCCGCTCTGAAGCAGGCTCTGCCGGAAGAGACACACGCGGTTTGATTCGCCAGCATCAATTTAACAAAGTGGAGCTTGTGAATTTTGTGAAACCGGAAGATTCTTATGAAACATTAGAAAGATTGACAGGGGAAGCGGAAAAAGTATTGCGGCTGTTAGAACTCCCTTATCGTGTGATGAGCATGTGTACAGGTGATTTAGGTTTTACAGCAGCGAAAAAATACGATATCGAAGTATGGATTCCAAGCCAGCATACGTATCGTGAAATTTCTTCTTGCTCTAATTTTGAGGATTTCCAAGCGCGCCGTGCCGGAATTCGTTTCCGCCGCGAAGCAAATGGAAAACCGGAATTTGTCCATACGTTAAACGGTTCTGGTCTTGCGTTAGGACGTACTGTAGCGGCTATTTTAGAGAATTGCCAGCAGGAAGATGGAAGTGTAGTAATTCCGGAAGTATTGCGTCCGTATATGGGCGGTATTGAAGTGATTGGCAAGTAATGATTAAGTAAGAGGTTCTCCATCTTTGGAGGCCTCTTATTTTTGGTGAAAAATATTGACAAGTCATCTTTGAGGATGATATAGTATATTTTGTTCGCAAGGAAATGAGCAAATTAGCGTTATTTCATGGAGGTATACCCAAGTCTGGCTGAAGGGGTCGGTCTTGAAAACCGAGAGGCGGGTCAAACCGCGCGGGGGTTCGAATCCCTCTACCTCCTCCATTTAAAACAACCGTAAAAAATTGGAGATAAAAGCCCGCAGCTTTCGAGCTGCGGGTTTTCTAATACTTTTATATGTTTACTCTCTATCTCTTCGCTCCATCAACGATTCTAATAACTGCTTTGGCAGCGGGAAACGTTTGTTATCAAGGGGCAGAAAGTTAAGCTTGCTCTCTGCATGTTTGTCCTCTTTTGCTTCATTGATTTCCGTATGAAGAAACTCCATCTTTTCATCCAGTTGATTTGCGATATTTGCACTGGTTGTTAATTCTTCCACCAGATGTGCCGGTACTTCCCCATCGTATTTATAATAAATTTTATGCTCTAAGCTCGCCCAGAAATCCATCGCAACGGTACGGATTTGAATTTCGATAAATACCTCTTCCTGACGGTCAGAGAAAAAGACAGGAATGGATAAAATCAGATGCAGGCTTTTATATCCATTTGGTTTTGGATGCTTAATATAGTCTTTTGTTTCAATGACTTTGATATCCTGCTGACCTTGGATCATTTCGCTGATTTTATAAATATCGGATATAAAGGAGCAGACAATCCGGATTCCTGCAATATCCTTGATATGATCCTTGATAGATTTTTGCGTGATCGAAATATTTTTTCGCTGGCATTTTCGTAAAATACTTTCAGGTGTTTTTATACGTGATTTTAAATGTTCAATCGGATTATAATCATGAATATGCTCAAATTCTTCCTGAAGGATATTCAGCTTGGTATTGATTTCATCCAGTCCAAATTTATAGCTGAGCATGAAACGTGTCAGTTCTTTTCGTACAGCGGTTAACTGATGTATCTGTTTTGATTCATCCATTGATAAAATTCCTTTCTGGCTTACATTCATGTACAATATAAGTATAGCAAAATTTGTTTTGAATCGCAGATAAAAAGACGCTGCAATCCATTCTGATGGGTGCAGTCTTGACAAAAGTATGGCAAGGCCTTATAGTACAATTCAATAAAGAAATACGGTGAACGGGCCAGTAATCGATGTGTATTTACCAAAGAGAGGAAATCCGGCGGCTGTAAGATTTCTGTAAATGCCTTGATGAACCTATCCGGGAGTAGGTTAGTGTATGCTGACTGCAGTAAACTGCATTATCAATGTGAGTGGATAACTTTTATCAACAAAGGTGGTACCGCGGAATAATACTGATTTCGTCCTTTACAAAGGATGTATAATCAGTTTTTTTATTGCTCTGAGGTATCAGTGAAATAAAATATCAAAGGAAAGAAGAAACACACAGGAGGAAAATATATGGAAAAAACAATTGCATTTTTTGGAGCAGGGAATTTAGCAGAGGCGATTATTGCAGGTATTACAAGGACCAATGTCGTTACAAAAGAACAGGTGCTGGTGACGAATCGCAGTGATCAAGCAAGGTTAGATCTGATTGCTGAAAAGTATGGGGTGACATGCGACCTGGATAAAGAAGAAATGATCGAGAAAGCAGATATTATTATTTTAGCGATGAAGCCTAAGGATGCGAAGGATTATTTGGATTGGCTAAAAAGTTATATACAGCCGCGTCACATGGTTATTTCAGTGATTGCAGGGTTATCTATCGAACAGATGGAAAAAACGCTGGGAGAAGGTATTCCTGTTATTCGAACCATGCCGAATACATCTGCATTGATAGGCCAATCAGCTACTGCTATTTCAAAGGGAACCAATGTCGAACTCGGTCAGCTTTACTTTGCTGAGGAACTATTCCAGACAGTGGGTACGACAAAAATTGTCGATGAGGAGCAGATGCATACGATTACGGCGATTGCAGGAAGCGGACCGGCATTTTTCTATTATATGGTGGAAGCAATGGAAAAAGCAGCAATCGAAGCAGGATTGGACCGGGATACGGCATTAGAGTTATTAACTCAGACAGTAATCGGCGCAGGAAAAATGCTGGAGACATCCAGCGCAGACCCGGAACAGCTCCGTGTTAATATTACCAGCCCGGCAGGAACCACAGAGGCTGGTTTAAACCAGTTAATGGCGAATGAATTTGATAAGATAATCAAAGCATGTGTCGATGGTGCACGAAACCGGTCTATCGAGATTACGAATGCTCAGAACTAATTATTTACACGCACTTTAAAAAAGAGAAGAGGGAAAGCAGATGCATACACCGGACTGCAGTTATTGCGGGAAAAGATGGAGTTATGGACAGACCTTTAAGCAGGTATTTAAGATTAAAATGATTTGTCCGCACTGCGGCAAAGAAAATTATTATAATGCAAGTAAAAAAGGCGGCTGGCTCCCTTTATTAGCCATTCCTATTCTGTTAGGGCTGGCCTTTCTGCTAAGGCTGTCTTCTGTAGAAATTATTCTCATGGGCTGTTTGCTGATGATTCTTCACGTCCTGTCGATTCCTTATCGGACGAGATTGCAGAAGGCAGGGAAAAAATAAAGTGAAACACGATGCTTCCCAAAATAGATAAGGTTTAGTATAATACGATTGTTCGTTTATTTTTGGATGAGCGGATAATGAAGCATAATTCGGCGATTTTCATTGCTTGATTATGTCTAAAGCCCCCGTAGCTCAGGGGATAGAGCATTGGTTTCCTAAACCATGTGCCGCAGGTTCGAATCCTGCCGGGGGCGTAATGTTTTGTTATACAGAGGTTGATGTTTTCCAGTTACATTACTGGGCATGGTTTCTCCTTGAAAATTATATAAACTGGCAGACGTCATTTTTCGATTTCTTGTTTGTTTTATGACAAGATTTCCGAAGGGTGTCGTTTTTTTATAAAGAAGACAATTATTGATGTTTTTTTAGACGATAATAATGGATGGAGCCGCTCCTAAAAAGAAGCGGCTCCATCCATCTCATCTATATAAAGGGCAGGATACAGCAATGGATTCCTTATCGCTATATCACTTTCACCCGATTCAAAATATCTTCGGCGTTTTTCACCCGTTCCTCTGTCGGTGGTTCTACACCTTCCAGCGGATAGTCCAAACCAAGATTTTCCCATTTATAGACACCTAATTTATGATACGGCAGCACTTCTATTTTTTCGACATTATTTAACGTTGCAATAAAATTGGAGAGCTGCTGTAAATGTGCATCGTTATCGCTGCCGCCGGGAACAAGTACATGACGGACCCAGACAGGCACTTTCTTCTCGTCTAAATAGCGGGCCATGTCGAGAATATGTTCATTGGACAGACCGGTGAGCTCTTTATGCGCTGCAGCGTTGATATGCTTTAAATCAAGTAAAACCAAATCAGTTAATTCCAGTACTTTATCTAAATTTTTTATAAAGTGAGGAGAGCGGTTAAAGCATCCGGCAGAAGTATCAATGGTTATGTGTACTCCTAATTTTTTCAGTTCGGTGAACAATTCCAGTAAAAATTCAACCTGAAGTAAAGGCTCCCCGCCGCTGACAGTCACTCCTCCATTGGTAGATTGGAAGAATGGGAGATAGCCCTTAATATCCTTCACCAGCTCTTGTACAGACATTTTCTTTCCTGCCCCCATGTTCCACGTATCCGGATTATGACAAAATTGACAGCGTAATAAACAGCCTTGGGTAAAGATAACATAGCGTAATCCAGGTCCGTCTACAGTTCCACACGTTTCAATTGAATGAATTCTTCCTTCTTTCATGATACTTTTCCCCCTCACTTCATATGCTGAAAATAATTCAGCATCAAGCGCTCAAGTTGTTTAATGAGCGCTTGATATTCACTTCTTACAGAATGGCCTTACAAGCTTTCATGGAAGGTCCGGTTAATGACATCGATTTGCTGTTCTCTTGTCAGCTTAATAAAGTTTACTGCGTATCCAGAGACGCGGATGGTCAGCTGCGGGTATTCTTCCGGATGCTCCATTGCATCTAATAAGGTTTCCCGGTCAAAGACATTGATGTTTAGGTGATGTCCTTTTTTTGCTGCGTAGCCATCGAGGATACCGGCTAAGTTTGTTTTTCTTGTTTCTTCATCTTTTCCTAACGCTTTTGGTACGATGGAGAAGGTGTTAGAGATACCATCCAGTGCGTATTTATATGGCAATTTAGCAACGGAGCTTAAAGAAGCTAATGAGCCATTTTTATCGCGTCCGTGTAATGGGTTTGCTCCTGGTGCAAAAGGTTCTCCAGCTTTTCGTCCATCTGGTGTATTTCCTGTTTTCTTCCCGTAAACCACATTGGAAGTAATCGTCAGGATAGACTGTGTTGGTGTAGCATTGCGATACATATGATGTTTCTTAATTTTATTCATAAAGTCTTTTACGAGATTCACAGCAATCTCATCTGCGCGATCATCGTTATTGCCGTATTTTGGATAGTCGCCTTCTATTTCATAATCAACGACAAGTCCGTCTTCATCACGAATCGTTTTTACCTTCGCATATTTAATGGCGCTTAAGGAATCGACAATCACGGATAGTCCTGCTACACCGCAAGCCATGGTCCGTAATACTTCCCGGTCATGCAGCGCCATTTCCAGACGCTCATAGCTGTATTTATCATGCATATAATGGATAATGTTTAATGCGTTGACATATAAACCAGATAACCAATCTAGGAGGTTATCATATTTCTCCGTTACTTCGTCGTAATCAAGATATTCTGAGGTGATTGGTGCATAGTTTGGAGCTACCTGCATTTTTAGATTTTCATCTACACCGCCATTGATTGCATATAGAAGTGCTTTGGCCAGGTTTGCCCGTGCACCGAAGAACTGCATTTGTTTACCGATGCGCATTGCAGATACACAGCAGGCAATTCCATAATCATCTCCGTAAGTCGGGCGCATGATATCATCGTTTTCGTATTGAATTGAGCTTGATTTAATGGACATCTTCGCACAATATTTTTTATAGTTTTCCGGCAGTTTGGCAGACCAAAGTACGGTTAAGTTTGGCTCTGGCGCCGGTCCTAAGTTATCTAATGTGTGCAGAAAACGATATGAGCTCTTTGTTACAAGCGGACGTCCATCTTCCGCTATTCCTGCCAATGATTCTGTTACCCAAGTTGGGTCTCCACTAAATAATTCGTTATAATCTGGTGTTCTTGCGAATTTTACGAGACGCAGCTTCATTACAAAATGATCGACAAGTTCTTGCGCTTCTTCCTCTGTCATAACCCCATTTTCAATATCTCTCTCTATATAAATATCTAAGAATGTAGAAACACGGCCAAGACTCATAGCAGCCCCGTTTTGCTCTTTAATTGCAGCTAAATAGGCTAAATAGAGCCATTGGAAGGCTTCCTGTGCAGTTGTTGCCGGCTTGGAAATGTCAAATTCATATTTTTCTCCGAGCTTTTTCAAATCCATTAAGGAACGAATCTGTTCCGAGGTTTCTTCCCGGTCGCGGATAACATCATCCGTCATCGTTCCGTTACCAATCAGCTGCAGGTCTTTTTTCTTTTCTTCAATTAAACGGTCTACTCCATACAGGGCAACACGGCGGTAATCTCCGATAATACGTCCGCGGCCATATGCATCTGGAAGCCCGGTGATGATTCCTGCTTTTCTTGCTTTTAAGATTTCGGGTGTATAGGCATCAAAGACGCCTTGGTTATGCGTTTTCCGGTGTTCTGTAAAGGTATGGACAACGTCATCATCTACTTTGTAGCCATAGGATTCTGCAGCAGCTACGGCCATACGGATACCTCCAAATGGCATTAAAGCACGTTTGAAAGGCTCATCTGTTTGCACGCCGACGATTTTTTCCAAGGGCTTATTTAAATAACCAGCGCCATGAGAGGTGATTGTGGATACAATTTTGGTATCTAAATCATATACGCCGCCATTTTCCCGTTCTTCTTTGGTCAATTGCATGACTTGCTTCCACAGATCTTTGGTTGCCTGGGTTGCACCTGTTAAGAAGGATTCATTTCCTTCATATAAATGATAATTCTGTAAAATAAAATCACGAACATCAATTTCTTTCTGCCAGTTACCATCAATGAAACCATCCCAAGGGACTCTTTTTACCATTTCATCTGCTACTTTCATAACAAAAACCCTCCTCTTAATTAATTGTGAATAAATTCACAATAACCTCTATTTTTATTATAACGGTTTCAGAAAATAAAACAAGTGAAATACTTCACAAATAAAGAAAGTTCTTAAAATGTTCAAATTTAAAGCTTGGGAAATAAGCGGATTTTATAAAATAGTAACATTCGTTCCAAGCCTTTTTTAATAAATACCTGGTTTTGGATTGGGGGGACGGAGCAAGTGTATTGTTTTCTGCTATATATTTGCTTAAAATAAATACATTACGGTTTTTAGAAGGAAGGTTTCTTTTTTGTATGTAATAATTGTTCTGGGAATAATTGCAGGAATGATGATTCCGCTGCAGACAGCAGTAAATAATCGGCTGACTTTGTTTACCAAAGCGGTGTTGCCGACCTCCTTTTATTCCTTTTTATCTGGAAGTATTATTTTATTCTTCATTAATCTTATGATAGACCCTGGCAAATTTACAGTATCATTTTTTGCAGATCAATCCTTTTCTTATGTCTGGTTTACCGGCGGTGTGCTTGGAGTAATTTTTCTTACAGGGAATATTATTTTACTGCCCAAAATTGGTGCAGCATTAACGGTTATTGTTACCGTAACAGGACAGATGGTGATTGGTATTTTGATCGATACCTTTGGCTGGTTCGGTGCAGAGGTAAAGCCGTTGCATTTTATGCATATCGTTGGTGTTCTTCTCTTAATTGCCGGAATTGTATATATGAATGCGAAAAAAAATCCCGGCGTTTCGCAGACTCATTCCCGTTTGTGGGTACTGTTCGGGATATGTACAGGAATGATGCCGCCGCTGCAGACAGCAATCAATAGCGCCTTGCGTTATGAAGTAGATTCCTTTATTTATGCTGCTTTTATTTCATTTATTGTAGGAACCGCTGTGTTATTTATTCTGTCGATGATGGTGAATAAAGGAGTAAAGTTAACACGTATTTCTGGAGATTTTAAATTAAAGCCTTGGCATTTTGCCGGGGGTGCACTCGGCGCAGCATATATCGCATCAAATATCAGTTTAATGCCTTATCTGGGTGTTACATTAACGATGATGGCTGCTATTTTAGGACAAATTATCATGGGGCTGTTAATTGATCACTTTGGGCTGTTTAACTTGCCGAAATATTTAATTAATCAAAGAAGGATTATCGCTGTTATTATGATTATCAGTGGAATAATCGTACTAAATTTCTTTTAAGAGGATATTCAAAAATTCCTTTTCATTGTTCTTTTTGTACATGTTGTATTTTAATGTTCGCAGACCTTGTTTCTTGCCTGTGGGAAAGAAAACAAGGTCTATTTTTTTACCCTGTGAGATAGGAAGCGGATTTTTCATACAGAGAAAAATGGTTATTATGGTACATCTCCAGTCTGTGCAGTGCAAAGGAAAATTCCACCGGAAAATGCTGCAGGATATCATAAACATTTTCGATTTGAAGCTGATCCAGCATAAATGTCGGGATACAAAAATGATATGCAAAATGATTGGCTTGATTTTCTTGCAGGTCGACAAAAAGGGAATGCATAAAACGCTGATCTCCTTCATGGAAAAAATAATGGCATAATTCATGCCCAAAGCATTGCCATATATTTTGCCGGGAAGTATTTGGAAGTACGATATAGTTATCTATCCGCATACTGACAGATGCTGCATAAATAATTTCAATATTTAAAGCTTGTGCAATAGAAGAAATGGAGAGCTCTGCCGGAGTCTGGATATTCAACTGCTTGTATAATGCTTCGACAAACTTTTCTACATCTGAATAGTACATTTGATTTCCCACCTTCAATAAGAATATATGTTCGGTTTGAAGTGCTAAAAATAAGGTGCAGCAAGTACACCTGTTTTTATATTGCTTATGGAAGTATAAATTAGCATTAGTCATTTTGATTGGCGTTATCGTTATTTGTTTTCTTTCTGTATAAAATATATTGTATCACATTTAAAGCTTCTTCTTTCTCATCTTCTGTCATTCGTTTCCAATTATGGAACATCAATGTATCTTGCTCTGACATCGGCTCCGGCCGGGAAGTATCTTTTGTTGAGGAAGACATAGATTTACCTAAAAGCCAATCTACGGAAACACCATATAAATTAGCCATTTTATGTAACGTGTCTGTGTCCGGATCACGATATTCTCTTTCATAACCAGATAAAGTACCATTTGAAATACCTAAAAGTTTCGAAGCTTCAATTTGTTTTAATCCAGCTTTTTCTCGTGCTTCTCTTAATCTTTGGGAAAGAATTTTCATAGTATCCACCTCAATATAGAGATAATACCATTTTTAATAAAAACAATAATATTTTTAAGCGAAATGCAAATTTTATTGTTTTCGTATATTGACTTATGCAAAACGCTTAATTATAATTTAAAGTATAAAAACCAAAAGATGGATGGGGTGATTTAGTGGAAATACATGAGAAAATCGAATTTATCAGACAGCAAAAACAAATAACGAAGACACAAATTGCAAAAAAATGCTCTAAAACTCCTGCCTGGTATACCAATATTTCCAAGGGAAAAACAAAGATAGATGTAGATACCCTGGAAAGAATAGCAGATGCATTAGAAATTGATGTAAAAATGTTATTTGATAAGGAGTTGAATGATGCATTAAATAAATGCAAAGAGCTTTTATAAACGAAAATAAAAAAGGAAGAGATTTTATACACCCTAGACAAAAACGATACCTCGAAGAGCTTGAATGATATGAATATCATAAAGCGCGCCGCATAGCTATCCCCTCAAAGAAAAATCTCTCAATCGAAATGTATTTTATCCTGTTATAATACGTAATTTGGGTTCTATCTCCTCATTCATTAAGGAGGTAGTTTTTTATTGGATCAAAAAATACGTTTTATCAAATAAAAATAAGGGTAAAGTCTTTAAAATCTTTAAGGGTCATGGAATATAATGACATGAAAAAATACTATTCAAGTACCTAACAATTATGGTAGAATTTATCATACTTGCCCTACAAATAAAAAAATCCCTGTAAAATGCAGTCGCCTCAACTGCAAAGAAAGAAAATCTAATAAATCTATGTTTATATCCAATGAAAGCTAAGAGTTTATCAAGAGTAAATAATGACTAGTCTTAAGTAAGATGAGAATCTGTGCAGATTAGAATCTCTATAAATTTTTGTTTTTCAGATGGATATTTTTTTACCTGCGAACATAGTGAAAGGAAGAAGGTATATGGATTCTAAAAAATTAACGAGAAGAATATTAATTGCATTAATTGCTGGTGCAGTTGTTGGTATAGCTCTGACTTATACACCTGAAAGTTTTTTTGGTCCTCTCGACAAATATGTATTAGACCCGGTTGGTCAAATATTTATTAATCTTATTATGATGTTAGTCGTTCCTCTCGTATTTGTATCTATTGTTTTAGGGACAGCAGGTCTTGGTGATCCAGCAAAACTAGGTAAAATTGGTGTTTTCACAGTTACTTTTTTCTTAACAACTACTGCGATTGCTATCAGCGTAGGTTTAGTATTAGCTTATATAGTTAAGCCAGGAACAACAGGAATATTTGATACATCTAATCTTGATGGTTATTCACCAGGAGAAGCGCCGCCAATTATGGAGACGATTATTAATATCATTCCTGAGAATCCGATAGCGGCAATGTCTTCAGGAGAAATGCTGCAAATCATCGCCTTCGCTATTTTTATAGGAATCGCGCTGGCGTATTTAAGTGATAAAACAAAAGGAATATATAATTTATTTGAACAAGCAAATGAAATTTTAAATTGGCTCGTTATGTTAGTTATGCGATTTGCTCCATACGGTGCTTTTGCATTAATTGCCTCAGCAATCGGCGGCGCCGGGCTGAATGCACTTGGTTCAATGTTGAGCTATATGTTAACTGTTATTGGGGGATTGTTTCTGCATGCTTTAATTATTTATTCCCTGGCTATCTGGCTATTGGGACGCGGGAACCCAATTCAATTCTTTAAAGGATTTTTCCCTGCAATGACAGTAGCGTTCAGTACGTCCAGTTCCAATGCAGCTCTTCCTGTAGCAATGAAAACAGCGCAGGAAAATCTGGGGATTAGGAAAGAAATTAGCAGTTTCGTACAGCCGCTTGGAGCCACTATTAATATGGATGGTACAGCAATTATGCAGGCTGTAGCTACTGTGTTTATTTCACAGGTATATGACTTACCGCTTACCTTTACAGAGCTTTTAATGGTCGTACTTGTAGCTACTCTGGCAAGTGTGGGTACTGCAGGTGTTCCGGGTGTTGGCTTAATCATGCTGGCAATGGTTCTGAATCAGGTTGGTTTACCTGTTGAGGGAATTGCATTAATTATTGGTATTGACCGTATTCTGGATATGTTAAGAACCGCTCTGAATACTTCTGGAGATGCGGCATGTGCATATATTTTATCTGAGCGGGAAAGACGAAGAGAGAAAAAAGCACAGAAAGCATAAATCATTTAAAAACAGAGAAATCCGAACCCATTTTGTATTCTAACGAGAGAATATTGATAATGGTTCGGATTTCTCTGTTTGGTATGTTTTTTGATTCTATAGGGTCTGAAGTTAATTAACAGATAATCTGTGCATGTTCTCTACTTAATTATTTTCTATCCTGATAAATTGCTGTAAACCATGGGCTAGCAGGTATCCATTATAGGAATATCTCCTTTATTTTGTAAAATTAGAAACAAACTCTTTAAAAATGTCACAGAATGTTCTAAAATAGAAATAGTTAACAAAATATTTTAACCCTTTTTTTAATTCTATTTGTAATCGTTTCCAATTAAGATGAATGAGGTGATTAGATGGATATGCAAGCAATACCGGCACGTGAAGGCAATCATAATTTAAAAAACTACGAGGATTTTCGAAAAACATTTTCTTGGGAAAGTGTGGAGAAGAACTTTTCCTGGTATGAAACAGGAAAAGTGAATATGGCCTATGAAGCAATTGATAGACATGCTGATAATCCGGATAAGAAGGATAAAATCGCATTACTATATTCAGATCCCAATCGAGAAGAAAAAGTCAGCTTTGAGCAACTTCGTCTCCAAAGTAACCAATTCGCAAATGTATTGAAAAAATACGATGTGCAAAAGGGAGATCGTGTTTTTCTTTTTATGCCGAGAAGTCCGGAGTTCTATCAAGCATTTTTCGGTATTTTAAAAATCGGAGCAATTGCAGGGCCGCTGTTTGAGGCATTTATGGAGCAGGCGGTCGGTGACCGCTTAGAGAATAGTGAGGCACGTGTATTAGTAACAACTCCTGATTTACTCTATCGTATCCCGCAGGATAGACTGCCAAATTTAGAAAAAATCGTGTTAGTGGGTGCGCATGAGGAAGAAGGAAACCAGTATATTGACTTCGATTCCGAAATGAATGAGGCATCCACAGATTTTGATATTGTTTGGGTGGATAGAGAAGATGGCATGCTGCTACATTATACATCTGGTTCCACTGGGAAACCAAAAGGCATTCTGCATGTGCATAATGCTATGATTCAGCATTACGCTACAGGAGAATGGGTATTAGATTTAGAAGAGGATGATATCTACTGGTGTACAGCAGACCCGGGCTGGGTTACAGGAACAAGCTATGGTATTTTTGCGCCTTGGCTGCATGGAGTGACAAATGTGATTCGCGGCGGACGTTTTTCTCCAGATGATTGGTATAAAACGTTGCAGGATAATCATGTTACCGTATGGTATACTGCACCAACAGCTTTACGGATGCTTGTAAGTCATGGCGAAGAGAAGGTCAGAGAATATGACCTGTCTGCGCTGCGTCATATTTTGAGTGTAGGAGAACCATTAAACCCGGAAGTAATTACATGGGGATTAAAAGCATTTGATTTACGTATTCATGATACGTGGTGGATGACAGAGACAGGTGCACAGGTGATTGTAAACATCCCGTCACTGGAAATCAGACCTGGTTCCATGGGGAAACCAATCCCTGGAGTAGAGGCGTCCATTGTCGATAATGAAGGAAATGAAATCCCTCCAAATCAAATGGGTAATTTAGCAATCAAAGCGGGATGGCCGGCCATGATGCGCGAGGTTTGGAACAATAAAGGAAAATATGAGAGTTATTTTATTAATGGATGGTATGTCTCCGGAGATAGTGCATATCGTGATGAAGATGGATATTTCTGGTTCCAGGGGCGTTTGGATGATGTTATCAATACATCTGGAGAACGGGTCGGACCATTTGAGGTCGAGAGCAAGCTGATTGAACATCCGGCTGTTGCAGAGGCGGGAGTTATCGGTAAGCCGGATCCAGAGCGCGGAGAAATTATTAAAGCATTTATTACCTTGAACCCGGGCCATGAAAAAAGTGATGAGCTGCTGGAAGAAATCCGTCAATTTATTAAAAAAGAATTAAGTGCACACGCTGCACCAAGAGAAATTGAAGTAAAAGACTCTATCCCTAAAACACGAAGCGGTAAAATCATGCGCCGTCTGTTAAAATCATGGGAATTAGGGCTGCCGACAGGAGATACTTCGACGTTAGAGGAGTAATCCGTCTATTGTAAAAAGGCAGGAAATATTTTATAAAATGAACATAGTGGCTTCTCATTTAACGATACAAGTGAGAAGCCACTATTTTTACGTACAAATGAAATTGAAGCGAAAATATAAAAGAATGGACGGATAGCAATTCATACAAAAAGCATCATGCAGCATACTAAATAACTCAACTTTAACACCTAAGAATAAGCATATATATCTTGCTATTTCAAGATGCACATGTTCTCCATTATCATGCTTGCTTTTTGGTTAAATATCCGGCCTTTTAGGAATTGGTGAAGTTGTATAGCTCCTGCAACCAACCACTCCGCTTTCCGGCGTCCTGGGACTGAGATTACTCGTTCCATCGAAAACATTTGTACGTCGGAAAGCAAAATGGTCCGCCGCAGCGGTGCTTTACTCTTCAACTTCTATTATTTATCGAGGGAGTTATCCAAGGTACGGTCAACTCCTGTTTCTATAGAAATGAAGTTACTTTTTAATGTGCGAAAAGTTGAGTAAATAAAGAAACAATCCACTCCTAAAAAATATCATTTCGTATGTTTGAAATAAATTTTACTTGGGAAGATATAGGATGTAACCAATATTAAAGGAGTGAATAATTCATGGGTAAAAAAATTGCAACAGTTATTACAGACTTATTTGAAGACGTAGAGTATACAGACCCTAAAAAAGCATTGGAAGAAGCTGGTCATGAGCTGGTTACGATTGAAAAAGAACAAGGCAATACCGTAACAGGCAAATCAGAAGATATAAAAGTAACTATCGATAAAGGTATTGATGACGTAAAACCAGAAGACTTTGATGCATTATTTATTCCTGGCGGTTTCTCTCCAGACATGCTTCGTGCAGATGACCGCTTCGTTGCATTTGCAAAACATTTTATGGATGAGAAGAAACCAGTTATGGCCATTTGTCATGGACCGCAGCTTCTTATCACTGCAAAAACACTTGATGGACGTGGAGCAACAGGCTTTAAATCAATCCAAGTTGATTTAGAAAATGCAGGTGCGAAATTCCAGGATAAAGAAGTTGTCGTTTGTCAAAATCAATTAGTAACAAGCCGTACACCAGATGATATTCCAGCGTTTAATCGTGAGTCTGTGAAAGTGCTTGGTTAAATTAAAAAGTATAATTAAAAATAAAGAAGAGTGCTTTGAAACCAATTTCAAAGCACTCTTCTTTATGTACATATTTTGCTTATTCCTCTAATTTTCGAATATCAAATTCATTATTTAAAAGCAGCCAGTTTTGCGGGAAGGACAGTCCTAATTTCCAATAAGAAATGCCTAAAAGCTGAAATTCGCGGATTAAATCAAATTTAGTCTGGATTGAACGGGCATCCTCAAACCAAACCTCGTGCTCCTGTCCGGAGGCATCTGCATACATAAAATAGGGCGCTTGGGCTGTGGTATCATATTGAATCGCAACATTATTCTCCCAGGCGATTTGAACGGCCTGCTGCGGACTGATAGCCCGTGCCGCTTCCCCTCCTTCTACAAAAGGAAGCGTCCAATCATATCCATATAAATTCTGACCGAGTAAAATTTTCTCTGATGGTATTTCAGAAACAGCATATTCCACCACATCGCGGACGGAGTTGAGAGGTGAAATAGCCATCGGTGGCCCGTAGCTGTAGCCCCATTCATAAGTCATCAACACAACAAAATCAACAATCTCTCCGTGGGTGCGGTAATCATGCGCTTCATACCATTGCCCTGCCTGTTCTGCGCTCGTTTTTGGCGCAAGTGCTGTTGAAATCAGCAGTCCAGCTTGGGAAAGGCGATCCTTCGCGGTACGCAAAAAGGTATTATAAGCCTCCCTATCATCTGATGGAAGAAATTCAAAATCAAAATGTACATCACGAAAGCCTTGTTCTGTTGCGATATTAATAATCTCATCTAATAACCGGTTTTGGACAGCCTGCACCGTTAAAATAATATGCCCGACCTCCGAGCTGAAGGCTCCTTCTTCTAAATTGGTAATGGCCATCGCAATGGAGGCGCCGTTTGCTCGTGCGGAGGTGATAAGATTCCCTGTTGGCGGAGCTGTCAGTGTACCATCCCGATTAGCGCGGTAGCTAAATAAAGTGAGATACGTTAAAAAAGGCGAATACGTGCTGGCTGCTGTTTCTAATGTCTGGGAAACCTCCTCTCCCATTGGTTCGACATAGGCATTGGAAGTAATCGGTTCTTTTGGAGCAGGCGGGATGTATAGGCGAAGTCCAGGATAAATAATCTGATTTGCATTTAATCCGTTAATTGTTGCTAATTCCTCCACAGGGATGTTAAATTGAGCCGCCACGGAAGAAAGTGTATCACCAGACTGCACAAAATAAAACTCTCCGACAATGGGAATGACAAGTGCTTGCCCGATAACTAATTGGTCAGGTGCATTTAGTTCATTCGCATTGACAATATCTTGAACGGAGGAACCGTATGTATCTGCAATTTGCTCCAGCGTATTTCCTTGTTCAACGACGTATATTTGCAAACTAATAACCCCCTTCAGAGTGCTTCTTACTCACTATATGAAGGGGGAGAAAGTAATATGCTAAATTGCTGTAATATCTGCATCCATGACCGATTCCATTAAATAAAGCGCATAGTTATTATTATCCACTCCCTCGGAGGCGAGGCAGTTTTTAGGAATGGAAAGGCTGAATTTATACATATAGGCATCCTTTGCCGTAAACAGAATACAAATATCGCCGGCGATCCCTGCCAAAATAAGATGTGTTCGTTTTAAATCTGTTAAAAGAGCGTGTAAGGGTGCTTGAAAAAAGGCGGAGTGTTGTGGTTTAATTAGGAAATAATCGTCATCATCCGGTTTGATTTTTTCAATGATGTTCTCACTCTTTTCATTTTTACAATATTTGATAATCTCCCGGAAATCTGCTTGCCATAAGCCATAATGATCGTTAACGTAGATAATAGGTATCGACTTTTCTTTGGCGAAGTGACGCAAATTAATTAAATTTGGGAGAATCTCTTCTGTATTTGCAAGAAGGTTGTCACCGCCGTCAAATTTAAAATCATTGATTAAGTCGACAAAAACAAGTGCTGTGTTCTCTGGTGTTATATTCATGAGCTTCTCCTTTTTAAAGAAATCAGTTAATATAGTATTCCCGCTAAACAATTATTAAAACGAGAATAAAGTGATGTGATAAAAATGACAGAAGAAATATCTGTAAGCCAGGACGAAAAGTATATGGCAGCTGCTCTGCAGGAGGCACGCAGAGCTTGGATGTTAAACGAAGTCCCCATTGGCGCAGTGGTCGTGAAGGACGGAGAAATTATCGGCAGAGGCTTTAATTTGCGTGAATCCATGCAAACTACCCTAACTCATGCAGAGCTTCTTGCTATTCAGGATGCCAATCAAAAAGTCGGCAGCTGGAGATTAGAGGATTGCACCCTATACGTTACATTAGAGCCATGCCCTATGTGCGCCGGAGCAATTGTTCAATCACGAGTAAAGCGTGTAGTCTATGGAGCAAGTGACCCGAAAGCAGGCTGTGCGGGAACCTTAATGAATTTATTGGAAGAACCGCGGTTTAACCATCAGGTCGAGGTGAAATCTGGTGTGCTTGAACCACAATGCAGTACAGTTTTAAAGAATTTTTTTAAAGAGCTGCGTCAGAAGAAGAATGAAAAGGATGCTGAGGCGGGAGAATAGAGCCGGCACTGGAAAAGATACTTTTTTCATTGCATTTTTAGGACGAGGAAGCTATAATAATAAATACGTGCTAAGCGGGGAGGTAGCGGTGCCCTGTACTCGCAATCCGCTATAGCGAGGCCGAATTCCTGCTCGAGGTGGGATGACTGTATGGTCAGACGTAAGGAATTGGTGTTGACGTCCGGGTCCTGCGCAACAGGAACCCATGAACCCTGTCAGGTCCGGAAGGAAGCAGCAGTAAGTGGTCATTCTTGTGTGCCGCAGGGAAACCTGGGCTGAGCCATGAACTTACGTAGCGCATATGGTCACTCCATCGAAAGCAGGTGCACGTTACATATGAAAGAAAAGGACTGTGAATGCAGTTCTTTTTTTATGCAAAAATATAGCGGGATAAACAGATTATTTGCACTAAATCATAAGAAAGCATATGCTATGAATTACTTAAAATTTACAAGCGAGGTGTAAAAATGACTCAATTAACACAACCTTTTACATTAAAAAATTTAACCTTGAAAAATAAAGTTGTCATGGCTCCAATGTGTCAGTATTCAGTAGATGCTAAGGACGGGATTCCAAACGATTGGCATTTTGTTCATTATACCTCCCGTGCAGTGGGCGGTGCCGGATTAATCTTAGTTGAAATGACAGATGTCGATCCGGATGGCCGGATTACAGATAACGATCTTGGTCTCTGGTCAGACGAACAAATTCCGGCTTATAAAAAAATAGTTGATGCCGTTCATAAGCAGGGTGCTAAAATCGGTATTCAGATTGCGCATGCCGGAAGAAAGGCTGAGGATGCGAACCCGCCCGTTGCTCCATCGGCAATTCCTGTTACAGAGGATGATAAAATGCCTCGTGCTTTAACGACAGATGAGGTCCGGGAAACGATTCAACAATTTCAGGATGCAGCAAAACGGGCAGTCGAAGCTGGTTTTGATACAATTGAATTGCATGGAGCACACGGTTATTTGATTCATCAGTTTCATTCTCCGTTAATTAATCAGAGAGAGGATGAGTATCAGGAGCTGTCCTTTTTTGGGGTACAAATTATCCGTGCTGTGAAAGATGTGATTCCTGCAGATATGCCGCTTCTGATGCGAATTTCAGCTGTAGAATACATGGATGGCGGCTATGATATAGACCATGCATTAGAAATTGCCAAAAAATATAAAGCGGCTGGTGTGGATATGTTCCATATTTCCAGCGGCGGAGAAGCACCTCCAGGAAAGCACAAACCAGCCACCAATCCAGGCTATCAGCTTCCATTTGCACGCAGATTTAAAGAAGAGCTGGATATGCCGGTGATTGCTGTCGGCCTTTTAGAAGACCCGGAGCTGGCAGAGTCTGTTATCGGAAATGGCGATGCGGACCTGGTTGCGATTGGCCGCGGTATGCTGAAAGACCCTTATTGGGCCATTCGGGCAAGTGAACAGCTGGGGGATACGATGGAGCCGGCAAGACAATATAAGCGTGCTTATCCGAAGAAGCAGTGATGAATGCAGACGGATAGAAGGATGATTCCCCGTACGAATTTCTTTTTACAGGTAAAATTGTACTAGAAACAAGGGATATGATATAATTTCTATAGCAAAGCATACGATATAAAAAAGGGCAGCATGCAACCACATGCTGCCCGGAAAATACACACAGTGATTTCTCTCCATCAGAGAGGGAAGGCTGTTTTAAGTGACAATGAAGCCACCCTGTTTGCCGGCAAGCGAAGGGTGGTTTTTTTACTTTTGGTCTTTATCATGAAATGAAAGAATGGCTATAATAAGCAAGCCAAAGCTGATCATTAAAGATAAGGCGTCAAAAGTAGCCATAGGCATCACCTCCTTTCATATAGGAGATGGTACCTTCCACCGTTTAACTTCTTACTGTGAGTATCTTAGTGTATTATATCATAACAGGAACATTAGTTCTATAATTTTAGACGAACCTTTTTATTCATCATAAAAAAATTAAATTCTAAGCTAATTTTTGCAAACATAAATTACTTCCAGATAATCATTTCTAAGGTTTTCATCCAAGCCTTTAATCGGGTATAATAAGAAGGAGACAAATAAGGGGAATCGAAATCATGAGTTATCAAGCTTTATACCGCGTCTGGCGACCAAGAACATTTGAAGATGTCGTAGGACAGCAGCATATCACGAGAACATTACAAAATGCTATTACCCAGGATAAATTCTCACATGCTTACTTATTCTCTGGCCCAAGAGGGACAGGGAAAACGAGTGCTGCAAAGATTTTTGCGCAAACGATTAATTGTGAGCATGCGCCTGTCAAAGAACCATGTAATGAATGTGCGGCATGTAAAGGGATTCAAGATGGCTCTATTTCGGATGTCATTGAAATTGATGCGGCATCGAATACAAGCGTCGATGATATTCGTGATATTCGGGATAAAGTAAAGTATGCACCGAGTGCTGTGCCTTATAAAGTGTATATTATTGATGAAGTGCATATGATATCTGTCAATGCATTTAATGCGCTCTTGAAAACGCTGGAAGAGCCGCCAAAACATGTTGTATTTATTCTGGCAACAACCGAACCGCATAAAATACCATTAACGATTATATCCCGTTGCCAGCGCTTTGATTTCAAACCGATTTCCAATCAGGCAATTGTGGAAAGAACGCAAAAAATCATGCAGGCAGAAAATATTTCTGTTACAGAGGAAGCCTTAGAGTCTGTGGCATTAGCAGCAGAAGGCGGAATGCGCGATGCACTGAGTATCCTGGACCAGGCTATTTCCTATAGCGAGGAGCAGGTAGAGTTAGAAGATGTGCTTGCTGTAACTGGCGGAGTATCTCAGGAGGTACTCACCAATATCGTCCGTGCAATGATTCAGCAGGATGTGCAGACGGTGCTTCATGGATTGGACCAGATGATTCAGACAGGAAAAGATCCGGGAAAGTTTGTCCAGGATTTAATCTACTTTATGCGTGATTTACTTTTATATAAAACCTCGTCCGGTTTAGCTGATTTATTAGAACGGGCCGTAGCCAATGAAGCTTTTGAAGCATTATCGGAGCAGGTGGAGAACAGTTGGATTCAGCATGCAATTATTGAACTGAATCAATGCCAGCAGGAAATGAAATGGTCCAACAGTCCGAAAATCTTTATTGAGGTTGCACTGTTGTCCATTACAGACCAATTTGGAAAAACGCAAGGATCCGGACAGCTTCAGCCGGAAGCTGTGGAGCAATCAGCTGTTGTCGGGCAGCTTCAGCAGAAACTGCAGGCGATGGAGCGTGATATTGCAAAATTAAAAGAAGCTCCGCCCCAGCAGCAAGATGCTGGCGGTACCGCTCCTGCACAGGAGAGACGCCGTCCCAGCTCGAGAAATTCACGAAACACTTATAAGATTCCATTTGACCGAATTCGTGATACACTAGGAAAGGCAGAGAAAAAAGAACTGAAAGATGTTCATGCACATTGGGCAAACTTCTTAAATCAGTTGAAAACAACGAATGCTCCGGCCCATGCGACGATTCAGGACAGCAAGCCTGCCGCGGCATCAGCCGATACCCTGATTGTTGCGTTTAAATATGAAATTCATTGTTCTTTATTCCTGGATCATCGGGAAATGGTAGAATCGATATTAGGCAATCTGGATAAACACCGCACGATTATTCCTATTCCAGAGAAAGAGTGGAATGACCTGCGCAGTGAGTATATTCAAAAGCAGGAAAAGCCGGATGAACCCAAGAAACCAGAAGGAGACCCGCTCGTAGATGAAGCGCGAAAGCTTTTTGGTGATGACCTTTTAGAAATTCATGATTAACATATACATTTAAAGGAGGTATTTTCCATGAAGGGAAATATGAATAACATGATGAAGCAAATGCAGAAAATGCAGAAGAAAATGATGAAGGCACAGGATGAGTTACATGAAATGTCCTTTGAAGCTTCAGCCGGCGGCAGCATGGTAACTGTCCGGGCAAATGGCAAAAAAGAAATTACAGATGTAGAAATCAAAGAAGAGGTTGTTGACCCGGATGATATTGAAATGCTGCAGGATCTTATTTTAGCAGCAACTAATGACGTGTTAACGCAAATCGATGACAAAACAAATGATACCATGGGACAATTTACAAAAGGAATGAATATGCCAGGAATGTTCTAATTCCTTTCTAATTAAAGATAAGACGTCTGGCTTCACTGCCAAGGCGTCTTATTTTCGCAAAAGATAGAGTTTTTAATTGATTTTTTTGATAAGGGGGTAAGAAAGTATGTATTATCCGGAGCCGATAACCAAGCTGATGGATAGCTTCTCCAAATTACCGGGAATTGGTCCAAAGACAGCAGCACGTCTGGCCTTCTTTGTTTTAAATATGAAGGATGACGATGTGATGAATTTTGCTAATGCATTAGTGAATGCAAAACGGGAGCTTACCCATTGTTCTGTTTGCGGACATATTACAGACCAAGACCCGTGTGCTATTTGTCAGGATACCAGCCGGGATGGATCGATTATTTGTGTTGTCCAAGATCCGAAAGACGTGATTGCGATGGAAAAAATGAAAGAATTTCGCGGCAAATACCATGTTCTTCACGGTGCCATCTCACCGATGGACGGGATTGGTCCAGAGGATATTAATGTGCCGGATTTGATTAATCGCTTGAAAGACGAAGAAGTAGAGGAGCTTATTTTAGCAACCAATCCGAATATTGAAGGGGAAGCCACCGCAATGTATATTTCCCGATTGGTAAAACCCTCTGGCATTCGTACCACACGTATTGCACATGGATTGCCTGTCGGCGGTGATTTGGAATATGCGGATGAGGTTACATTATCAAAAGCACTAGAGGGACGAAGAGATGTCTAAATTGTATCGCTGATCATCTATGGGGAAAATAAAGCTTCCATGAGATGAAATTTCATTTTATAACGAGGTTTGGTGGGAAATATGGCAAAGAAATTAAAGAAAAAAGATATGGACCAGGAGCTTCTAAATGCTTTATATCAAGTAGAGGGCGAGTGGAGGCAGCTTCAGGATTTTGTGCGAAAAAGTATCGACCCGTCACGCAATGGGATGAAAGAAGAGTTATTAGCGAGATCCAAATATTTGATGCTGTTGAAAGAAGCTCGTATTCGCAAGGTTAAAGCGACACGATTTTAAAATTAAAGAATATATTTTTCCAAAAGAATCAAGTATGTTTCAAGCTGCCTGATTCTTTTTTATTTTTCTAAGAAAAGAAGAGGTGAGGCTTATCATGGAAACCAATCCGCCGATTCTAAAATTAAAAATGACTGCAATTGAAAAGCTGTTGAATGTTTTGGGAATACTGAGTTTTTTTGGTATTATTATGTATATCATTTTTACATGGAGCTCTATTCCAAGCCAGATTCCAGGACATTATAATTTTGCTGGGGAAGTAACAAGATGGGGAGGAAGAGAAGAACTATTCATCCTTTTAGGTATCGGGTTACTTTTATGGGTTGTGATGACTGTTATGGAAAAATTTCCGCATATGTATAATTCCAGGAATCTTACCGAAGCAAATATAAAAGGACAATATATCAACTCTAGAATGTTAGTAAATTCCTTGCACGATAGGGCAGTATAAGAAAAACTATGGATTCGCTAAAGGGCGAGCGAATGGGAGTTTTTCTAAAAAAATGAAGTAGCTGTTCTCTTTTCCTTTATAATTTGGAATAATATTCGTGTTGCGAAGGGATTCCCGTCTTATATGAATACATGGGCTCTTGTATTCCTCCTTCTGGTTCTAGCAGGGACGATGACTTTCTTTCTCATTCGCTCTCAAAGGCTGAAGAAGAAAACGGCCAATGACTAGCTAAGATAGGATATAAATTGACTTCCCCGTTTCTAAAACCTGTTCTAATTGCTTCTGATAAATCATAGAAATAAGTTAAAGCGATGGAAGGAAAGTGGGGAGAGGAATGAATTCAACACTATTTATTGGAACGATTGTCGGATTAATTATTCTTTTATTTATTGTAGGTGCGCCGGTAAAGCCAATGAAACATATTGGGAAAGCAACGATGAAGCTGGGGATAGGTGCATTGCTGCTTTTTTTCTTAAATGTATTTGGAGGGGCGGTAGGTCTGCATATTCCAATTAATCTATTTACGGTATTAGTATCTGGATTTCTTGGTATATTCGGAGTCGGTTCCCTTGCAGCGATCCATTTATTTATTCTTTGAGACGTTGTTTATTTTTTCAAGATTGAATAAAAATCTAAAAAAATAATATCTATGTATAGCATCCGTTAGATTAGGAGATACTAGTTTTAACGGAGGTGGAGAAATGAAGCAGCAAAAAGTTCAAGAGTATGAGTATTGCGGAATTTGTGAGGAACCAAAGGAAAACGGGATTCATTTGTATTCCATGTTTTTATGTTCGGAATGTGAGCATAATATGATTCATACGGAGCCGCGGGAAGAAAAATACCAATACTATCTCTCAAAGTTAAAAAATATCAACCAATCAACATTACATTCTTAATATAATCCCCTTTTACAAGTCTTTGCATGCAAAGGCTTTTTTGTTTTGTTAGCATAGATATGGAAGAAAGGTACGTACTATATAAGTTAAATGAAAGATTCTATCTCCTAGCGACCGGCTACGGAAATACACTACGCTCGTTAAAGTGTTTCACTATAGAAAATTGCTTTTTTCTGTTAAGGGAAAACAGCGGGAAAAATAGATTAAATAATTTCGACTTATGCAGCTCTATAAAAAGCGGAATAATAGTACATTTTTGTATCCATGTTTTTCATCCCTTTCACTTGCTTGGTATAATAAGAAGAACACCATAATAAACAAATCAATTTCAATGGAATTGATTTGTTTATTTAATCAACTTTCGCACCTAAGAATAAGCAAATATATCTTGCTATTCCAAGATGAACATGTTCTTCATTACCATGCTTGCATTTTGGTGAAATATCCGGCCTTTTTGGAATTGATGATGGTGCATAGCTCCGCTCCGGCCAACCACTCCGCTTTCCATGGGGACGGCTTCAGCTAACTTGAAAAGAAAACCGCTTTTCAAGTGGATCTTCAGCTCGCCCTGTTCCCATAGGAGTCTGCGTGGTTGGCCTGCGCTCTGATAGGATTCTACAGCGAATAACTTTTATGCATAAAAGTTAGCTGAAGAGCGTGCCCCTAGGAAAGCAAAACGGTCCGCCGCAGCGGTGCTTTACACTTTGTCAAGGGTGTTATCGAAGGAACGATCAACCCCTGTTTCTATAGAAATGAAGTTACTTTTTAATGTGCGAAAGTTGAGTTTATTTACATATAAAAAGAAATGAGGCAGACAAATGGAGCAGCAGCGTATGCCATTAGCAGAGCATTTACAAGCATTTGCAAAAAGGAATCCAATCTCTTTCCATGTACCGGGTCACAAGCACGGAGAAGTTTTTACACCTGCATATCATAACAATTTTCAGCAGATGCTCCGCTGGGATGTGACCGAAATTACCGGAATGGATGATTTGCATGCGCCTGCAGGCATTATTGCAGAAGCGGAAAGCTTAGCAGCAGCTTTTTTTCAGACCCAGCATACATTTTTTCTGGTTGGCGGATCGACAGCTGGCAATCTGGCGATGATTCTCGCAGCGTGTAAGCAGGAAGATAAGATTCTTATTCAGCGTAATTGTCATAAGTCGGTGATGAATGGCGTAGAGTTAGCAGGAGCACAGCCTGTTTTTTTAGCTCCGGAATGGGAGGAGCAGGTTAGCCGATTTACGAGTCCAAGCTATGAAACAATAGCATCCGCCATAGAGCAGCATCCCGATGCTAAAGCAATTGTTCTTACCTACCCGGATTATTTTGGTCAAACTTATCCGTTGAAAGCAATGATTGATAAGGCACATGAATTTGATATCCCTGTACTAGTAGATGAAGCACACGGTGTTCATTTTGCCTTAGGAGACCCCTTTCCAGCATCAGCGCTAGAATTAGGAGCGGATGCTGTGGTGCATTCTGCACATAAAATGGCTCCCGCAATGACGATGGCTTCGTATTTACATCTGGGGACTTCGCGTATCAATCCGTCTCAAATTGCGCATTATTTACAAATTATCCAATCGAGCAGTCCATCTTATGTACTTATGGCTTCTTTAGATATAGCAAGGCACTTTTTAGCGCATTTTTCGGAAGAAGATCGAATCAAAACGATAAAAAGTGTGGAACAGGTAAAGCAGTTGTTTTCCGCCTTTTCATTTTGGGAATTCATGCCTTGCGACGACCCATTAAAACTAACGTTCCACGTGAAACATTCTTTTTCGACAAAGTCCATTGTGAATTTGCTCGAAAAAGCAGGAATTTTTCCGGAGCTTGCGACGGAGGAACAAATTTTATTTGTCCATGGGCTTGCTCCAATGGAACAGATGGGTCTCCTGGAAAAAAGGTTGAAAACCATAGGGCATCCATTAAAAAAATCAGCAAATCGTGCTACAATAGAGAGGACAAATCTTTTTCCCGAAAAGGTCCAAGAATTAGATTTGTCTTATCAAGAAATGAATAATTATCCAACGTATCTGGTCTCGATGAGGGAAAGCATAGGAGAGATAGCTGCTGAGGCAGTGATTCCCTATCCGCCTGGTATTCCGCTTCTCTTAAAAGGAGAAAGAATCCAAGCAATGCATATCGCACACTTGGAAAAATTAGTGGAGCAGGGTGTTCGAATACAGCATAGGGACGAAGGAATACGCATATATAGGAACAAAGGGGAAAGATGATGACAACTGGTTTGTTTATAACATTTGAAGGTGGCGAAGGAGCTGGCAAAACCACTATCCTAAATCAGGTTTATGAAGAGCTTACATCCCGGGGGATAGAGGTTATCAAGACAAGAGAGCCAGGAGGTATCCGTATCTCCGAGAAGATTCGAGAAATTATCCATGACCCTCTCCATCTGGAAATGGAAGAAAGAACAGAAGCGTTATTATATGCAGCAGCAAGAAGACAGCATCTTGTAGAGAAGGTTTTTCCTGCGTTAGAACAAGGGAAAATTGTATTATGCGATCGTTTTGTAGACAGCAGTCTGGTTTATCAAGGCTATGCAAGAGGCATTGGTGTAGATGAAGTATATGCGATCAATCAATTTGTGATTGAGGATTGTATGCCGGATGCAACGCTCTACTTTGATATTTCTCCAAAAAAAGGACTGGAGCGTATTTCAGCAAATGCAGACAGAGAGAAAAATCGCTTGGATTTAGAAACCATCGAATTTCATGAGAAAGTCTATGAAGGCTATCAGCTGATCCGATCTCGTTTTCCAGAGCGTTTTCAAACTGTGGATGCTGATCGTTCGCTTGAAGCGGTCTATCAAGATGTGTTAGAAAGAATTACAGCTTTATTTAATAAATAAATATGCCAAAAGGGGCTGGTCAATCATGAAATTAATTATAACGGTCATTCAAGATAAAGATTCCAATCGTTTAGTAAACGCATTAGGTGAAAATAAATTTCAGACAACTAAATTAGCTACAACAGGCGGATTTTTAAAGGAAGGTAATACCACGTTAATGATTGGTTGTGAGGATGAATATGTGAATGATGCGCTCGAAATCATCCGTGATAATTGCTCGCATCGGGAACAGATGGTGGCGCCCATTTCTCCAATGGGAGGAAATGCCGATTCGTATATTCCAAAACCAGTGAAGGTAGAAGTTGGCGGTGCTACAGTATTCATCTTGCCTATCGAGTCCTTTTACCAATTCTAAACAGGAATTCTGCTTCAAAACATGCTATGTAATCAAACGGGAGGGGGAGAACAATGAAAATTTCCAGTGATATCGTAACACCGAGAGATGGCAATTTGAAGCGTCCGGCGCAGACAAATAATGCCTCTTTCCAAAACCTTGTTCAATCCCAATCGGAACAGCTGAAGACCCAGGAATTTACTCAAATGGTGAAGCAGATTACGGAGCAGGGAGATAAACTGAGCCGATATCGTTCCTTTCGTGAGCTGGTCAAGTTTAAACGAATGGTAAAGGGCTTTCTTGAAAAAGCGACCTCGGAAGGGTATCTTTTAGAAAAAAAGCAAAGCTTCAGCATGCAAGGAAGCAGGCAATTGTCTACAGTGAAGATAATTGATGAAAAGATTGCCCAGTTAGCAGAAGATTTAATGGATGAAGAAAAGAAAACCATTGATATTCTCGGATTAATTGGGGAAATCAAGGGGTTATTAGTTAATATTTATACTTGAGCAAAGCTTTTATATCGAGAGGACTTTAGCCTTTCATAAAAATAAATAGAGTCAGCTCCTGTTTAAAGGTGGAAATAATAATGAAGACATGGGAAGAGATAGAACAAATACAGCCTGTAGCAACCCGGACGATAATGAATAGTATCAAGAAGAATCGTATTTCCCATGCTTATTTATTTCAAGGAGATCGAGGGACTGGCAAAAAGGAAATGGCGCTCCTGTTGGCAAAGTATTTATTTTGTATGAATCGCCAAGGAGAGAATCCATGTAATCACTGTATCAATTGCCAGCGGATTGATTCTGGAAACCATCCGGATATGCATTGGATTGAGCCGGATGGCGCCTCTATTAAAATAGAACAGGTGCGTAATCTGCAGAAGGAATTTACGTATTCGGGAATGGAATCCAATCAGAAGGTGTATATCATCAAGGATGCAGATACATTAACTGTAAATGCCGCCAATCGCCTGTTGAAATTTTTAGAAGAGCCAAGTGTGGAAACAACGGCTATGATGCTTACAGAGAATGGTCACTCCATGCTGTCAACTATTCGATCACGCTGTCAGATTATTGATTTGCAGCCGCTTCCGCCGGGGATTTTGCAGGAAAGATTACAGCAAGAGGGTGTGAATGAGACCGATGCTAAACTTTTAAGTGCATTGACAAACAGTCTGACAGAAGCACTCGAACTTGCCCAAGATGATTGGTTTGCAGACGCGCGAAAAATAGTGATACAATGGGTAGAAATGTATACTGCACAGCCTGAGGATATCTACACATACATTCATCAAAATTGGATACCTCATTTTAAAGATAGAGAAGGTCAAGAACGAGGTCTGGACTTATTAATACTAGGATTTAAAGATATTTTACATCAGCATATATATACAGACGCCAATACGATACTGCTATCCAATGATTCATCTAAGTTAGAAAAAATAGTCATCACGTTTTCTCAAACTCAATTATTGACTATTTTAAATCAGATTTTAATGGCGAAAAGAAAATTAAAGGCAAATGTTCAGCCAACATTGGTGATTGAACAACTAGCGCTTCAAATACAGAGGTGAAAAAATGTTAGAAGTTATTGGCGTACGTTTTAAGAAAGCCGGTAAAATCTACTATTTCGATCCAGATTCTTACCCGGTCACTCCAGATAGCTATGTCATCGTGGAGACGGTGAGAGGGATAGAATTTGGAAAAGTAGTCATTACGGAAAAGCAAGTCGATGAAGAAGATGTAGTTTTACCGTTAAAGAAAGTAATCCGAATCGCAAACGAGAAGGATAAGCGAACGGTTATAGAGAATCAGGATCAGGCGAAAAAAGCCTTTGACATATGTACAGATAAAATTACGCAGCATAAGCTGGATATGAATCTGGTAGATGTAGAATATACATTTGACCGCAATAAAATCATATTCTATTTTACAGCTGACGGAAGAGTGGACTTCAGAAATCTTGTAAAAGATCTCGCGTCGATGTTCAAGACACGTATTGAATTAAGACAAATTGGAGTCAGAGATGAAGCGAAAATGCTGGGCGGAATCGGTCCATGCGGCCGTATGCTCTGCTGTTCCACTTTCTTAGGAGACTTTGAGCCGGTGTCTATTAAAATGGCAAAGGATCAAAATCTTTCTCTAAACCCGGCAAAAATATCCGGTTTATGCGGAAGACTAATGTGCTGTTTGAAATATGAGAATGATGAATATGAAACAGCAAAAAGAGAGCTGCCGGATATTGGCGAAACGATGCCGACACCGCATGGAAAAGGAAAGGTTGTCGGGTTAAATATATTAGAAAAAATGGTTCAAATTGAGCTTTTAGATAAAGAACGTGTTGTGGAGTATACATTAGATGAATTAATCGAAGAAGGAATTGTAGCACAAGTCACAGAATAGAGGTAGGTGATCAATCTTGGGAAACAGAGAGATATTCGATCAAGTTTCCGATATGGAGAAGCAAATTGGTGAATTATATGAGCAGTTAGGTGATTTAAAAGGTAAACTTAGTGATTTGCTTGAAGAAAATCACCGGTTGGCCCATGAAAATCATCATTTGCGTAATCACCTAGACAGTTTTACAGAAGAATCTGTGGAAAAACAGCAGGAAAAAAGTGATTCTAAACAGCAAAAAGGAATATTTCCGGGGGAAGGCTATGATAATTTAGCACGTCTTTATGAAGAAGGTTTCCATATTTGCAGTTTAGAGTTTGGCAGTCCGAGACGAAACGAAGATTGTATTTTTTGCTTGGACTTCTTTGATAAAACGAAACTTTAATCATGGAGAGTGGTGCTCCTCTCCCCATGATTATTAGCTTGAGTTAATCAGGAGATGAAGTGACCGTTTTTTCCCCATGAATATTTAAATATATCTTCTATAACTTAAAGGGGAAATTACGGACACTCATGCTGTGATAAAACGAAATAAAGTACGGTAAGTATCGTATTGGACGGCTGTCTTCCTATGAAGGCAGCTATTTTTCTGATAAGCTGTCCAATGAGAACATAAGGATGTGGTGAACCAATGGTGGAGCTATATGATGATGAACGATTAGATTATTTATTAGCAGACGAAACGATGAAAATTATCCAAAGTCCGACAGCCTTTGCTTTTTCATTGGATGCGGTGTTGTTAGCTCATTTTAGTTCGATTCCTAAAAAACGAGGAAAGATTCTTGATTTGTGTACAGGAAATGGGGTCATCCCGTTATTGCTGTCTAAAAAGACAAATGCGGAAATTATTGGGGTAGAGATTCAAAAACGTATTTTTCAGATGGCGGAAAGAAATGTTGCTTTAAATGATTTGCAACCTCGATTACAAATGATTCATGGAGATTTAAAGGAAATGCAGGCGACCCTGGATCAAAGTGCTTTTGATATGGTTACCTGTAATCCTCCCTATTTTAAAACACCCTCTGCAACAGAACATAATCACAATGCGTACCTTACGATTGCCAGGCATGAAGTGTATTGTACATTAGAGGATGTCGTCAAAGCTTGTAAAAGATATGTCCGGCCCGGGGGAAAAGTTGCCATGGTACATCGTCCCGGACGCCTGGTAGATATTATAGAGCAATTTAGAAAGTACCGTATCGAGCCGAAACGTGTGCAATTTGTTTATCCGAAACAAGGAAAGGAAGCAAATATGCTCTTGATAGAAGGGATTCGCGACGGGAAAGCAGATGTGAAAATCCTGCCGCCATTCTATATTTATGAACAGGACGGTTCCTATACGAAGCAGGCAGAGGAAGTTATCTATGGCTGACGGAGAGCATTTGGTTTATATGTTACATTGTCAGGACGGAACGCTGTATACGGGATATACAAATGATTTAGAGCATCGGATTCGTATGCATGAAGAGGGAAAAGGGGCAAAATATACAAGAGGAAGAGGGCCTTTTGAAATCATCTATACATGCGCATTTGAAAATAAGTCAGATGCCTTGCGCGAGGAATATCGAATAAAAAAATTAACTCGCCAGGAAAAGCTGGAAATGATTCAAGCTTATGAGAAAGGAATGTGCCATGAATGAATATCCAAAATAGTTATCAGCCGGAAGAACATGCTGCATTATACGTTGTCCCGACACCTATTGGAAATTTGGAGGATATGACTTTTCGGGCGATTCGGGTATTAAAGGAATGCAAGCTGATTGCTGCGGAGGACACGAGGAATACGAAAAAGCTGCTTCATTATTTTGAGATTCACACCCCTCTCATCAGCTATCATGAGCATAATCATCAGGAAAGAGAAAAACAGCTTTTAGATACGATTCGTCAGGGAGAATCGGTTGCTGTTGTGAGCGATGCGGGGATGCCTGCAATTTCTGATCCTGGTTCAGAGCTGGTTCAAGCAGCTATCCGCGAAGGGCTGGATGTCATCGTGTTACCAGGGGCTAATGCGGCACTCGTAGCACTGGTCGGGTCTGGTCTAACTGCACAGCCTTTTACATTTTATGGTTTTCTTCCCAGAAAGAAAAAAGATAAAAAAGAAACACTGGAAAAATTAAAAAATTTTAATACGACTTTAATTTTTTATGAATCTCCCTATCGCATCAAAGATACCCTGCAGGAAATGGAAAGTATCCTAAGTAACAGGAAAGCGGCCATAGGAAGAGAAATCTCTAAGAAATTTGAAGAATTTGTTAGAGGTACCATACAAGAACTTTTTTCATGGAGTAAGAAAAATGACATGCGAGGCGAGTTTGTTATTGTGGTAGAAGGACCGACAGAAGCAGAAGCAGCTTCATTTGAGCAGGAATCAAGCTGGTGGGAAGCGTTATCTGTGAAAGAACATGTAGAAGCGTTGATGAATAAAGAGCATCTATCCAGTAAAGAGGCCATTAAGCAGGCAGCCATCGAACGGAAAGTGCCGAAAAGGGAAGTTTATCAGAGCTACCATATTGATTAGCTTTGTTCCAGTTCGCTAGGTAATAAAGGCAAAAAAAGGACGACCTACGTACATAGAGGAGGTCGTCCTTTTTTTGCCTTTTAAATTTATTTAAAACGGTTTTGAATTTCTTCCAGTAAAATTTTTGCACCCTCTGGGCTAAGGATGAGGTTGCCGTCAGCCAGGGTCTGATTATCATCTGTCAGCTCTCCAGTGATTTGACAGGTCATATTTGGACGGTATTTTTTCAAGACAATACGATCATTGTCTACGTAAATTTCCATTGTATCTTTCTCTTTAATATCAAGGGTACGGCGTAATTCAATAGGAATAACTACGCGACCAAGCTCGTCAACCTTACGTACGATACCAGTAGATTTCATTCTTCATTCCTCCAATGTGAGATTTAATAAAATTTTCTGAATAAATAAGTATTACAATTTCAAATAATGAGATAAATTGCAAAAAATGTCGTTACTAGTCGGTACTGATAACATTAGAATAGCAACAATATTTGGTATTGTCAATACAATTTTACTGTAAAAGGAAAAGTTTTATTCCTTTTTCATAAATATTCAGGTTTTTATCCGTTTTTATTTATTTCAGAGGAAGAAAGTATCTCTTTTTTTGTAAAATTAATTTCTAAGAAGTTGGATAAAGAATGAGTGAATAGGTACACAATTTGGCAAATTACGTTATAATAGCTACAATAGATGTTGATATTTTATATGCGTCATGTGATACCATAAAAAATAGAGCGAAAGCTGAAATTCTAAAAGTTGATTTTGAATCTTTTTCGGATGAGATGGCAATGCTTGTTTCATAGCATGTATCTTTTTATAGGTAAATGGGAAATCTCTCTGACACTTGTACATCTCAGGACAAGATTTTTTAAATAGGAACAAATCTAGGAGGAATAAAACGGATGGGAAGCAAAAATACTTTTTACATTACAACGCCAATATATTATCCGAGCGGAAAATTACATATTGGCAGTGCATACACAACGATAGCTTGTGATACGATGGCGCGATATAAGCGCTTATTAGGGTTTGATGTGTTTTATTTAACAGGCAGTGATGAGCATGGACAAAAAATTGAGCAGAAGGCTGCTGAACAAAATATCTCTCCGCAAGAATATGTAGATGGCATGGCTGCTGGAATGCAGGATTTATGGAAGAAGCTTGAAATCAGCAATGATAAATTTATTCGCACAACCGATGAACAGCATCAGAAGGTTGTAGCTGATATTTTTGAGCGTTTCTTAAAACAAGGAGATATCTACCTGGATGAATATGAGGGCTGGTATTCTGTGCCGGATGAAACGTTTTATACGGAAACGCAGCTGGAAGATGTTGAAAGGGACGAGGATGGTGATGTTATCAGCGGAAAGTCACCGGACAGCGGCCACCCTGTTGAGCTGATTAAAGAGGAGTCCTATTTCTTCCGGATGAGTAAATATGCAGATCGCTTATTGAAATATTACGAGGAGCATCCAGATTTTATTCAGCCGGAGTCGCGTAAAAATGAAATGATTAATAACTTCATTAAACCAGGTTTAGAGGATTTAGCTGTATCCCGTACTACCTTCAGTTGGGGAGTCAAGGTCCCGAGTAATCCAAAGCATGTGATTTATGTATGGATCGATGCATTGGCAAACTATATCACAGCATTAGGCTATGGTACAAATGATGATGAAAACTTCCAAAAATATTGGCCGGCAGACGTACATATGGTAGGGAAAGAAATTGTTCGTTTCCATACCATTTATTGGCCGATTATGCTGATGGCTTTAGACTTGCCGCTTCCGAAGAAAGTATTCGGCCACGGCTGGTTGTTGATGAAAGACGGAAAAATGTCGAAATCAAAAGGAAATGTGGTTTATCCGGAAATGCTTGTAGAGCGTTATGGTCTCGATGCTTTACGATACTACTTAATGAGAGAAGTTGCTTTTGGCAGTGACGGTGTCTTTGCACCGGAAGATTTTGTTTCCAGAGTAAATTATGATTTAGCAAATGATTTAGGGAACTTATTGAACCGTACTGTAGCGATGATTAATAAATATTTTGACGGAAAAGTCCCTACAATAAACGGTGTGATTAATAAAGAAGATGCTGATCTGCAGGGGCTGGCAGCGTCTGTTATTCAGGATTATCAAGAGTCCATGGAGCAGATGGAATTCAGTAATGCATTGAAAAAAGTATGGACGCTGATTTCCCGTGCGAATAAATATATTGATGAAACACAGCCATGGATTCTTGCGAAGGATGAGGAAAAGCGTCCTGAACTGGCCAGTGTTATGGCACATCTGGCCGAAACATTGCGTGTTGTTGCAACGCTTCTTCAGCCTTGTCTGACGCATGCGCCGAAGAAAATCATCGAGCAGCTTGGTTTAGATGAAGCCAGCGGATTAGCCTGGGAGAATGTTCCATTTGGAAACTTCCCGGAAGGCACTACTGTTGTGAAAAAAGGGAAGCCAATCTTCCCTCGTTTAGATGTGGATGAAGAAGTAGAATATATCCGTTCTCAAATGGGAGGAACAGCTCCAGCGGATGAAGAAGCAGCCTGGGATCCGAATGAAACGGAGCTTGTTTCTACCAAAGAAAAACAAATCAAATATGATGTATTTGATAAAGTAGAACTGAAAGTCGCGGAAGTGAAAGACTGCAGTAAGGTTGAAGGTGCAGATAAACTATTGAAATTCCGCCTGGATGCCGGTGATGAAGCAGACAGACAAATTTTATCGGGGATTGCAGAATATTACCCGGAACCGGAAAAATTAATTGGGAAAAAGGTTGTTATTGTAGCGAACCTTAAACCGCGTAAAATGCGGGGAGAAATCAGTCAGGGAATGATCCTTTCTGCTGAGAAGGACGGGAAATTAGAAATCGTTCCAGCACCGGAAAGCGCACCAAACGGAGCGCCGATTTCTTAACTAATAATAGATGGAAGGGAGCTGTCATCGTGTTCATGTCAGCTCCTTCCTTTTCGATATAAGAACAAAAAAGGATGATTAGAATGTTATTTGACACACATGTTCATTTAAACGCAAGGCAGTTTGCTGAAGATAGAGAAGAGACCATTCAGCGTGCAAAGGATGCAGGTGTGGAGTATATGGTCGTGGTTGGTTTTGATCATGAAACCATCCCGCTCGCTATTGAAATTGCGGAAGCACATGAGAATATTTATGCAGCAGTAGGCTGGCATCCTGTTGATGCAATCGATATGACAGAGAAAGAATTGGAATGGATCGAAGAATTAACAGCACATCCTAAAGTGGTCGCAATTGGCGAGATGGGCTTGGATTATCATTGGGATAAATCACCGAAAGATGTACAGAAGAAGGTCTTTCGTCAGCAAATCGCACTTGCTAAAAAAGTAAAAATGCCGATTATTATTCACAACCGGGAAGCGACGGAGGATATTATTGCTATCCTGCAGGAAGAGAACGCCGAAGAGGTTGGCGGGATTATGCATTGTTACAATGATTCTGTCCAATATGTCCAGACATGTCTGGATATGAATTTTTATATTTCCTTAGGCGGACCGGTAACCTTCAAAAATGCCCCGTTGCCGAAGGAAGTAGCGAAGCAGGTGCCTTTAGACCGTCTGCTGATTGAAACAGATGCCCCATTTCTAGCACCGCATCCGTACCGTGGAAAAAGAAATGAGCCGGCATATGTGGCACGTGTAGCCGAAGATATTGCGGCATTACGTGAGATGGACGCAGCTGAAATTGGAAATATCACAACAGAGAATGCGAAACGATTTTTTAAAATTGATTAGGTCTGTCGTATTATGGAATAAAGTGGAGGAAATCGATTGAAGATAAAAGAAATGATTGTAGTAGAAGGACGGGACGATACAACACGAATCAGACTTGCTGTAGATGCTGATACGATTGAAACAAATGGTTCTGCAGTAAATAAAGCAACGCTCGATAAAATTCGTCATGCAAAAGAAAAACGCGGAGTAATTGTGTTTACGGACCCGGATTATCCGGGCGAGCGGATCAGGCACTTAATTAATCAGGCAATCCCCGGCTGCAAGCACGCTTTTTTACGAAGAGATCAGGCAAAGGCAAAACATTCCATGAATAAAAGCTTAGGTATTGAACATGCCTCTGTGGAGGATATTCAAAAAGCACTTGCGGAGGTTTATGAATTAGCGGATTTTTCGGATAGCGATATTAACAAAGCAGACTTGATTGATTATGGATTAATTGGAGGGAAGAAGGCGTCTGGACGGAGAAAACGTCTGGGAGAGCTTTTGCATATTGGACATACCAATGGAAAGCAGCTGTTAAAACGCCTTACCCAATTCCAAATTTCCAAAGAACAATTGGAAGAAGCAATGGAAGTAATAGAGCAGGAGGAGCAGGATGTCTAAAAAATATATTGCAACACCGACGAGAACAAAAGAACTGCTGAACAAATATGGTTTTGCATTTAAAAAAAGCTTAGGACAAAATTTCTTGATTGATGTGAATGTATTGGAAAATATCATCCACCAAGCGGGGATAACAAAGGAAACAGGAGCCATTGAAATTGGCCCCGGAATGGGTGCTTTAACGGAGCAGTTAGCTATTCATGCAGACAAGGTCGTTGCATTTGAGATTGACCAGCGCCTGCTCCCGATTTTAGAAGAGACGTTAGCCGATTACGATAATGTAGAAATTATTCATCATGATATTTTAAAGGCAAACGTAGAAGAAGTGATTCGAACGCAATTCGAGGAAGGTCAGGATATTCATGTCGTTGCTAATCTTCCTTACTATATTACGACACCAATTCTGATGAAGCTTGTTCGTGATCAGCTTCCGGTTACGAGCCTGACTGTGATGATCCAAAAAGAAGTAGCGGATAGAATGGCTGCTGTCCCAAATACCAAAAGCTATGGCTCGCTTAGCATTGCCGTACAATACTATACAGAAGCCAGTGTCGTTTTAAATGTGCCGAAGCAGGTATTTATGCCGCAGCCTAATGTGGATTCCAGTGTGTTAAAGCTTGTGATGCGCAAAGAACCGCCTGTTCAAGTAGATAATGTAGATTTCTTCTTTGAATTGATTCAAGCAAGCTTTGCTCAAAGAAGAAAAACCCTCCGTAATAACTTAAACCGATTTTTGCAGGATAAATTTGCAAAACAGCAAATAGAAACCTTCCTAGAAAACGCAGCAATAGATGGAGGAAGACGCGGTGAAACCTTAACCATGGAGGAATTTTCATCCTTGGCAAATGTAATCCATAAAGAGCTTCCAAAAAACTGATCAGAAGATATAATCTTTTGATCAGTTTTTTTAAAGAATAAGAAAGCATAAAAAATGCTGAATATAGCCGCTCCAACGGGTTTCATGGGGTGAGTAATCTTAGGCCCCAGAAATACACTCCGCTTTCCGTGGGCCCCGAGCTCATCTCCTTTAAAGAAGACTTAGCGATTGGCAAGCCGACAGGCGCAGACAGAGCTAAAGTCGCACTTATACCCCGAGGGTGAAAAGAAGACTTGCTGATTGGCAAGCCGTCAGGCGCAGACAGAAGCATAGTCGCACTTATGCCCCGCGGGTAGAAAAAAAGAAGAACACTTTTTTCCTGCGGGGTCTTCCCCCTGGGACTGCGATTACTCGTCCCATCAAAACCGTCGCTAGAATTTGCGTTATTTCCTTGTAAAAAAGCAAATAAAACATAATTCCACTTAGATGGGAGCGGATGTTGTCGACTCCTGCGGGAAAAGCAACAGGTAGACTTGAGCAGGAAGCGGTTTTCTTACCGTGCGGCTGAACGTTGCCCGCGGAAAGCGACTTCCCGTAGCGGACATCTCCTTGGCAAGAACATCGAAGTTTTTAAAACCAAGTGGTGTTCTTGTTTTTTCTTATGATTGGAACAGAGCTGTGCTTTTATTCATACAATGAGAAAGAGTAAAAGGTGAGAGGTGCAGCGATGGATATACAGAAGGGTGCGTTAGTTACAAGGAAATCATATGATCATGATTTATTATTCCGTGTGGCAGAAATAAAAAAGGGAGTTGCTATTCTTCACGGAGAAGAACTGAGATTAAAGGCAGATGCAGCTTTATCCGATTTAATACTAGTGAACCAAAGGGAGCATAAAAAAAGAAAAGCAGTGGACAGAGAAAAACAAGAATCCTCCTATCGATTATTTCGTCAGGACTATCAAATGATGAAAGAAAAAAGAAATTATGAAGCAACAGAAGGTTATACGGATGCTGCAAATTATTTTCAATTGCCGGCAAAAGTCCTTCATATTGATGGAGATCCGTCCTATTTAAGAAAGTGTATCCAATTATATCAGCGTATTGGCCTGCAAGTGCATGGTGTTCACTTAACGGAAACAGAAATGCCTTTTCAAATAAAAGATCTGCTTGAGAAAATCCAGCCGGATATTATGGTTATTACGGGCCACGATGCTTATTCACATAATAAGGGGATGAAGCATGATTTAAGTGCCTACCGCCATTCTAAATATTTTGTAGAGGCTGTGCGGGAAGCGAGGAACGTTTATCCGAATCTGGATCAGCTCGTCATTTTTGCAGGAGCATGCCAATCGCATTTTGAGTCATTGATTCGTGCGGGATCCAATTTTGCCAGCTCACCGTCCAGAGTCAATATTCATGCCCTGGATCCAGTCTATATTGTCGCAAAGGTAGCGTACACGTCATTTATGGAAAGTGTATCGGTGTGGGAAGCGCTCCGTAATACGTTAACGGGAGAAAAAGGATTAGGAGGAATACAGACAAGGGGATTATTACGAACAGGCATGCCTTACTTAGCGAATGAGGACGAAGATGAATTATAATCTCAAAAACTGCTTAGAAAAGGCAGTAATGGGAATAAGAGGTGTGCTTTTGTTCCTCCTTCTTTCCAAGGAATTGGAACCTGTAATTAGACCATTCTGATTAGTTATTTTTTTGTAATTTTTATAAAATCAGCCTCTTATGCATTTTTTTGTGACAATTTATGTATAAAAATAGCATCATGACAAATAATATCAGAAATAGACAAAATAAATAGTTGACAATCTAAAACATATGCTGATATAATTGTTTGTTTTGCTTGACATTTCATCGGCGTATATGCTAAAATAAATGTATGTGAGGTGGAGTGTAGTGGGCAAAACGTTGATCGAAATCAAGCAAGGTCTAGATGGTCAGGTAGGTAAACGGTTAAGGCTCAGAGCGAATGGCGGAAGACGGAAAACCGTTGAAAGATGCGGTGTTCTAGCGGAGACATATCCCTCTGTTTTCATTGTTGAGCTTGACCAGGACGAGAATGCATTCGAACGGGTTTCATACAGCTATACAGACATATTGACAGAAACGGTGGAGCTGAATTTTGTGGAAGGAAGTTCAGCGGTATTTTTTAAACAGTAGACAAGCATATTGTCTGCTGTTTTTTATATTGGGTAAAAAGAACAGAAAATGGTTCTCTTGGTTAATTCTTTTGCGATTGAATGGAGGAAAAGTACATAAGCTATAATTGCCTGTCGATAAAATAAAACTTCATTCGTAAAGGGGAGCTTTTATATGGGTAGACGAGGGATTATGTCCGCACAAATGAAAGAAGAAATAGCGAAAGAATTAGGATTTTACGATACGGTACAGCAGGAAGGCTGGGGAGGAATAAAAGCTCGTGATGCCGGTAATATGGTGAAACGGGCGATAGAAATGGCAGAAGAAAGTATGAAAAAGAGCGAGTCCTGACCGGGCTTGCTTTTTTGTTTTAACGCAGTTCTGTTCCCGGCTTCAGGAGACTGGAAAGCTTGACCGGGAACTTTTTTCGGCTGCCCTTGAAACCCTTTCTTAAACTAAATTAGCCTACGTGTTTTGATTATGATACAATAAAACATATTTTTATGGACGTAGCTATGGTTTCAAATAGGTGAACGAATTTCCAACGCTTTGAGGATGTGATTGAAGATGCTTGTCATGGAGAAGGCGCCTGCTAAGATAAATTTATCATTAGATGTACTAAATAAGCGGGAGGATGGCTATCATGATGTTGAAATGGTCATGACAACGATAGACTTAGCAGATCGTTTAGAATTACGGGAATTACCTGCAGATAAAATTCAATTATCTTTGGAAAGCCGTTATGTTCCCAGCGATGAACGGAATTTAGCATATCAAGCAGCAATTTTATTTAAGAAAACGTACAATATCAAAAAAGGTGTTCACATCCAAATTGATAAATCGATTCCTGTTTCCGCTGGATTGGCTGGTGGAAGTGCTGATGCTGCAGCGGTTTTACGGGGATTAAACCGATTATGGGGACTGAATATCCCGTTAGCTGAATTAGCTGATTTAGGATCGCAATTAGGAGCGGATATTGCTTTTTGCGTTCACAGTAAAACAGCGATAGCAAAAGGTTACGGCGAGTGCATTGAACTCTTGCCTGCCCCGCCTACCTGCTGGGTTGTTCTTGCCAGACCGGATATTGGTGTATCCTCCTATACCGTATTTGATCAAATTAAAATTCCGGAGTTACAGCACCCAAATACAAAAGAGGTACTGGCAGCCTTGGAGGAAAGAGACTTTTCAAGGCTGTGCAATCATCTGGGAAACGCATTGGAGCCTATTACTTTTTCCATGCATCCGGAAGTTGCACGGCTGAAGGAAGCGATGCAGCTGGCAGGAGCAGAAGGTGTGATGATGAGCGGGAGCGGGCCGACCGTGTTTGGCTTAATGAAGCATCACCGGAAGGCACTGCGGATTTATAACAGTATGCGGGGCTTTTGCAAGGACGTACAATTAATCCGAATGTTAGGATAGGCATTGCTAAAATGCATATGAAAATGCTATATTATATAAAGAACATTCGGATTTGAGGTGTGAGTTTGAAAAGAAGTAATCGATTGGTTGTGTTAACAGAGTACTTTTTAGAAAACCCGAGGAAACATATTCAATTGCCTTACTTTGTCGAGCTTTGTGATACAACGAAGTCATCGATAAGTGAGGATTTAGATATTATACATGAAGTATTTCAAATAAAAGGATTGGGGTATCTGGAGAGAACGACCGGGGCTGGCGGCGGTGTGAAATATATTGCTACCAGCTCGGCAGAATCAAGCAGCGAGTTTATCTCCACGCTTCAGAAGAAGTTAGAAGATCCTGCCCGCATTCTCCCAGGAGGGTATCTGTACATGAGCGATATCCTTGGCGATCCTTCCATGGTCCGGGAAATTGGCCGTGCCTTCGCTTCCTGCTTTGCCCATTTAGAGATTGATGCGATTGTCACTGTTGCAACAAAGGGGATTCCTTTGGCGTATGCTACAGCATCCTTTTTAAATGTGCCGGTTGTTATTGCGCGCAGAGACCCGAAAGTAACAGAAGGGTCCTCTGTAAGTATCAACTATGTTTCTGGATCGTCCCGAAAAATTCAAACGATGGTGCTGCCAAAACGCAGTCTGCCTGATGGCTCAAACGTATGTATCATCGATGATTTTATGAAAGCAGGAGGAACGATTACAGGAATAAAGAGCCTCTTGGAGGAATTCTCTGCAACGGTACAGGCTGTTGGAGTACTGGCAGAAGCAGATGATGAGGAAGATGAAAGAGTGATTACCGATTATACGTCCCTCTTAAAAATATCTCCTGTCGACATACAGAATCATCATGTGTCTGTACTGCCGGGGAATTATCAAATGGAATAAACGGCATACAATTCAGATCTTAATCTAATTTAGAGATTAAGGTCTTTTTTTATACCTGTGTTCATTGCATTTAGACAATCATCGTGTCTGGAAGAAAAAGGTGGATAATAATGACTAAAAAAGTCGAAAACAAATGATTTCTTAGGTACACGGGAGAATAAATTTAAAATATTTTATTTTATTGGTATTTATAAGAAGGATTTTTGTAATTTATGTTGAAGTAGTATAAGTATAAAGGGTGATTTTTGAATTAGGAAAAAGGTGGTGAAACATCATGGAAGTAACTGACGTAAGATTGCGCCGCGTAAAAACAGATGGAAGAATGCAGGCCATTGCCTCAATCACATTAGACAACGAGTTTGTTGTCCATGATATCCGTGTCATCGACGGGAATAGTGGATTATTTGTTGCAATGCCGTCAAAGCGGACGCCAGACGGAGAGTTTAGGGATATTGCTCATCCGATTAATTCTGGAACACGCTCAAAAATTCAAGAAGCTGTTTTAGGGGAGTATCAACGTGAACGTGAGAATGAAGAGGGGCTAGGCTATAAAGAAGAAGCCGGTGTTTCCTGAACATACGCTGGAGGGCGATTGGGCGAGAAGGTAGAAATCTGAATGAAGATTTGCCTTCTTTTTTTTGTCCTTTTTTAAAAGAAAAGCTGGTATTTTATGGGACGATTTTTTAAAAGTGGGAACCTGACAACATTGGTAATCGTTGTCTCAACCAGTTACACTGCGATAAACGCAGCAATGAAAGTTTTTTTCGTATTTTAGTTAAGCGAGGTCACGAAAAAAATAAAAATATGATAACATAAGATATAGAAATAAAACCTTTTATTTTATTGAAATAAAGGTTTTTTTACGATATATTTTTAAATGGATATTTAGAGATGATGGAGGTTTCCTAATGACGAATCGATTTGCTGTTATTTTAGCAGCTGGGCAAGGAACAAGGATGAAATCAAAGTTATATAAAGTGCTTCATCCTGTAGTTGGCAAACCAATGGTACAGCATGTTGCGGATCAATTACAACAAACTGGGTTAGATAAATTAGTTACCATTGTCGGATTTGGAGCAGAGCAAGTAAGAGAGCAGCTTGGAGCGTCCAGTGACTTTGTCGTGCAGGAAGAACAACTCGGCACAGGACATGCTGTGATGCAGGCGGAACAACTGTTACAGAATAAAGAAGGTGTAACCATTGTAGCTTGCGGGGATACCCCTTTGATTCGTGCAGAAACATTCCAAAAATTGTTTGAACATCATGAGCAGACGGGTTCTAAAGCAAGTATATTGACGGCACTTGCAGATAACCCTGCCGGATATGGCCGGGTGGTTCGAAATGATGCAGGGGAAGTTGAGAAAATTGTCGAACATAAAGATGCTTCTGAAGAGGAATTAACGATAAATGAGATTAATACAGGAACCTATTGTTTTGACAATAAAGCGTTATTTGAAGCTTTAAAATCGGTTTCTAATGACAATGCACAAGGGGAGTATTATTTACCTGATGTCATTAAAATTTTAGGCGACCAGGGAGAGCGTATCAGCGCTTATGTGGCAGCTGAATTTAATGAAACGATAGGGATTAATGATCGTGTTGCATTAAGTGAAGCGGAAAAAATTATGAAACGGCGTATTAACGAGACGCATATGCGTAATGGCGTGACCATCGTGGATCCTGATAATACATATATCGGTCCGGATGTGAAAATTGCTGCAGATGTGTATCTTCATCCAGGAACGGTTTTAAAAGGAGACACCTCCATTGCGGCTGGTTCAGAGATTGGTCCGCATACAGAAATAAAAGATTGTGAAGTTGGGGAAGCTACAACGATCCGATTCAGTGTTGCTGCTGATAGCCGCATTGGGAATCGAGTGAATATTGGTCCCTACGCACATATCCGTCCAGCCTCAAATGTAGGAAACGACACAAAAATTGGCAATTTTGTAGAGCTGAAGAAAACGACTCTGGGCAACAGCAGCAAGGTTTCTCATCTTAGTTATGTAGGGGACGCTAATGTGGGAGAGCGTGTAAATGTCGGTTGTGGTACAATAACAGTAAATTATGATGGAAAAAATAAATTCCTGACAACAATAGAAGATGATTCGTTTATTGGATGCAACTCCAATTTAATTGCGCCGGTTACAATTGGTAAAGGTGCATATGTGGCAGCCGGATCGACAATTACAAATGATGTGCCGGATGAGGCATTATCCATTGCAAGATCGAAGCAATCAAATAAAGAAGGATATGCAAAGAAGTTTAAAAAATAGACTACAAACAAAGTCATGGAGGTTAGAGGAATGTCATCCAACTATAAGGACGCTTCGTTGAAAGTATTTTCGTTAAATTCGAATCCAGCATTAGCAGAAAGTATTGCAGCTCAAATCGGAACGAAATTAGGAAAATGTACCGTAACACAATTTAGTGACGGTGAAATTCAAATTAATATAGATGAGAGTGTGCGTGGTTCTGACGTATATGTTATCCAGTCTACTTCAGCACCGGTAAACCAGAATATTATGGAGCTGCTGATTATGATCGACGCATTGAAGCGCGCTTCTGCCAAATCAATCAATATTGTGATGCCTTACTATGGTTATGCTCGGCAGGACCGTAAAGCCAGAGCCCGCGAACCGATTACGGCAAAATTAATGGCAGATATAATTGAAAAAGCAGGAGCAAATCGAATGATTACACTTGATCTGCATGCACCGCAAATTCAAGGCTTCTTTGATATTCCAATTGACCACTTACAAGGTGTCCCTATTTTAGCTACTTATTTCGAACAGAAGAATTTAGAAGATGTGATTGTTGTTTCTCCTGACCATGGCGGTGTAGTACGTGCCAGAAAAATGGCAGACCGCTTAAAAGCCCCAATTGGTATTATTGATAAACGGCGTCCGAAGCCTAATGTTGCTGAAGTGATGAATATTATTGGTAATATTGAAGGGAAGACAGCTATTTTAATTGATGATTTAATTGATACAGCTGGTACAATTACCTTAGCCGCGAACGCATTAATTGAAAGTGGCGCAAAAGAAGTATATGCTTGTTGTACCCACCCGGTACTTTCTGGACCAGCTATCGAGCGCATTGACAATTCAAAAATCAAAGAGCTCGTTGTCACAGATACGATTCCTTTGCCGGAAGAAAAATGTATTGATAAAATTACCGAATTATCGGTTGCTTCTCTGCTGGGTGAAGCGATTATCCGTGTTCATGAAATGCAATCTGTAAGTATTCTTTTTGATTAAAGGTTTAACTTGTTCCATTTTAGGGTATGTATTATATTGACCGTTTATTTTATTGAGAAAAAGAAATAATGCAACATATGCAGAAACAATGTTTCATATTATTTTTTTAATCAACTTGGAGGGTGATACGAATGGCAGTAAAATTAAACGCAAAAAAAAGAGAAGATCTTGCAAAATCAGTAACAAGCGAAATTAGAAAAAGCGGTAGAATTCCAGCGGTCGTCTACGGAAAGGACAAAGACGCTAAGACAGTTTCTGTAGATAGCGTTGATTTAGTAAAAACCGTTCGGGATGAAGGACGAAATGCAATCATTTCACTTCAAGTCGAAGGCGGCGACACGGTAGATGTGATGCTGCATGATTATCAAATAGATCCGATAAAAGATGATTTGCTTCACGCCGATTTCTATATCGTAAATATGTCTGAAGAAATGGACGTTGATGTTTCTGTTCGCCTTGATGGTGAATCAAAAGGTGAAAAAGAAGGCGGCGTACTACAGCAGCCGTTTTATGAAATTCAAGTCCGTGCAAAACCAAAAGATATTCCTGAGGAAATCGTGGTAGATGTCTCTGACCTGGATGTGAACGAAAGCTTATCTATTTCTGATTTGAAAGTAACTGGAAACTATGAGTTTTTAGATGATCCAGATACGACAATCGCTTCCGTTGTTCCTCCAACTACAGAAGAAGATTTAGAAACAGACACAGAAGCAGATGAAAATGCAGAACCGGAAGTCATTAAAGAAAAATCTGACTCAGAGGAAAAGTAATTTTTAAGTTAACAATATAGAAGTAATACCTCCCTTCTTTACGCATACCATACTGGTATGCGTAAAGAAGGGTTATTGCGTTTAACAGAAATTGTGGACAGGGAAAAGTGAGGGTATGGTGATGAAGTTAATTGTTGGGCTGGGAAACCCTGGAAGGAAATATAAGAAGACACGTCATAATATTGGCTTCCGCACGATTGATGCGCTGTTAGATCGTCATGGATGGAAGCTGAATAACTCGAAATTTCACGGGGATTATGCTATCGAGCATTTCAATGGAGAAAAGATTGTATTATTACAGCCGCAAACCTATATGAATTTGTCAGGCGAGTCTATTCGGCCGCTGATGGATTATTATGACATAGAGACAGAAGACGTGATCGTTATTTATGATGACCTGGATTTGCCGACAGGGAAAATCAGGTTACGGCAAAAGGGCGGCCATGGCGGTCATAATGGAGTTCGTTCCACAATTGAACATTTAGGAACGAAAGAATTTAAACGAATACGTTTAGGGGTAGGAAGACCGGTAAATGCAACCCCTGTCGTAGATTATGTATTAGGGAAGTTTCCCAAAGATGAAAAAGAAGCGGTTGAACAAAGTGTTCAAGATGCAGCTGATGCTATTGAAGCGTGGATAGAAGGCAAACCTTTTGTAGAAGTGATGAATGATTTTAATCAATAAAGCATACCTTTGGTTTGAAGGGGAAGTTCCATTCATCCACCTTTTTGAGTGGAAAATGGAAGCAGGGTATATTCTTATTCCTCTCGGTTAAAACTAAATGAAAAGTGCAGATATCCTCTCTGAGCAAGGAATAGGCTGCGCTCTAAATTTTTGTATTTTAATCGAGGTGAATGAGATGGTTATCTACTATGGTTGTCGACATTGCGGAAAAGAGCTGGGTGTGCTGCAGCATACAGAAATGGATATAACCTTACGATTCCTTGAACTTCTGAAGGAACAGGATTTAGCAGAAATGATAGTCTCTGAAAAAGATGGCTATTTCCGTTTAGAAGTCATTTGTGAATACTGTCAGCAGGCTCTTGATATGCATCCTGATTATCATGAATTGGACCATTTTTTACAATAGCCTGAATGGGTTCCGGTCTGATGATTATTTTCCGGATAGACCTATGACCGTATATACCATTTTCTTAAAAATAAAATATATTTTATCGACTATTTTCACGCACAAAGCGCGTTTTTTAAAATACTTTAACAATTTAGAGGGGAAATACGAATGAAAGCAATTCATAATTATTTAAAATCACAGGAAGATATTCAGTCGATTATGGATGGATTGCTGGCAGGCATGAAGGAGCAGATGGTTGCCGGCTTAAGCGGCTCTGCCAGAAGCCTGCTCTTATCCACCATACATCAATCCATGAATCGTCCTTTATTAATTGTTACCCACCAGCTTGCCCAGGCACAGCAGCTGTATGATGATTTAGCAGAGCTGACAAATGAGGAGGGGGTATATCTTTATCCTGTCAACGAGTTAATAGCCTCCGAAATGGCTGTAGCAAGCCCTGAATTGCGCGCTCAGCGGATTGAAGCATTAACTGCTTGGACACAGAAAGATAAAGGGATACTAATCGCTCCTGTTGCAGCATTAAAAAGGATGCTGCCGCCAAAAGTATATTGGAATAAATATCAGCTTCTATTTCAAACAGGAAAAGACATTGAGGTAGAGGCCTATCTGCGTTCCTTGGTGGAAATGGGCTATGAAGGAGCCTCAATGGTTACCGCCCCTGGTGAGTTCAGCCAGCGGGGAGGAATTATTGATATTTATCCGATTACGGAGGAGCATCCAATCCGGATTGAACTATTTGATGAAGAGGTAGATTCTATCCGCTATTTTGATGCGGAGTCACAGCGTTCTTTAGACAAAGTAGAAGAGGTAACAATCCATCCTGCTACAGAATTATTGATAGATAAACAAGAAATGGTGAAAGTAGCAGAACGGCTAGAGGATGCCCTTTCAGATACATTGAAAAAAGTCAAAAAACCTTCTGATCAAGAAGAGCTTATGGAGGTTATTGAACAAGATATTGAACAATTTAAACAATTAAACCGTTTCCAGGGGATGTATAAATACATTGGCTATTTATATGATGAACCAGCTAGTTTGTTAGACTATTTGCCGAGGAATGGGGTTGTCTTTTTTGATGAAATGAGCCGTATTCAGGAAACAGCGACCAATTTAGATCATGAAGAGCTGGAATGGTATACGGGGCTGCTGGAAGGAAATAAAATGGTCCAGGGCAGTCAATTTTCTTTTGGCTGGAATACACTGATAGACGGTATTTCCCATTCTCGTGTATATATGTCCGTGTTTATGCGGCATATTCCAAATACGAACCCGCAAAATATTATTAATCTATCGACACGAACGATGCAGGAATTTCATGGGCAGATGCCTTTATTTAAAAATGAATTGAAGCGCTGGGAAAAGGGAGATTACTCGGTTGTTATTCTGACACCAAATGAACAGCGCGCAGAAAAAGTACATTCTATTTTAGAAGATTATGATATTGAAACACAGGTGGAAAAAGAATTAAAACTGCCGATACAAAAGCCGACCGTTATCGTGGGGCAGCTGCATTCGGGAATTGAATTCCCGATGCATAAGCTGGCGATTATCACCGAAAATGAATTGTTCAAGCAGCGCACGAAACGCTCTAGAAAACAACCGAAGATTACGAATGCAGAGCGCATTAAGAATTATCAAGAGCTCAAGGTCGGTGATTATGTAGTTCATGCAAATCATGGTGTCGGGAAATATCTCGGGATTGAAACGTTAGAAGTTAACAAACTGCATAAGGATTATATGCTGATCCGTTACTCTGGAGACGATAAGCTGTTCGTGCCAATTGATCAAATTGATTTAGTTCAGAAATTTGTCGGTTCTGAAGGAAAGGAACCGAAGCTATATAAATTAGGCGGTACGGAATGGACAAAGGTAAAACGCAAAGTTCAGCGATCTGTGGAAGACATTGCTGATGATTTAATCAAGTTATATTCGGAGCGTGAATCCCGGCAAGGCTACGCTTTCTCACCAGATTCTGAATTACAGCGTGAATTCGAAGCGTCTTTTGCCTACCAGGAGACAGAGGATCAACTGCGGTGTATCACAGAAATCAAAGAGGATATGGAAAAAGTAAAACCAATGGACCGCTTGCTCTGTGGGGACGTTGGTTACGGGAAAACAGAGGTTGCTATCCGTGCCGCTTTCAAAGCAGTGGCAGATGGAAAGCAGGTTGCTATTCTGGTGCCGACAACGATTCTGGCACAGCAGCATTATGAGACGATTCGCGAAAGATTCCAGGATTACCCGGTAAACATTGGTTTATTAAGCCGTTTCCGCACACGTAAGCAATCCAATGAAACGGTAAAAGGGCTGGAAGATGGAAATATGGATATTGTGGTAGGGACACATCGTCTGTTATCAAAGGATGTAAAATACAAGGATTTAGGCTTGCTTGTTGTCGATGAGGAACAGCGGTTTGGTGTGAAGCACAAAGAAAAAATCAAACAGCTGAAGACCAATGTCGATGTTTTAACGCTGACAGCAACACCTATTCCAAGAACACTGCATATGTCCATGCTGGGAGTAAGGGATCTATCTGTTATTGAAACCCCGCCTGAAAACAGATTTCCGATTCAAACCTATGTGATGGAATATAATCCATCCTTTATCCGGGAAGCTGTTGATCGGGAAATGTCCAGAGGGGGGCAGGTTTTCTTCCTGCATAACAGAGTAGAAAATATTGAGAAAACAGCCCGCGATATTGGCATGCTTGTACCAAATGCCAAGGTAGCCATTGCGCATGGACAAATGAATGAGTCCGAACTGGAGAATGTTATTTTCGGTTTCATAGAAGGGGAATTTGATATTTTAGTCAGTACGACCATTATTGAAACAGGGGTGGACATCCCGAATGTGAATACCTTGATTGTCAATCATGCCGATCGTATGGGGCTGAGCCAGCTTTACCAATTAAGAGGCCGTGTCGGACGTTCTAATCGTGTAGCTTATGCTTATTTCACGTATCAGCGTGATAAGGTATTAACAGAGGTAGCTGAAAAACGATTGCAGGCCATTAAAGAATTTACAGAGCTCGGATCTGGATTTAAGATTGCGATGCGCGATTTGTCTATTCGCGGTGCTGGAAATTTACTCGGCGCACAGCAGCACGGATTTATTGATTCAGTCGGGTTTGATATGTACTCTCAAATGCTGAAGGATGCAATCGATGCCCGCAAAGAAGGAAAAGAAGTAGAAGATATTAAGCCGTTTGAACCGGAGATTTCATTAAAAATCGATGCATATATTCCGGATGAATACTTGAATGATGAGAAACAGAAAATTGAAATGTATAAGCAATTCCAAAACGTGGATAGCCCGGAAGCAGTCCAGGATTTAAGAGACGAATTAATTGACCGCTTCGGAGATTATCCTGCAGAAGTCGAGAATTTATTCACGGTAAGCATTATGAGAATGCATGCGAAGAAACAGCGTGTACAATCCATTACAGAAGCGCCGCAAAAAATCACGATGCTTCTCGATGAAGAAAGAAGTCAGGAAATTGACGGCTCTAAATTATTTGAAGCGGCGAATCAATTTGATCGTCAAGTCAGTCTGGGCACTGAAAATCAAAATTTAAAAGCAGGTATCAAATGGAGCAAAGACAAGGCTTATAAACGGCACGATACCGTTATTGAATTCATTAAAAAATTAAGCGAAGTGAATCGTTAAAGATACGATAAACCAGTGAAAAGCTGCTTTCTTACGAAAAGAGAGCAGCTTTTTTTATGTGAAGAACATGGCCGGAGCAGAGGATTTTCCTATACATTCCAAATAAAATAACAAAAATTTCAATTGGAATGTATAGTTATCTCTTGTTGTTTAATACTATAACAACAACCGGTGATGAATCATGGAAGGAAGTCCTTCCATCCAGGTCAGAATCGTCATTCAGAAAGGGAGGATACTTAGATGAAAGCAACAGGAATCGTACGACGTATCGATGATTTAGGAAGAGTAGTGGTGCCAAAAGAAATCCGGAGAACCTTGCGTATTCGTGAAGGAGATCCCCTCGAAATTTTCGTTGACCGGGAAGGAGAGGTTATTTTAAAGAAATATTCCCCAATCAGTGAACTGGGTCATTTTGCGAAAGAATATGCGGAGGCATTGTTTCAATCCTTGCAAGCACCGGTTATTATTACTGACCGGGACGAAATTATTGCTGTAGCGGGAGAATCTAAAAAAGAGTATTTGAATAAATCGCTGAGCGGTAAGATTACTGATATTATTGAAGGACGATCGCCTGTTTATGAAGGGGATAAGTCCCAGATGGAAATTGTAGATGGAAATGAACAGGAGCTGCACTCTTATTCGATTCATCCGATTATTGCCAATGGCGACCCCATCGGCTGTGTAATGATTTTTTCGAAAGAAGATAAACTGAGCAAGGTAGAGCAGAAGGCAGCAGAGACGGCATCTGTTTTCCTGGCGAAACAAATGGAATAGACCATACTTTTACTATTATTTTTGCTAGAAGAAGCTTTCTCTAGGTTACCTCCAATCTAGAAGACAGGCTTCTTTTTTTCTTGGTTTTTCTTAGCAACGTGCTTCTCTCCCTGATATGATATACTGAGAGAAATTCATTTGGAAAAGGAAAAATTTATCATGTCAGATAATGAAACAAGCCGGCTGGTTAAAGGTGCGGTGGTACTGAGTATCGCCGGTTTGATAAGTAAAGTGCTTAGTGCTGTTTATCGTATTGTATTGCAAAACTTAACAGGGGATATCGGCTTTTATATGTATCAGCAGCTCTATCCATTATTGGGAATTGCTACGATGCTTGCATTGTACGGATTCCCTTCTGCTATTTCCTCGCTAACAGCAACGGAGCTGGAAAAAGGAAGAGCGCTGTCCTGGAGAGGATTCTATCGGCCAATTCTTTTTATTCTTGGGAGCTTTCATCTCCTGCTTATTGCAATCGTGTATTTTACAGCTCCATTATTAGCCCGATTAGCTGGGGATGAGCGTTTTGTCGGTTTATATCAAGTTACAGCTGCCGTGTTCCTGATTGTTCCTGTCCTGGCTTTATTCCGGGGGATACAGCAGGGAAAGTATGAGATGGCTCCTACTGCATTTTCGCAAATTGGAGAACAGTTTATTCGTGTAGGGACTATTATTGCCGGAGCGCTGCTGGTCAGCCAAGGTATTTTTCAAATCGATGCCATTGGAACGACGGCCGTGCTTGCGTCCTTGCTGGGAGGGATCAGTGCACTTGTTGTGTTGTTGTGCTTTTATTATAAAAATCGAAAGAATTCCCCTGCAGGCGTTAAAGCATTTTCCTTGGAGGAAGCTGTCCCATGGAAAAAATATATGAAAACCTTGCTTTTATTTGGGGTAGCTGCGGCGATGAATCATATGACACTTTTATTCATGCAGTTAGCAGATGCATTCACATTTGTGCCGAGATTAATGGCAAGCGGAGCAGCAGAGATAGCTGCTAAAGAAATGAAAGGCGTGTTTGACCGGGGGCAGCCGCTGATTCAGGTGGTGACCATTATTGGTTCGTCCATTGCTTTAGCGATTATACCGGCGATTAATTATCAGAAATTAAAAAACCAACGGGAGCAAGTAATGAATTATATTCAAACAGCCATGCATGTTGGTATTTTTATCGCCATAGGTGCTGTTTTAGGGCTATTTATTATTTTCCCGGAGGTCAACCAGCTGCTTTATAAAAATATGCAGGGTACGAGCGAATTAAGATTATTGATTATAGCTATCGGCATGTCTACCATTTCGATTATCGGCGCATCGATTTTGCAAAGCTTGGGGATGATTGTGCGAACAGCTGTATTTATCGGTATTTCCTTTGTAGTGAAGGTAGGCAGCAACCTGATTCTTATTCCGCATTTTGAGGTATATGGTGCGGGTATAGCAACGATTTTAAGTCTCAGTGTGTTATTATTGCTTGTAGGAATCGAGTTATATCGAAAATTGCCAAGCGTGTCATTATATCGTTCAATGTCATGGAAAAGCTTGGCTGCAGCGAGCTTATCGATGGTTATATACCTTTTGGTGATGCAGAGAATGTTTTCTGCACTTGTGATAGATATAAGGCTGCTGCTGCTGATATATGTTCTTTTTATTTCGGTATCAGGCGCAGGTTTATTCCTCTTTGTATTGCTAAAAACAGGCGGATTAACCGAAGCACAAATTCGTATTTTACCAAAATCAGCGTACCTGTTACGTATTTATCATAAAGGGAGGAAAAAACCTTGAAGCAAATAGAGGTTATTGGATTGGGCGCAGGAGATATAGAGCAGCTCCCGCTCGGTATATATAGAAAATTAACGCAAGCACAGCAAACGATTTATGCAAGAACTAATGATCATCCCGTTATCAAAGTGCTGGAAGCAGAGAGAGTCTCTTTTACTTCTTTTGATACGCTTTATGAAGAAGAAGAGCAGTTTGGTACGGTGTATGCCTGTATTACAGCACAGCTTGTAGAAGCTGCGAAAACAAGTGAGGACACCGTTATCTACGCTGTTCCCGGCCATCCTATGCTGGCAGAGAAAACCGTTCAGCTTCTATTGGAGCAGAACGAGGTCGAGGTATCGATTGCAGGCGGGCAAAGCTATTTAGATGACTTATTTACTGCCATGCAAATTGATCCTATTGAAGGATTTCAATTTGTAGACGGAACAGATTTCAGACGTGATCAGCTTCATTTCGGTAATCATTTATTTGTTTGTCAGGTATATGACATGTTCATTGCCTCCGAAGTCAAGCTGACTTTATTGGAGGATTTGCCGCCTGATTATGAGGTTTATATTGTGGAAGCGGCTGGCAGCAGGGCGGAAAAAATTGAAAAAGTTCGTTTAGAGGAATTGGATTACCGGATGGAAATTAGCAATTTGACTACGCTATATATCCCTCCGGTTCCAAAAGGATATCTGCACCATACCTTCCCGTTTTTACGTGAAGTGATGGCGATTCTGCGCGGACCTGATGGCTGTCCGTGGGATAAGAAGCAGACGCATGAATCCTTGCGTCATCATACGATTGAAGAGGTCTATGAGCTGATTGAAGCGATTGATGAAGAAGATGATGACCATATTGTCGAGGAGCTTGGTGATTTGTTGATGCATATTTTATTGCATAGTCAAATTGGCGAGGACAATGGTTATTTTACGATAGATGACGTAATTCAGTCGATTTCGGATAAAATGATTTACCGCCATCCGCATGTTTTTGGGGGAGCAACAGCAGATACTGAGGAAACAGTGTTAGAGAACTGGGAAGAGCTCAAAAAACAGGAAAAAGGAAAAGAGAGGGAATCCGTGCTGGACGGTATCCCTGCGCATCTGCCTGCTTTAGCTAAAGCATATAAGCTTGTGTCCAAAGCAGGGAAAGTCGGCTTTGAATGGAGTCATGTAGACGAAGTATGGGAGAAATTGAAGGAAGAGATCGATGAAGTTATCGAAGCTGTTCAGGATAAAGATTTGACGGATGTGGAAGAGGAGCTGGGAGATGTATTATTTGTCTTAGCGAATATTTCCAGATACTATAAAGTCAATCCTGAGGTTGCGCTGGAGCGTGCCAACCGGAAATTTATCAGCCGATTTCAATATATAGAAAACAAGCTTGAAGAAAAGAGGCAGACGCCTGAAACAGCTTCTCTGCAGGAAATGGATGCTTATTGGGAAGAAGCGAAGAAAAATCAAGCGATGAGAGGAGAAGAAAGATGAGATTAGATAAATTTTTAAAAATATCCCGAATCATTAAACGCCGTACATTAGCTAAAGAAGTAGCAGACCAAGGAAGAATCACTGTAAACGGAAACGCAGCGAAGGCTTCTTCCATCCTTTCTGAAGGGGATGAGCTTGTTATTCGATTTGGCCAGAAATTGGTTACGGTAAAAGTAAATTCACTGCGGGAAAATGTCCGTAAAGATGAAGCAGATACCCTTTACACCATTGTGAAAGAAGAAAAAATAGAGCAGTAAAAATGTAGTTCTATACTTGTCCCTCCCATCATAAATTATTAACGATAGGGAGGGTTTTTATATGAATTATTATGAGAATAAAGATGTAAGAAATCATGTTGAACTAGAGCATACCGTAAAAATAGACAAACGAAAAAACCTTGAAATTACGGGCGTTAAAGAGGTGGACAGCTTTGATAATGAAGCATTCCTTTTAGAAACGGTGATGGGATACTTGATTATCCGCGGACAGAATCTGCAATTGAAGAATTTAGATGTGACAGAAGGTATTGTCACCATTAAAGGAAAAATATACGAGCTTTCCTATGTAGATGATCAGCAGCAGGAGAAAGCTAAAGGGTTCTTTAGCAAGATATTCCGATGACGTTATCTACGCAATTTTTAACACTTATCACGATGATTATAAGTGGATTTTATTTAGGTGTTGCCCAGGAAACCTTCCGGCGCTTCACGATTTATTGGAAGGGACGATTATTTTTAACTTATTTTTTAGAAATATTATTTTGGATGACCCAGGCCGGCATTTTATTTTATATATTATATCGAGTCAACCAAGGAGAGCTCAGGATTTATATTGTGTTAGCGTGTCTCTTTGGTTTTTCTATTTACCAGGCCTTGGCGAAGCAGCTGTATAAAAAATTATTAGAGCATATGATTCGTGTTTTTAAAGCAATTTATCGGGGTATAGAAAAAATAATAAATTTCTTGCTGATTTCTCCTTTGCAGTGGATATTCTTGACGTTCTATCGTATGATAAAGGCAATCCTGATGGGAGTTTTCAAAATAATAACATGGCTGTGTCTATTTTTATTTACTCCTTTCCGGTGGATAGGGAAAGGGCTTTTTCGCCTTTGTCCACAATCTATTCAAAATTTCTTTCTGCAAATAGCAGGATTTTATAGTAAAATGAAGAATATAGTTTATAAATACGTGTTTAAAAAATATGATTAAGTGGATTTTTTAAGCATCCCAAAATGGATTCAGTCTTATCGAAGGAGGTAAAGCTGTGGAGGAAAGAAAGAAGAAAGTAACAAAGCTTCAATCTAAATCCGTGCACCAGTACGATGCGTACATAGAGCGGCAGAATAGAAAAAAACAGCGTCTTACCAGACGGTTGGTACTGTATGCATTAGTTGTAGCGGTTATCGTAGGAAGTATGTCCATCTATCATTTTAATCAGCGGGCAACAAAGGCAGACAAAATGGAAGAATACGAACAGTTAGAACAGCAGCTTGCAGATTTAGAGCAGCAAGAATCAGATTTAAATCATGAAATCGAACTCCTGCAGGATGAAGAGTATGTTCTTGAGATTGCCAGAACTAATTATTTCTTCTCAAATGAAGGAGAACTTATATTTAAATTACCGGATGAAGACCCGTCATATTGACACTTTTTATTTTGATTAATATACTATATATTGAAGAACATTTAATCTTTTAAGGAGGAGCATTTCTTTTATGTCAATTGAAGTAGGCAGCAAGCTGCAAGGAAAGGTAACCGGAATCACTAATTTTGGAGCTTTTGTGGAGTTAGAAGAGGGTAAAACAGGTCTCGTTCATATTAGTGAGGTTGCTGACAACTATGTTAAAGATATTAATGAGCATTTAACAGTTGGAGACGAAGTAACAGTTAAAGTCATTAATGTCGAAAAGGATGGCAAAATCGGCCTGTCCATCAGAAAGGCGAAAGATCGCCCGCAACAAGCACGTCCAAAAAGTCAAAAGAGTCAAAAAGAACGCACAGAGAACTTCGAGTCCAAAATGAATCGTTTCCTGAAGGATTCCGAGGATCGTTTAGCCTCTTTGAAGAAGCACACAGAATCCAAGCGCGGAGGACGGGGTGCCAGAAGAGGATAGTAGTTGCTGTCTATTAATAATGCTCTATGGATAAATAGAAAAAGCAGGGACGCTCGTTCCTGCTTTTTTACATGTAACGATGATTTCTCCTCCCGTCAACATATGGAATGATGAAATCAATTTATTTCGTTTACACAAAAAAACTCATCTCTTTTTTAAAGAGATGAGTTTTTTAATTATTTAGGATAGCGGCGGAGGGGATCGAACCCACGACCTCACGGGTATGAACCGTACGCTCTCGCCAGCTGAGCTACGCCGCCAAGTGAAATCAACAAGAAAAATCATACAACAGACAGCATAAACTGTCAATAGTTTCTCTATAAATTTTTGAAGCTTATTTTAAAATACTTCCGGATATGATTCCCGCGAACTAAAAAATCCGCGTTTACTTCCTTAATTTCGAAAAGTTCGGTTATCTTGTCGAGGTTATAAAAAAGAACCGCATTTCCACTCACTTTTTCTACAAATGATGTAGCGATGTTTAAAAAAATGCGGAGGTTTAAAATGAAGTAAAATCCCGTATATGATTTGCAAAGCAACGTATCCTCTGCTTTTTTAATGAAACTGGATGAATATCCTAAGGTACACCCTTTTTGTAAAACGATGGTAACTTCCCAAGATTACGTCGAACGATTTTTAGAAACTGCCATGTTTTTTTGACAAAAAAAGAAAGCAACCTATGTTTTACTAGTTGGAAAGATGGGAGTGGATAAAATGATAGGTTCAATTCCAAGGGTGGAATCGGGAAGCATTACAATCGAGAAAGCAAGTAAAAAGAGAAAATGGAGAGAACAGATTACTGCGAAGGTCAACCATATATTAATCGCACAGGGCTGGTTATTCTATATTACAGGCTTTTTATTAGGACGAGCTGTCATCCTGCAGACCGTATCTCCGTTTGCTGTGGCTTTCATTGCGAGCATGTGGCTTGTCCATCGGGAAAAATCCTTCCGTTCGATGATAGCTGTTATATTAGGGGCGCTGACTTACTCGATGCAGCATGTAGCTTATATTTTTATTGCTTTTATTTTATTTATCTTCATCTCGGCAGCAACAAAATCTTTAAAGCATCAACAGTGGATGCTGCCCATTACTGTCTTTTTTGCAACCAGTCTGCCGCGGATGTTTTTATATTCGCTCCAGGGCACCATATCATCCTTTGAATGGATGATGCTGGCCGTTGAGGGAGTCCTTGGGGCAATCCTTGTACTTATATTTATGCAAAGTATTCCGTTATTATCACCAAAACGATATAAACCCACCTTAAAAAGTGAAGAAATTGTCTGCTTGATTATTCTGATTGCCTCGGTATTAACAGGGTTTATCGGCTGGGAGGTGTACGGCGCATCATTAGAACATGTTTTTTCAAGGTATTTTGTTTTGGTGTTTGCCTTTATTGGAGGTGCTGCTATTGGTTCAACGGTTGGGGTGGTGGCAGGAATGATCTTGTCATTAGCCAATGTGGTCAACCTCTATCAAATGAGTCTGCTAGCATTTTCAGGTGTGCTCGGGGGATTGCTGAAGGAAGGAAAGAAACCGGGAACAGCGGTGGGGCTTTTGATTGGGACAGGACTCATCGGTGTTTATGGGGAGAGTGTTGCTTTATTGCCGTCGTTAACGGAATCACTTATGGCTGTGCTGCTATTTTTGATGACACCGGCATCCTGGCTGGAGCAAATCGCCCGTTATATTCCGGGAACAGAAGCATATACAAATGAACAGGAGCAGTATTCGCAAAAGGTCCGAAATGTTACTGCCAAACGCGTAGAACAATTTTCCGATGTCTTTCAGGCGTTATCCAAAAGCTTTGCCGTGACAGACAGGACATTAAGTGATGAAAAAAGAGACGAGAAGCGGGATACCGATTACTTTTTAAGCCAGGTAACGGAAAAAACATGTCAGGACTGCTTTTTAAAGAATAAATGCTGGCAGAAGGAATTTGATAAAACCTATTCGCTTATGGAGACGATGAAGCAGAATATTACCGCCGGGCAGGAGCCCCACCGAAATGTCGTGAAGGAATTTGAGAATCATTGTGTACGATCGCGCCAAGTCAAGGAGGCAATGCAGTCAGAAATGAGCTTCTATGAGGCAAACCAACAGCTGAGACAGCAGGTGACAGAAAGTAAGCGCTTAGTTTCTGACCAGCTCCAGGGTGTTTCTGATGTGATGAATGATTTTGCTAAAGAAATATTAAAGGAACGGCAGCATCATGAGCTGCAGGAATCGCAAATTATTCAAGCTTTGAAACAGATGGGGATAGAATTAGTCCGCTTAGATATTTATCACTTAGAGAAGGGAAATGTAGATATTGAGCTAACGACAAGTTTCTACGAATATCATGGGGAAGGGGAAAAATTAATTGCTCCGGTTCTTTCGGAGCTGCTCGATGAGATGATTGTGGTAAGGAATGAAGACATTTCTTCTTTCCCTTATGGTTACAGCCACTTCGTCTTTGGATCAGCAAGGGATTTTGAGGTAGAGACGGGGGCGGCCAATGCAGCAAAAGGAGGGGGGCTTGTATCTGGTGACAGCTTTACGACCATTGAGCTGGGCGCAGGGAAGTTTGCGATGGCTATCAGCGATGGGATGGGGAACGGGAAGCGTGCAAAGGAAGAAAGTACAGAGACATTACGTTTACTGCAGCAAATTTTGCAGACTGGAATACGAGAAAAGGTAGCAATCAAAACAATTAATTCGATTCTTGCTTTGCGTACTACGGATGAGATGTTTGCAACGCTTGATTTAGCAGTGGTGGATTTGCATAATGCATCTGCCGAATTTTTAAAGATTGGTTCGACTCCAAGCTTTGTCCGCAGAGGGAATTCCATGATAAAAATAGAGGCCAGTAATTTGCCGATGGGGATTATTCAGGAATTTGATGTAGATATTGTCAGTGAGCAGCTAAAGCCGAATGATTTATTAATCATGATGAGTGACGGCATTTTTGACGGGCCGAAAGACGTGGAAAATATTGATATTTGGATTAAACGGAAAATCAAAGAGATGGATACGGAGGACCCGCAGGAAATTGCTGATTTATTATTAGAAGAGGTGATTCGAACCAGATCGGGGGATATTCATGATGACATGACCGTATTGGTTGCCAAAGTAAAGAAAAATACACCGAAATGGGCCAATGTTCCAGTCCGGCAAGAGAAGCTGCTCTCGATGTAGAGCACGCTCAGCTGTATGCTTCTTTCTCGTAAGCCAATCTGCCAAATATACGTATACAGAATGCATTATTTGGTGATGATGGTAATGGAAGATGAGGAGGTATACATGAAATGAACGCAGGAACATTAAAACAAATTTTGCTATTAACCGATGGCTGCTCCAATAAAGGCGAAAGCCCTGCAACAGTAGCCGGTTTAGCAAACCAACAGGGAATCACTGTGAATGTCATTGGTATATTAGACGATGATCAGACGGAACAGCCAGAGGGCCTTCAGGAAGTGGAGGATATCGCTGTATCTGGCGGCGGCGTCAGTCAAATTGTTTATAGTGAACGTTTATCTCAAACGGTGCAAATGGTGACGAGGCAGGCAATGACACAAACATTACAGGGATTTGTCAATAAAGAGTTGCGCAGCATTTTAGGAAAAGATCAGTCAATGGAAGAGCTGGATCCGGAAAAACGCGGTGAAATCATGGAAGTGGTAGAGGACTTAGGAGAAACCAGTGATTTAGAGGTGGTGGTGCTAGTCGACAGCAGTGCGAGCATGCGTGATAAATTAGAAACAGTCAAGGAGGCGTTGTTTGACTTATCTATGAGCTTGAATGCCCGAGTTGGAAAAAACCGCTTTTGTATTTACCGGTTTCCGGGCAGACGGAACGATATTGAGCTTGTGCTTGATTGGTCGCCGAGGCTGGATGGGATTTCCAAGGTTTTTCCAAAGTTAACAAGCGGAGGAATCACCCCGACTGGGCCGGCATTACGGGCAGCAATGTACCAATTTAGCAAGAAGCAGCTACGGAGGAATTCGGATGAAGAACCATTCGACATGGAAGAAACCGGCTATTAGGTTACACTCTCAGCAAAAGATAACAGGGAAGTGGCATCAAAAATCCTATACCGTTGTGAGAAAAATTGGCGAGGGCGCAATTGGAGCTGTGTATCTCTGCATGCATCATGGACGGCCTGTTGCTTTGAAAATAAGCGAACAGGATACAGCTGTAACGGTAGAAGTCAATGTGCTCAAAGCATTGAAAAAGGTTCAAGGATATCGCCTTGGACCTTCTTTATTGGATGTCGATGATTGGAGAGCACCAGGCGGCAGGGTGTATTCCTTTTATGTGATGGAGTATATGGAGGGTCAGACATTAGGTGCGTTTATTCAGGCGGGAGGCAAGAAGTGGCTGGGCGTATTGATGGTTCAGCTGTTAGAGGATTTAGACCAGCTTCATCAGGCGGGCTGGACCTTTGGCGATTTAAAAACAGATAATATTCTTGTGGAATCGAATCCGCCAAGAATTAGACTGGTTGATGTGGGCGGCACAACAAGGATGGGGCGTTCTATTAAAGAATATACAGAGTTTTTTGATCGCGGTTATTGGGGGCTTGGAACACGTAAGGCAGAGCCAAGCTATGATTTATTTGCGGTTGCGATGGTGTTTCTCCATATCTATTATCCGAGACGCTTTGACCGGATAGCGGGGGAATCCTCTGAGAAGCTGCTTGAGAAAAAATTGTATCGGGCCAGCGATCTGCAGCTCCTGCATCCATTTTTAAAGAAAGCACTAAAAGGAAAGTATTCTACCGCAGCAGAAATGAAAAAAGATGTAATGGGCAAGATAAAACAGGTACAGCACAAGCGCAGCCAATATCGAAAAAAAATGCAGCAAAAAAAAGTATATCCTGTGAAAGAATCCTTTAGTATTTCTCTGGCAGCCTCTGTTTTTTGGATTATTTCTTTGTTATTGCCTTAAACTGAAAAAAGATAGACTGAAAATATACTTTTTCGCATCCTCTCTTTTGAACCGTTCCTCAAAAAGGAGTATGATAGAAGTATAGTTAAAATACGGTTTTTTTCTAATTTTATCCTAACCGTATAGGGAGCCAGAACCGATGGATGGAGGAGGAATGAGATGGAGCAGGAAGTGTGTGCATTTATCAGAAGGCACCGCCTAATTCAAAAGCATGCAACGGTTCTTGTCGGCGTTTCAGGAGGACCGGATTCGATTGCGCTATTACATTTCTTGAACAACATTTCATCCAAATGGGAATTAAGCCTTACAGCAGTGACCATAGATCATCAGCTGCGTAACGGAGATTCTGCCGACGATTGTCAATTTGTGAAAGATACTTGTCAGGAATGGGGAATACCCTGCGTGGAAAGAATGGTGGACGTCAGACAATATCAAAAGGAAAAGGGTGTCAGTGAAGAGGTTGCTGCACGTGAATTACGCTATAGTGTTTACTTGGATCTGATGCATGAGAAAAAAGCTGATCTGCTTGCTCTTGGACATCACGCCGATGATCAAATTGAAACGATGGTTATGCGAATGGTAAGAATGGCGACCTCGAACGCTTTAAAAGGGATTCCTATGCGGCGTGATTTTGCCGGCGGTGAAATTATCCGTCCTTTATTAGGGGTGACAAAGAATAACATCCTTGCTTATTTGGAAAAGTATCAATTGAGCTATCAGGTCGATAAAACGAACGCGGATGATACGTATACGAGAAATTATTACCGGAAAAACGTCGTCCCGCTGCTGAAGGGGAAAAATCCGCGTATCGCAGACACCATTCAGACGCTCAGCGAAACGTTAGCCCAGGACGAACAATACTTGCAGGAGCAGGCGAAGGAAATGGTAGAAAAAGTGGTGGAATTTCGGGAAGATACAAGGGAAATTTGTTTTGCGGCAGAAGCGTTTTCAGAGCTTCCTCAGGCTTTACAAAGACGGGCCTTTCATCTAATATTAAACTATCTATATGGAACCTTGCCTAAAGACCTATCTTATATCCACGAAGTAAACTTTTTTGACCTGTTGAGACGCCGAAACGGAAGCGCAAGTATTGATTTTCCGTTAAGGCTCCGTGTGACAAATATATATGGGAAGATTTATCTGCAATTTGGTCAACAACCATCCGTAAAGTCAGCTCAACCCTCTTTATTGCCAGTTCCAGGTGAAACGGTGCTGTCTGATGACACAAAGATCGAGGCTGCCATCATCAAAGAAGCCCCGGCAGAGGATGAAGCAACTTTTGTTTTTCCGCTAGATTCGATTTCATTACCACTACATATCCGAGTAAGAAAAGCGGGAGATCGTATGTCTGTAAGAGGACTCAATGGTTCAAAAAAGCTGAAGGATATTTTTATAGATGCGAAGATACCCCAAAATATGCGGGATAATTGGCCGATAATAGTGGATGATAAGGGAAAGATCCTGTGGGTCGTCGGTCTAAAAAAAGCGGAGACTGCACAAAATGGTAAAGGAATGAATATAAAACTGAAGATTAGCTCATGACGCTGATTAGGAGGAGAAAAAATGGCGCAAGAAACAATTCATAATGAGATTGAAAAAATCTTAGTAAGCGAGGAAGAAATTCAAAAAAAATGCAAGGAGCTCGGTGCAATATTAACAGAAGAATACGAGGGCAAATTTCCCTTGGCTATTGGCGTGTTAAAAGGTGCATTGCCGTTTATGTCAGATATTCTTCGGCATACAGAAATCCATTTAGAAATGGATTTTATGGATGTATCCAGCTATGACGGCGGCACATCCTCCACAGGAGAAGTAAAAATCCTGAAGGACTTGAATACAAAAGTAGAGGGCCGCGATTTAATTATTGTTGAGGACATTATTGACAGCGGACTGACATTGAACTACTTAGTAGATCTGTTTAAATATCGTAAAGCAAATTCCATCAAGATCGTGACACTTCTTGATAAACCGGCTGGAAGAACAGCAGATATTAAAGCAGATTTAATTGGTTTTGAAGTTCCGGATGAATTTGTTGTCGGCTACGGTTTAGATTATGCAGAAAAATATCGAAACCTTTCATATATCGGTGTCCTCAAGCCGGAAATTTATGGCGGCTGATGGAGAAAGTGAAAAGGAAGAAGCCGCGCTTGGGAAGGGACATGCTGTAAAAGAAAGCCCCCATAAAAATAGATTTTTTTCTTTGCCGGCAATGCATGTATTTGAAAAATCATCTTGGACGATATCATCCGGGTTTTTGCAATAATTTCTTTCATACATGCGGATGTTCCAAGCGTATGATTATATTTATCGGATTTCTTGAACATTCCAAAAAAATAATTCGTCAAAAATGGTTAAATTATTTGTATAAAGCGATTTTACTATGATACGATTTACTATAGTTTTTCCCCATTTGGGAGGAGGTAAGCAATGAATCAGATATTTCGTAAGGTCTTCGTATGGATGCTCTTATTTATAATCATTATTGGTGTAATCGGGGTATTTAACAATCCAAGTGAAGATCAGGAGCAGTATGATGTACAGCAATTTATGAATGCTTTAAATAATGGTGAGATTAAAGAACTGACCTTTCAGCCGTCACATGGCATCATCCGTTTGACGGGTACATTAATGGACGATGAGACAGAATTTGTTGCTCAAGTACCGGATAATGAAGCACTTGTTTCACAAATTACAAATAGTGCAAGCGAGCAAAGTGAGTTAACGGTGGAAGAGGAAGAGCAGCCTAGTCCTTGGCTCACATTCTTAACTGGAATCATTCCATTCTTATTGATTGGTCTATTCTTACTATTCATCCTTAGCCAGGCGCAAGGCGGCGGTGGCGGCGGCCGTGTAATGAACTTCGGTAAGAGTAAGGCAAAAATGTACTCTGAAGATAAGAAAAAAGTCCGCTTTAAAGATGTCGCTGGTGCCGATGAAGAGAAACAAGAGCTTGTCGAGGTTGTGGAATTCTTAAAAGATCCGCGCAAATTCTCACAAGTAGGTGCACGTATTCCAAAAGGTGTACTTCTTGTCGGACCTCCAGGTACAGGTAAAACATTATTAGCGAAAGCAGTTGCCGGTGAAGCCGGAACGCCATTCTTCTCTATCAGTGGTTCAGACTTCGTAGAGATGTTCGTTGGTGTCGGTGCATCCCGTGTTCGTGACTTATTTGAAAACGCGAAGAAAAATGCACCATGTATCATCTTTATTGATGAGATTGATGCCGTTGGCCGTCAGCGTGGAGCTGGTCTTGGAGGCGGACATGATGAGCGTGAGCAAACATTGAACCAGCTATTGGTTGAGATGGACGGATTTGGAGCAAACGAAGGTATTATTATGATTGCTGCAACAAACCGTGCCGATATTCTTGACCCGGCGCTGTTACGTCCAGGACGTTTTGACAGACAAATCATGGTAGACCGCCCAGATGTTAAAGGCCGTGAAGCGGTTCTAGGTGTTCACGCTAGAAATAAACCGTTAGAAGATACCGTTGATTTAAAAACAATCGCTATGCGTACGCCAGGATTCTCAGGTGCGGATTTAGAGAACTTGCTCAATGAAGCAGCCTTGATTGCAGCAAGAGCCGACCGTAAGAAAATCGGTCAGTTAGATATCGATGAGGCTATCGACCGTGTCATTGCAGGTCCTGCGAAGAAAAGCAGAGTTATTTCCGAAAAAGAAAGAAATATCGTTGCCTATCATGAGAGCGGTCATACCGTGATCGGGATGGTTCTGGATGACGCGGATGTCGTTCACAAAGTGACCATCGTCCCTCGTGGTCAAGCCGGCGGTTATGCAGTAATGCTTCCAAGGGAAGACCGTTACTTCATGACAAAACCTGAGCTGTTTGATAAAATCACCGGTTTACTGGGCGGACGTGTTGCGGAAGAAATCATTTTTGGCGAAGTGAGTACAGGTGCTTCGAATGACTTCCAGCGTGCAACAGGTATTGCGCATAAGATGATTACCGAATTTGGTATGAGTGATAAGATTGGTCCGCTTCAATTTAGCAGCGGCGGCGGCGGGAATGTATTCCTTGGCCGAGACATTCAAAATGAACAGACTTATTCGGATGCCATTGCTCAGGATATCGATAAGGAAATGCAGAATTTCATTAATTACTGTTATGACCGTGCAAAACGTATTCTTACAGAGCATAGAGAGCAATTAGAACTGCTTGCAAAAACATTATTGGAAGTAGAAACACTCGATGCGAAACAAATCAAGTCTCTTTTTGAAAATGGAACGCTTCCTGAACCGGAAGAGGATTCAGATGATGTGAAGGTAAGCATCCATTCGAAGGAAGAAAAAGAGGATGAGGATAAAAAAGGTCTTTCTTTTGAAGAAGCAAAAGAAAAAGCGGAAAAGAAATCCGACTCTTATATTAACGACCCGATTATGGGCGGTAATTCTGAAGAAAAAGAAACAGATCACACGGATGATAATAAGGAAGATGACTCCGATTCCGATCGTAAAAACTAAAGGATTGGAAAAGATATAGAAAGGAAGCAGCCAAAGGAATAGAAAGGCTGCTTCTTTTTGTTCTTTGGACGGATGCTTTTTTGGTTTTTCCTGAAAAGAAGTATGTTATATTAAATTTTAGAGAAACAAAGGAAGGTATGGTGACAGATGTTATTTGTTCTTGATGTAGGGAATACCAATACAGTTCTCGGTGTTTTTGATAACGATAAATTAATTCATCACTGGCGGATAAAAACCGATCGGTATAAGACAGAAGATGAATTTGGCATGCTTATCCATTCTTTATTTGAATATAAAGGGATTCATTTTAAGGAAATCACTGGAGTGATTATTTCTTCTGTTGTACCGCCTATTATGTTTGCTTTAGAAAAAATGAGCCGCGATTATTTTGATATAGAACCTGTGGTTATCGGGAAAACTTCTTATGATAAGCTAATTAAGATGAATTATCCAAACCCGTCTGAAGTTGGGGCGGACCGGATTGTTAATGCTATAGCAGGTATTGAAAAATACGGAGCGCCGCTAATCATCATTGATTTTGGGACAGCGACAACCTACTGCTATGTGGATGAAGAAGCAAGGTATGCTGGCGGGATTATTACCCCGGGCGTAAATATTTCGATGGAGGCGCTGAACACAAGAGCTTCGAAGCTGCCGAAAATTGAGATTCAGAAACCGCAGCGTGTGATTGGTTCTTCTACTGTGGAGGCAATGACATCTGGTGTATTTTACGGGTACATTGGTCAAATTGATGGGCTGGTCAAACGAATACAACAAGAAAAAGGGACAAACTCAACGGTTATCGCAACGGGTGGTTTGTCTAAACTTATTGCACATGAATCAGAAACCATAGATGCTGTCGAGCCCTATCTCACGTTGAATGGGCTGTATCTTATTTATAAAAAGTATTATCAATAAACGGAGGAATGATGATGGTGAAGGATTATTTAATTAAAGCGACAACCTATGACGGCATGATCCGCGCATATGCTATTACGTCGACAGAAACAGTGGAAGAAGCTCGCCGGAGACAGGATACATGGGCAACAGCTTCTGCAGCACTCGGCCGTACTATAACGGTAACAGCAATGATGGGAGCAATGTTAAAAGGGGACGACTCCGTTACCGTAAAAGTAATGGGAAACGGACCAACTGGAGCTATTGTTGCTGATGGAGATGGCAAAGGTCATGTCCGCGGCTATGTTACAAATCCGCATGTCGATTTTGATTTAAATGATAAAGGAAAACTGGATGTGGCTAGAGCAGTCGGGACAGAGGGGAATCTTAGCGTTATCAAGGATTTAGGGATGAAAGACTATTTCACAGGAGAAACACCGATTGTTTCTGGAGAAATAAGCGAAGATTTCACGTATTATTTTGCAACCTCTGAGCAGGTCCCATCCGCGGTAGGCGCAGGGGTTCTGGTTAACCCGGACTTGAGTATTTTAGCGGCAGGCGGTTTTATCGTACAAGTAATGCCAGGAGCAGATGAAGCGGTGATTGAACGGCTGGAAGACCGTATTCAATCTTTCCCTGCTATTTCTACGCTGATCCGGGAAGGAAAAACACCTGAAGAAATTCTATATACCTTGTTTGACGAAGAAAATGTAAATATATTGGAGAAAATGCCAATCGAATTTCAATGCAAATGTTCGAAAGAGAGACTTGCTAATGCTATCATTGGGTTAGGCAATGAAGAAATCCAGCTAATGATCGATGAAGATCACGGAGCAGAAGCAACCTGCCATTTTTGTAATGAACACTACCATTTTACAGAAGAAGAGTTAGAAGAGCTTAAGCAATCATAGGTGGTACAATGATAAAAATGGAAACATGACGAGCTGCTTTGGATGCAGCTAAAATCGGACGACAAATTCGTATATTGCTTTTAGATTAGAAAAATAGGCGTTTTTTTCGCATTTAGGATTGACATTTTCTTAATAAAGCAATACATTATATATAAATCATATAAAAATACTTGGTATTAGGAGGAGTTATATGACAGTCGTTAATAATATTGCAGGTTTAATTGGAGGAACACCCATTGTAAAGCTTCATAATGTAGCGGATGAGAATAGTGCAGATGTATATGTTAAATTAGAATTTATGAATCCGGGAAGCTCGGTGAAAGACCGCATTGCAGCTGCGATGGTAGAAGCTGCAGAGAATGCAGGTGAATTAAAACCAGGTGATACCATCATTGAACCAACCAGTGGAAATACCGGGATTGGTTTGGCAATGGTTGCTACTGCTAAAGGATATCAGGCAATTCTGGTTATGCCGGATACAATGAGTCAGGAACGTCGTAATTTATTGAAGGCGTATGGAGCGAAGCTAGTTTTAACTCCAGGAGCTGAAGGAATGAAGGGCGCTATTGCCAAAGCGAAGGAATTACAAGAAGAAAATGGCTATTTTATGCCACAGCAATTTAATAATCCAGCTAACCCGGAAATTCATGCAAAAACAACTGGTAAAGAAATTGTAGAGCAGATGTCAGATGGATTAGATGCTTTCATTTCCGGTATTGGTACCGGCGGAACAATTACTGGTGCCGGAAAAGTGCTGAGAGAGCATTTTGACGGTATTAAAATTTATGCTGTTGAGCCAAAGGATTCCCCGGTGCTTTCTGGAGGAAATCCTGGTCCTCATAAAATTCAGGGAATTGGCGCAGGCTTCAAACCAGAAGTGCTTGATACATCGATTTATGATGAGGTACTTCCGATTGGAAATGAAGAATCCTTTGAAACAGCACGTAAAGTTGCTACTACAAATGGAATTCTGGGAGGAATTTCTTCTGGAGCAGCGGTTGCTGCAGCATTAAAAGTAGCGAAAGACCTAGGGAAAGGGAAGAAGGTTCTTGCCGTCCTTCCTGATAACGGAGAGCGTTACCTATCTACAGCGCTGTATCAATTTGAAGACGAAAAATAAATCTCGGAATGTAAAAGGAATCAGCCGTATTGAAGCTGGTTCCTTTTTTACGTTAATCTTTCTTAACCAGCGCTTTCCACTTTTGTTCTTTACCTTCTTAGGGTAGGATGTAGAATAGATATATTTTTAACAGAGAAGGGGCGGATAATACAAGTGATCCAGGCAAAAGAATTTCAATTAGATTTAGATAAACGGACGCATATTATGGGGATATTAAATGTGACGCCTGATTCCTTCTCGGACGGGGGACAATATACAGATATTGAAAAGGCGGCTGTCGCGGCGAAGAAAATGGAGGAAGATGGAGCAGATATCATTGATATCGGCGGAGAATCCACCAGACCGGGCCATACTCCTGTCAGTGCGGAGGAAGAGATAGCGCGTATTATCCCGGTTATTGAAGCGTTAAAAGGTACTTTGCAGATACCTATATCCGTGGATACATTTAAAGCATCTGTAGCAGAAGAAGCAGTAAAAGCCGGCGCTTCTATGATAAATGATATTTGGGGAGCAAGAAAAGAACCGGAAATTGCAGCGGTTGCTGCCCGTTATCAAGTGCCCATTATTCTCATGCATAATCGAACGGATATGGATTATGGGGACTTTATTTCGGATGTGAAAGCAGACTTACAAGCAAGTGTTTCTATTGCTAAAAAAGCCGGTGTAGAAGATAACCAGATTATTCTTGACCCGGGTATCGGCTTTGCAAAAACAATGGAGCAGAATCAATATATAATCAAAGAACTGCAAGAGCTGGATAGACTTGGCTATCCGCTGCTTCTGGCAGCCTCCCGTAAAAGATTTATTGGTGATATTTTAGATGTTCCTGCAGATCAAAGAGATATAGGGACAGCAGCAACGACGGTAATTGGAATTGCTAAAGGCGCACGTATTGTTCGTGTACATGATGTAAAGGCGAACATGGAAGCGGCAAAAGTAGCAGACGCGATTTATCATACAAATCTATAGGTGATAGGAATAGAAGAGGAAAGAGCATGTTTAAAGGAAGGGTGGACAAGGATGGACAAAATTATTCTAAAACGAATGCAGTTTTATGGATATCACGGGCTGTTACCTGAAGAAAATACATTGGGGCAGCGTTTTTATGTGGATGCTGACCTGTACCTGTCTTTAAAGAAGGCGGGACAATCTGATGCGATGGAGGACTCCATTCACTATGGGGAAGCATATGAAAAAATAAAGCATGTCGTAGAGGGAGGAAGTTTTCATTTGATTGAAGCGGTGGCAGAAGCAATTGCAGATGAGCTCTTTACTTCTTTTGAACAACTGGAGGCATGTTCCATCCGTTTAACAAAGCCGGATCCGCCGATTCCGGGCTACTACGAATCGGTAGCGGTAGAAATTTATAGGGAGAGAACGAAATGAATCAAGCATTTATTGCTCTCGGAACAAATATTGAACCGAGAGAAGAACATCTGACGCAAGCATTAGACTTATTAGAGACAAATGAATATATCTCTATCCAAAAAAAATCTTCGATATATGAAACTGCTCCGGTTGGATACCAGGACCAGGCAGATTTTTTAAATATGGTATTAGCGCTTCAAACAAGTTTATCATCCATGGAGCTGCTTGAGGTTTGTCAGCAGATTGAAAAAGAACTCGGCAGAAAACGCGACATTCGATTTGGTCCGCGGACGATTGACCTTGACATTTTGACATTTAATTATGAAAATAGTACAGTAGAAAGATTGATTATACCGCATCCCCGCATGCATGAGCGGGCTTTTGTATTAATTCCATTAGCAGAAATCGCTCCAGGTTTTGTTGTACCTGTACAAAAGAAGACTGTAGAAGCCTATTTAGAAGAACTTCCAGAGAAGGATAAGGCGGACGTCAGACTTTGGAAGACAGAAATATAAAACGAAACTTCATTCCGTGGGAGTTTCACGGGCGGTTCTCCGTGATGATAAAGCAATAACTGTTTTAATGACAAGGTTAGAGGATATCATAATTAATTAAGAAGTGGAGTGGTAGAAGTGTCAGAAGAATTGAATGAACATATGCAGGTAAGACGTGACAAACTCACAGAATACATGGAAAAAGGATTGAATCCATTCGGTGAAAAATTTGAACGTACGCATTTAACAAACGATCTAGTTGAAAAATATGATCAATATTCTAAAGAAGAGCTGGAGGAAATTCCAGATGAAGTAACGATTGCAGGACGTTTAATGACAAAGCGTGGAAAAGGGAAAGCAGGATTCGCTCACCTTCAGGATTTAAGCGGTCAAATTCAATTATATGTCCGTAAAGATGCAATTGGCGAAGAGGCATATGATGTATTTAAATCAGCGGACTTAGGTGATATTGTCGGTGTGACAGGCGTTATGTTTAAAACAAATGTTGGAGAATTATCTGTTAAAGCGAAAGAATTTCATCTATTAACCAAATCACTGCGTCCGCTGCCAGAAAAATATCATGGCCTAAAAGATATTGAACAGCGCTATCGTCAGCGTTATCTTGATTTAATCACTAATCCGGACAGCAGAGATACGTTTGTAGCCCGCAGTAAGATTATTCAATCCATGCGTGAATATTTAAATGCTCAAGGTTATTTAGAAGTAGAAACACCGATGATGCACAGTATTCCGGGCGGAGCATCTGCGCGTCCATTTATTACGCATCATAATGCGCTGGATGCTGAATTATATATGCGTATTGCAATCGAACTACATTTAAAACGCCTTATTGTCGGCGGATTAGAAAAAGTATATGAGATAGGCCGTGTATTCCGTAACGAAGGAGTTTCCACAAGGCATAACCCTGAATTTACAATGATTGAACTCTATGAAGCATATGCGGATTATCATGATATTATGGACCTTACGGAAAACTTAATTGCACATATTGCAAAAGAAGTATATGGAAAAACGACGATTCAATATGGCGATGAGGAAGTAAACCTTGAGCCTAAATGGACAAGACTGCATATGGTAGATGCGATTAAACAAGAGACAGGTGTAGACTTCTGGCAGCACTTATCGGACGATGAAGCACGTGCTTTAGCAAAGGAATATAACGTAGAAATTACAGATGCGATGACTTTCGGACATATTGTAAATGAATTCTTCGAGCAAAAGGTAGAGGAAACACTCATTCAACCTACGTTTATTTTTGGACATCCTGTAGAAATTTCTCCTCTCGCTAAAAAGAACAAAGAGGATGAACGTTTTACAGATCGTTTCGAGTTATTTATTGTAGGAAGAGAGCATGCTAATGCCTTTAGTGAGCTGAATGACCCGATTGATCAGCGTCAGCGTTTTGAAGCGCAAGTAAAAGAAAGAGATCAAGGAAACGATGAAGCACATTATATGGATGAAGACTTTTTAGAAGCATTAGAATATGGTATGCCACCAACTGGCGGTTTAGGAATTGGAGTAGACCGTTTAGTAATGCTGTTAACAAATTCGCCTTCTATTCGGGACGTACTGTTATTCCCGCAAATGAAAAATCGTTAATTAACCATTATGTTATTGTTAGAAGCACCGCCGGAAGGTTACTCTTCTGTCGGTGCTTTTGTATGTATACGTAAGGGATGAAAGAGGCAAAAATCTTTGAGAATAGTGATTTATCAAGGGGTTTTAAAGCTGCTCCAATAAAATGAATTATAGAAATATTTAACTTGTACCATTTTATTTTAAAAAAGACTTGCTTTCGGTTTGGAATCATGATAAATTTATTATCGTTGCATAACGCAATGCGCATCACACAAACGATTCAACAGATTAACAACAAAATAAATTTTAAAAAGTTGTTGACAATGAATTGCAGATGTGATAAATTAATAAAGTCGCCAATTTGAAACAACGACAAACAAATTGCTCTTTGAAAACTGAACAAAACAACCAGTACGAAAGAAGAAAAACACCTCGTTTTTCTTAAAAAATAAGTCAGAAGTTGACTTCTGAAAGCTAAAGTTTCAAACACTTTTATGGAGAGTTTGATCTTGGCTCAGGACGAACGCTGGCGGCGTGCCTAATACATGCAAGTCGAGCGCGGGAAGCGAACGGAACTCTTCGGAGGGAAGTTCGTGGAACGAGCGGCGGACGGGTGAGTAACACGTAGGCAACCTGCCTGTAAGACTGGGATAACTCGCGGAAACGCGAGCTAATACCGGATAACACTTTCTATCACCTGATGGAAAGTTGAAAGGCGGCTTTTGCTGTCACTTACAGATGGGCCTGCGGCGCATTAGCTAGTTGGTGAGGTAACGGCTCACCAAGGCGACGATGCGTAGCCGACCTGAGAGGGTGATCGGCCACACTGGGACTGAGACACGGCCCAGACTCCTACGGGAGGCAGCAGTAGGGAATCTTCCGCAATGGACGAAAGTCTGACGGAGCAACGCCGCGTGAGTGATGAAGGTTTTCGGATCGTAAAACTCTGTTGTCGGGGAAGAACAAGTATGATAGTAACTGATCGTACCTTGACGGTACCCGACCAGAAAGCCACGGCTAACTACGTGCCAGCAGCCGCGGTAATACGTAGGTGGCAAGCGTTGTCCGGAATTATTGGGCGTAAAGCGCTCGCAGGCGGTTCTTTAAGTCTGATGTGAAATCTTGCGGCTCAACCGCAAACGTGCATTGGAAACTGGAGGACTTGAGTGCAGAAGAGGAGAGTGGAATTCCACGTGTAGCGGTGAAATGCGTAGAGATGTGGAGGAACACCAGTGGCGAAGGCGACTCTCTGGTCTGTAACTGACGCTGAGGAGCGAAAGCGTGGGGAGCGAACAGGATTAGATACCCTGGTAGTCCACGCCGTAAACGATGAGTGCTAGGTGTTAGGGGGTTTCCGCCCCTTAGTGCTGAAGTTAACGCATTAAGCACTCCGCCTGGGGAGTACGGCCGCAAGGCTGAAACTCAAAAGAATTGACGGGGACCCGCACAAGCGGTGGAGCATGTGGTTTAATTCGAAGCAACGCGAAGAACCTTACCAGGTCTTGACATCCTTTGACCACTCTAGAGATAGAGTTTTCCCTTCGGGGACAAAGTGACAGGTGGTGCATGGTTGTCGTCAGCTCGTGTCGTGAGATGTTGGGTTAAGTCCCGCAACGAGCGCAACCCTTAATCTTAGTTGCCAGCATTCAGTTGGGCACTCTAAGGTGACTGCCGGTGACAAACCGGAGGAAGGTGGGGATGACGTCAAATCATCATGCCCCTTATGACCTGGGCTACACACGTGCTACAATGGACGGAACAAAGGGAAGCGAACCCGCGAGGTCCAGCAAATCCCATAAAACCGTTCTCAGTTCGGATTGCAGGCTGCAACTCGCCTGCATGAAGCCGGAATCGCTAGTAATCGCGGATCAGCATGCCGCGGTGAATACGTTCCCGGGTCTTGTACACACCGCCCGTCACACCACGAGAGTTCGTAACACCCGAAGTCGGTGAGGTAACCTTTTGGAGCCAGCCGCCGAAGGTGGGACGAATGATTGGGGTGAAGTCGTAACAAGGTAGCCGTATCGGAAGGTGCGGCTGGATCACCTCCTTTCTAAGGATATATAACGGAATTCGTACGTGGTTGTTTGGTTCAGTTTTGAGAGAGCAATTCTCTCAAAGGAAGCTTGTACCTTGAAAACTAAATAAGAGTAACAACGACATCAAACTTTAAAAATAAGGCAAAAAAGCTATTGATATAGCGACACAACTGATTACATTCTGTAATCAGCCATCTTATTCAAAAACTTTAGTTAAGTGAATAAGGGCGCACGGTGGATGCCTTGGCACTAGGAGCCGATGAAGGACGGGACTAACACCGATATGCCTCGGGGAGTTGTAAGTAAACGTTATATCCGAGGATTTCCGAATGGGGGAACCCATTGTTCGTAATGGAACAGTACATCTATCTGAATACATAGGATAGGTGAGGCAGACCCGGGGAACTGAAACATCTCAGTACCTGGAGGAAGAGAAAGAAACATCGATTTCCTGAGTAGCGGCGAGCGAAACGGAAAGAGCCCAAACCAAGAAGCTTGCTTCTTGGGGTTGTAGGACATTCCATTGGAGTGACAAAGAAATTCTTTAGATGAATCGATCTGGAAAGGTCAGCCAAAGAGGGTAACAGCCCTGTAATCGAAAAAGAATTTCCTCCGGAGTGTATCCTGAGTACGGCGGAACACGTGGAATTCCGTCGGAATCCGGGAGGACCATCTCCCAAGGCTAAATACTCCCTAGTGACCGATAGTGAACCAGTACCGTGAGGGAAAGGTGAAAAGCACCCCGGGAGGGGAGTGAAATAGAACCTGAAACCGTGTGCCTACAAGTAGTCGAAGCCCGTTAATGGGTGACGGCGTACCTTTTGTAGAATGGACCGGCGAGTTACGATCGTATGCAAGGTTAAGTGGAAGACACGGAGCCGTAGCGAAAGCGAGTCTGAACAGGGCGAATGAGTATGCGGTCGTAGACCCGAAACTGTGTGATCTACCCATGTCCAGGGTGAAGGTCAGGTAACACTGACTGGAGGCCCGAACCCACGTATGTTGAAAAATGCGGGGATGAGGTGTGGGTAGCGGTGAAATTCCAATCGAACACAGAGATAGCTGGTTCTCTCCGAAATAGCTTTAGGGCTAGCCTCAAGATAGAGAGTACTGGAGGTAGAGCACTGATTGGACTAGGGGCCCCTACCGGGTTACCGAATTCAGTCAAACTCCGAATGCCAGTTACTTACACTTGGGAGTCAGACTATGGGTGATAAGGTTCATAGTCGAAAGGGAAACAGCCCAGACCGCCAGCTAAGGTCCCAAAGTATACGTTAAGTGGAAAAGGATGTGGCGTTGCACAGACAACCAGGATGTTGGCTTAGAAGCAGCCATCATTGAAAGAGTGCGTAATAGCTCACTGGTCGAGTGACGCTGCGCCGAAAATGTACCGGGGCTAAACGTATCACCGAAGCTGCGGATTGTTCTTACGAACAATGGTAGGAGAGCGTTCAAAGTGCAGTGAAGTCAGACCGTGAGGACTGGTGGAGCGCTTTGAAGTGAGAATGCCGGTATGAGTAGCGAAAAAAGAGTGAGAATCTCTTTCACCGAATGCCTAAGGTTTCCTGAGGAAGGCTCGTCCTCTCAGGGTTAGTCGGGACCTAAGCCGAGGCCGACAGGCGTAGGCGATGGACAACAGGTTGATATTCCTGTACCACCTCATGATTGTTTGAGCAATGGGGGGACGCAGGAGGATAAGGAGTGCGCACCGATGGATGTGCGTCCAAGCATGCGAGGAAGTCAGACAGGCAAATCCGTCTGACATGATTCTGAGCTGTGACGGGGAGGGAAATAGAGTACCGAAGTTCCTGATTTCACACTGCCAAGAAAAGCCTCTAGTTAGATCATAGGTGCCCGTACCGCAAACCGACACAGGTAGGCGAGGAGAGAATCCTAAGGTGAGCGGGAGAACTCTCGTTAAGGAACTCGGCAAAATGACCCCGTAACTTCGGGAGAAGGGGTGCTCACTTGTGAGTGAGCCGCAGTGAATAGGCCCAAGCGACTGTTTAGCAAAAACACAGGTCTCTGCGAAGCCGAAAGGCGAAGTATAGGGGCTGACACCTGCCCGGTGCTGGAAGGTTAAGGGGAAGAGTTAGCTCTTCGGAGCGAAGCTTTGAACCGAAGCCCCAGTAAACGGCGGCCGTAACTATAACGGTCCTAAGGTAGCGAAATTCCTTGTCGGGTAAGTTCCGACCCGCACGAAAGGTGCAACGACTTGGGCACTGTCTCAACGAGAGACCCGGTGAAATTATACTATGCGTGAAGATGCGCATTACCCGCGACAGGACGGAAAGACCCCGTGGAGCTTTACTGTAGCCTGATATGGAATGTTTGTGCAGTTTGTACAGGATAGGTGGGAGCCTTTGAAGCGTGAGCGCCAGCTTACGTGGAGGCATCCGTGGGATACCACCCTAACTGTATGACCATTCTAACCCAGGACCGTAATCCGGTTCGGAGACAGTGTCAGGCGGGCAGTTTGACTGGGGCGGTCGCCTCCTAAAAGGTAACGGAGGCGCCCAAAGGTTCCCTCAGAATGGTTGGAAATCATTCGAAGAGTGTAAAGGCAGAAGGGAGCTTGACTGCGAGACCTACAAGTCGAGCAGGGACGAAAGTCGGGCTTAGTGATCCGGTGGTTCCGCATGGAAGGGCCATCGCTCAACGGATAAAAGCTACCCCGGGGATAACAGGCTTATCTCCCCCAAGAGTTCACATCGACGGGGAGGTTTGGCACCTCGATGTCGGCTCATCGCATCCTGGGGCTGTAGTCGGTCCCAAGGGTTGGGCTGTTCGCCCATTAAAGCGGTACGCGAGCTGGGTTCAGAACGTCGTGAGACAGTTCGGTCCCTATCCGTCGTGGGCGTTGGAAGTTTGAGAGGAGCTGTCCTTAGTACGAGAGGACCGGGATGGACACACCGCTGGTGTACCAGTTGTTCCGCCAGGAGCATTGCTGGGTAGCTACGTGTGGTAAGGATAAGTGCTGAAAGCATCTAAGCATGAAGCCCCCCTCAAGATGAAACTTCCCATCACTTTAAGTGAGTAAAATCCCTCAGAGACGATGAGGTTGATAGGTCCGAGGTGGAAGCGTGGCGACACGTGCAGCTGACGGATACTAATCGATTGAGGACTTATCTAAGTTTTTTCATGTCACGTTACTCTTATTTAGTTTTCAGGGTGCAAATTCTTGAAAAAAAGTGTTGCATTTTTATTCTAAAATGCATATAATATAACTTGTCCTTGTTTTTCAGGAAACATCTTCAAGTTACATATTTTGTTGTCTGGTGGCGAGAGCGAAGAGGTCACACCTGTTCCCATGCCGAACACAGAAGTTAAGTTCTTTAGCGCCAATGGTAGTTGGGGGCTTCCCCCTGCGAGAGTAGGACGTTGCCAGGCTTTATCAATCCGGAGGATTAGCTCAGCTGGGAGAGCACCTGCCTTACAAGCAGGGGGTCGCAGGTTCGAGCCCTGCATCCTCCACCATTATGCCGGCCTAGCTCAACTGGTAGAGCAACTGACTTGTAATCAGTAGGTTGGGGGTTCAAGTCCTCTGGCCGGCACCATTTTCCTTTTTGTAGGAGCCATTAGCTCAGTCGGTAGAGCATCTGACTTTTAATCAGAGGGTCGAAGGTTCGAATCCTTCATGGCTCACCATTTGCGGGTGTGGCGGAATTGGCAGACGCGCTAGACTTAGGATCTAGTGCCTTCGGGCGTGGGGGTTCAAGTCCCTCCACCCGCACCACTATTTTCAATTTAAAAAGCAATATGCGGAAGTAGTTCAGTGGTAGAACACCACCTTGCCAAGGTGGGGGTCGCGGGTTCGAATCCCGTCTTCCGCTCCAAAATATTGCCGGGGTGGCGGAACTGGCAGACGCACAGGACTTAAAATCCTGCGGTAAGTGATTACCGTACCGGTTCGATTCCGGTCCTCGGCACCATAAGCGCCTGTAGCTCAATTGGATAGAGCGTTTGACTACGGATCAAGAGGTTAGGGGTTCGACTCCTCTCAGGCGCGCCATCGGGAAGTAGCTCAGCTTGGTAGAGCACTTGGTTTGGGACCAAGGGGTCGCAGGTTCGAATCCTGTCTTCCCGACCATTAAATATAACTGAATTTATCTATGGGGCCTTAGCTCAGCTGGGAGAGCGCCTGCCTTGCACGCAGGAGGTCAGCGGTTCGATCCCGCTAGGCTCCACTCAACAATTTATTAAAAAAGTTGTTGACAATGATTTACAAACATGGTAAATTATATCTTGTCGCTAAAAACGACAGAAACAAATTGCTCTTTGAAAACTGAACAAAACAACCAGTACGAAAGAAGAAAAACACCTCGTTTTTCTTAAAAAATAAGTCAGAAGTTGACTTCTGAAAGCTAAAGTTTCAAACACTTTTATGGAGAGTTTGATCTTGGCTCAGGACGAACGCTGGCGGCGTGCCTAATACATGCAAGTCGAGCGCGGGAAGCGAACGGAACTCTTCGGAGGGAAGTTCGTGGAACGAGCGGCGGACGGGTGAGTAACACGTAGGCAACCTGCCTGTAAGACTGGGATAACTCGCGGAAACGCGAGCTAATACCGGATAACACTTTCTATCACCTGATGGAAAGTTGAAAGGCGGCTTTTGCTGTCACTTACAGATGGGCCTGCGGCGCATTAGCTAGTTGGTGAGGTAACGGCTCACCAAGGCGACGATGCGTAGCCGACCTGAGAGGGTGATCGGCCACACTGGGACTGAGACACGGCCCAGACTCCTACGGGAGGCAGCAGTAGGGAATCTTCCGCAATGGACGAAAGTCTGACGGAGCAACGCCGCGTGAGTGATGAAGGTTTTCGGATCGTAAAACTCTGTTGTCGGGGAAGAACAAGTATGATAGTAACTGATCGTACCTTGACGGTACCTGACCAGAAAGCCACGGCTAACTACGTGCCAGCAGCCGCGGTAATACGTAGGTGGCAAGCGTTGTCCGGAATTATTGGGCGTAAAGCGCTCGCAGGCGGTTCTTTAAGTCTGATGTGAAATCTTGCGGCTCAACCGCAAACGTGCATTGGAAACTGGAGGACTTGAGTGCAGAAGAGGAGAGTGGAATTCCACGTGTAGCGGTGAAATGCGTAGAGATGTGGAGGAACACCAGTGGCGAAGGCGACTCTCTGGTCTGTAACTGACGCTGAGGAGCGAAAGCGTGGGGAGCGAACAGGATTAGATACCCTGGTAGTCCACGCCGTAAACGATGAGTGCTAGGTGTTAGGGGGTTTCCGCCCCTTAGTGCTGAAGTTAACGCATTAAGCACTCCGCCTGGGGAGTACGGCCGCAAGGCTGAAACTCAAAAGAATTGACGGGGACCCGCACAAGCGGTGGAGCATGTGGTTTAATTCGAAGCAACGCGAAGAACCTTACCAGGTCTTGACATCCTTTGACCACTCTAGAGATAGAGTTTTCCCTTCGGGGACAAAGTGACAGGTGGTGCATGGTTGTCGTCAGCTCGTGTCGTGAGATGTTGGGTTAAGTCCCGCAACGAGCGCAACCCTTAATCTTAGTTGCCAGCATTCAGTTGGGCACTCTAAGGTGACTGCCGGTGACAAACCGGAGGAAGGTGGGGATGACGTCAAATCATCATGCCCCTTATGACCTGGGCTACACACGTGCTACAATGGACGGAACAAAGGGAAGCGAACCCGCGAGGTCCAGCAAATCCCATAAAACCGTTCTCAGTTCGGATTGCAGGCTGCAACTCGCCTGCATGAAGCCGGAATCGCTAGTAATCGCGGATCAGCATGCCGCGGTGAATACGTTCCCGGGTCTTGTACACACCGCCCGTCACACCACGAGAGTTCGTAACACCCGAAGTCGGTGAGGTAACCTTTTGGAGCCAGCCGCCGAAGGTGGGACGAATGATTGGGGTGAAGTCGTAACAAGGTAGCCGTATCGGAAGGTGCGGCTGGATCACCTCCTTTCTAAGGATATATAACGGAATTCGTACGTGGTTGTTTGGTTCAGTTTTGAGAGAGCAATTCTCTCAAAGGAAGCTTGTACCTTGAAAACTAAATAAGAGTAACAACGACATCAAACTTTAAAAATAAGGCAAAAAAGCTATTGATATAGCGACACAACTGATTACATTCTGTAATCAGCCATCTTATTCAAAAACTTTAGTTAAGTGAATAAGGGCGCACGGTGGATGCCTTGGCACTAGGAGCCGATGAAGGACGGGACTAACACCGATATGCCTCGGGGAGTTGTAAGTAAACGTTATATCCGAGGATTTCCGAATGGGGGAACCCATTGTTCGTAATGGAACAGTACATCTATCTGAATACATAGGATAGGTGAGGCAGACCCGGGGAACTGAAACATCTCAGTACCTGGAGGAAGAGAAAGAAACATCGATTTCCTGAGTAGCGGCGAGCGAAACGGAAAGAGCCCAAACCAAGAAGCTTGCTTCTTGGGGTTGTAGGACATTCCATTGGAGTGACAAAGAAATTCTTTAGATGAATCGATCTGGAAAGGTCAGCCAAAGAGGGTAACAGCCCTGTAATCGAAAAAGAATTTCCTCCGGAGTGTATCCTGAGTACGGCGGAACACGTGGAATTCCGTCGGAATCCGGGAGGACCATCTCCCAAGGCTAAATACTCCCTAGTGACCGATAGTGAACCAGTACCGTGAGGGAAAGGTGAAAAGCACCCCGGGAGGGGAGTGAAATAGAACCTGAAACCGTGTGCCTACAAGTAGTCGAAGCCCGTTAATGGGTGACGGCGTACCTTTTGTAGAATGGACCGGCGAGTTACGATCGTATGCAAGGTTAAGTGGAAGACACGGAGCCGTAGCGAAAGCGAGTCTGAACAGGGCGAATGAGTATGCGGTCGTAGACCCGAAACTGTGTGATCTACCCATGTCCAGGGTGAAGGTCAGGTAACACTGACTGGAGGCCCGAACCCACGTATGTTGAAAAATGCGGGGATGAGGTGTGGGTAGCGGTGAAATTCCAATCGAACACAGAGATAGCTGGTTCTCTCCGAAATAGCTTTAGGGCTAGCCTCAAGATAGAGAGTACTGGAGGTAGAGCACTGATTGGACTAGGGGCCCCTACCGGGTTACCGAATTCAGTCAAACTCCGAATGCCAGTTACTTACACTTGGGAGTCAGACTATGGGTGATAAGGTTCATAGTCGAAAGGGAAACAGCCCAGACCGCCAGCTAAGGTCCCAAAGTATACGTTAAGTGGAAAAGGATGTGGCGTTGCACAGACAACCAGGATGTTGGCTTAGAAGCAGCCATCATTGAAAGAGTGCGTAATAGCTCACTGGTCGAGTGACGCTGCGCCGAAAATGTACCGGGGCTAAACGTATCACCGAAGCTGCGGATTGTTCTTACGAACAATGGTAGGAGAGCGTTCAAAGTGCAGTGAAGTCAGACCGTGAGGACTGGTGGAGCGCTTTGAAGTGAGAATGCCGGTATGAGTAGCGAAAAAAGAGTGAGAATCTCTTTCACCGAATGCCTAAGGTTTCCTGAGGAAGGCTCGTCCTCTCAGGGTTAGTCGGGACCTAAGCCGAGGCCGACAGGCGTAGGCGATGGACAACAGGTTGATATTCCTGTACCACCTCATGATTGTTTGAGCAATGGGGGGACGCAGGAGGATAAGGAGTGCGCACCGATGGATGTGCGTCCAAGCATGCGAGGAAGTCAGACAGGCAAATCCGTCTGACATGATTCTGAGCTGTGACGGGGAGGGAAATAGAGTACCGAAGTTCCTGATTTCACACTGCCAAGAAAAGCCTCTAGTTAGATCATAGGTGCCCGTACCGCAAACCGACACAGGTAGGCGAGGAGAGAATCCTAAGGTGAGCGGGAGAACTCTCGTTAAGGAACTCGGCAAAATGACCCCGTAACTTCGGGAGAAGGGGTGCTCACTTGTGAGTGAGCCGCAGTGAATAGGCCCAAGCGACTGTTTAGCAAAAACACAGGTCTCTGCGAAGCCGAAAGGCGAAGTATAGGGGCTGACACCTGCCCGGTGCTGGAAGGTTAAGGGGAAGAGTTAGCTCTTCGGAGCGAAGCTTTGAACCGAAGCCCCAGTAAACGGCGGCCGTAACTATAACGGTCCTAAGGTAGCGAAATTCCTTGTCGGGTAAGTTCCGACCCGCACGAAAGGTGCAACGACTTGGGCACTGTCTCAACGAGAGACCCGGTGAAATTATACTATGCGTGAAGATGCGCATTACCCGCGACAGGACGGAAAGACCCCGTGGAGCTTTACTGTAGCCTGATATGGAATGTTTGTGCAGTTTGTACAGGATAGGTGGGAGCCTTTGAAGCGTGAGCGCCAGCTTACGTGGAGGCATCCGTGGGATACCACCCTAACTGTATGACCATTCTAACCCAGGACCGTAATCCGGTTCGGAGACAGTGTCAGGCGGGCAGTTTGACTGGGGCGGTCGCCTCCTAAAAGGTAACGGAGGCGCCCAAAGGTTCCCTCAGAATGGTTGGAAATCATTCGAAGAGTGTAAAGGCAGAAGGGAGCTTGACTGCGAGACCTACAAGTCGAGCAGGGACGAAAGTCGGGCTTAGTGATCCGGTGGTTCCGCATGGAAGGGCCATCGCTCAACGGATAAAAGCTACCCCGGGGATAACAGGCTTATCTCCCCCAAGAGTTCACATCGACGGGGAGGTTTGGCACCTCGATGTCGGCTCATCGCATCCTGGGGCTGTAGTCGGTCCCAAGGGTTGGGCTGTTCGCCCATTAAAGCGGTACGCGAGCTGGGTTCAGAACGTCGTGAGACAGTTCGGTCCCTATCCGTCGTGGGCGTTGGAAGTTTGAGAGGAGCTGTCCTTAGTACGAGAGGACCGGGATGGACACACCGCTGGTGTACCAGTTGTTCCGCCAGGAGCATTGCTGGGTAGCTACGTGTGGTAAGGATAAGTGCTGAAAGCATCTAAGCATGAAGCCCCCCTCAAGATGAAACTTCCCATCACTTTAAGTGAGTAAAATCCCTCAGAGACGATGAGGTTGATAGGTCCGAGGTGGAAGCGTGGCGACACGTGCAGCTGACGGATACTAATCGATTGAGGACTTATCTAAGTTTTTTCATGTCACGTTACTCTTATTTAGTTTTCAGGGTGCAAATTCTTGAAAAAAAGTGTTGCATTTTTATTCTAAAATGCATATAATATAACTTGTCCTTGTTTTTCAGGAAACATCTTCAAGTTACATATTTTGTTGTCTGGTGGCGAGAGCGAAGAGGTCACACCTGTTCCCATGCCGAACACAGAAGTTAAGTTCTTCAGCGCCAATGGTAGTTGGGGGCTTCCCCCTGCGAGAGTAGGACGTTGCCAGGCATATTGAAAAAGAGTTAAGCATCATGCTTAGCTCTTTTTTTGCATATTTTTTTAGAGGAAATGCCGTTTTATGTCATCTGAATCTGTTCATAAAAGGTACGATGACAAAATATATAAATGTTATGTCTTTTCTGCCAGGAAATAGAATCTTCTTTGTCGTAAAGACGGATCCTTGAATGAATGCTTTGCCAGCGATAGCCATCCGTCCGTTTGTTTTTTCCTCGACAGAATGGATATTTCTGCATACGCCGTTTTGTGAATAACCCCGCAACGAAATGACTTCCTTCTCTGATTCCGTGTGCCTGCATATGGACATCTTTTATTCCTAAATAACTCGATGGCAAATGGCGTGTATTCTTTTGTCTTCACTCTATCTATGATTGAAAACGAGAGGACGTGCCACATTTAGTATAGAGTCAAAAAATGTTTCATTATGACGTGCATTTTAAACAACGTTTTTACGTTTTTGATTTGAAATATTAGACGTAAGATTGTGGTTGTACATGGTATCACTGCTGGCACTGTTCGTCTAATGGTTTTTTGCTTGTTTATCCTCAAATATCCTTTCTTTGGTATTTATTTCTGGAAGATAAATCAATTTACTGCTAAAGTAAAAATACACTTATTACAATGAATACTTCTATTTAGACAGTTTAAAATTAATTTTCATGATAGGTGGCACGGAAAACCCCCGCTGAATAAATTTTCAATTTATAAAATGAAATGATAGCCTATACATATAAATAAACTGTAAAATATATAAAACAATAAGGGGGTGCAGGGAATGGAATTAGAACAATTTATTGATGATGATTTCGGAGTTATTGTGTTACGTTTGTTTATTGCTTTGTTGTTATCCGGTTTAATTGGTTTTGAGAGAGAAATTAATAATCATTCAGCTGGATTTCGTACGCATATACTGGTAGGAGTAGGCTCTTGTTTGATGATGATTTTATCGATTTTTGGTTTTATTACATTTATGAATCAATACGACAACATTCAATTTGACCCTGCTCGTATCCCCTCTTATGTAATTAGCGGTATTGGTTTTCTTGGAGCTGGTACCATTATTGTATATGGAGGAACCATCAAAGGATTAACAACAGCTGCTTCTATATGGGCTGTAGCAGGAATAGGATTAGTGATTGGAGCCGGCATGTATAGTGTTGCTATTGTAACGACACTTATTATCCTTATCAGTTTAATATTTTTTAACCGGATGGAGCATTTTTTCCCTCGGTTTGCAACCAGTAATTTTATTGAATTGATTGCTTCAGAGGAATTTGAAATACATGAAGCTGTAAAATCAGTGGAAAAGAACGGTTTTACGATAAAACAGGTTGAGATAAAGCTGTTAGAAGGTAACAGGCGCAGAATTCATATATGGACAAATATGAAAAAGGACAATAAGTTAATTTATTTATTTGATGAAATATCGAAGCTTCCGGGAGTGGTTAATATAACAAAGCGAAATTAAAACATAAATATTTTCATAGATTTTTATAATTATGTTTTGATTTTTGGCCTGTTTGTCCAAAATAGAAATATCATCCATTTGCAACTGTGGCAATTTCTTATTATAATAAAACCATAGTCAAAGTTAGTCAAAGTCAAAAGGAATAATTTATCAAATAAATTATTTGATTTGAGGTGCGAAGGATGAGTAACATTTCAGATATCATTGAACAATATTTGAAAAAAGTATTACAGTCAGAAGAACAACAAGCGATTGAGATTAAAAGGAGTGAAATTGCAGATCAGTTTCAATGTGTACCTTCTCAAATAAATTATGTTATTAATACGCGTTTTACCATTGAGAAAGGGTATATCGTAGAAAGTAAACGCGGCGGTGGCGGCTATATTCGTATTATGCGCATACGGCATCAGGATAAATCGGAATTGATTGATGAGATTATTTATTTAATCGGTGATTCGATTCCGCAGCGTGCTGCTATAGATATTTTAGATCGGCTTTTAGAGGAGGAGCTGATTACAGCACGTGAAGCAAAGCTGATATTGGCAAGTATTGATCGAACAACGTTAGCTTTTCAATTGCCGCTAAGAGATGAATTGCGTGCACGTATTCTTAAATCTGCATTAACTGCACTCAAGTATCTGAACGATTAATTACCTGAAGGGGGGAGGAATCGTATGGAATGCCAAGAATGCCATGAAAGAAAGGCGACCCTGCATTTTAAGCATATTATAAACGGTCAAGAGACGAAAGTGAGCCTTTGTGAAGTATGTGCAAAGAAAAAAGGTTATTTAACCTATCCGGAGGAAGGATTCTCATTAAATGACCTTTTATCTGGGCTTTTTCAAAAAGATGGAATACCTTTGAACGCTGCAGGGACAGCAAATTCCAATCAGCCTAAACAGCCGCAGGAGCTGAAATGTTCTTCTTGCGGGAGAACCTTTAGTGAATTTAAAAAAGCAGGGAAATTTGGATGTGCAAATTGTTATGCGTCCTTTGATTCCAAGGTAGAGCCTATCTTACGGCGTGTGCATGCTGGGAATACAAAACATACTGGCAGGATTCCAAAGCGTGCCGGGAAGTATATTCAGCAAAAGCAATTAATATCCTCCCACAAAGAGGAATTAAAACAGCTGATTGAAGATGAAGAATTTGAAAAAGCAGCGGTTCTGCGCGATAAAATCAGAGAGCTGGAAAAAGCGAATCATCAAGATAAGGAAGCGGGTGATAACACGTGACATTAGAATCATTTATCAATGAAGCGATTAGCCCGTGGATGCTGGAGGACGGTCCGGATAAAGACATTGTAATGAGCAGCCGTGTCCGTCTGGCCCGCAACTTTGCGGATAAATTGTACCCGACATCCGGTAATAAGGAAGCGTTGGAAGAGGTACTGCAATTTATAAAGAAAAATTATATAAAAGAAGAGGATTCAGAGCAGGATTCTCTATCTTTTATACCAATGAAGCAATTAAATATGATTGAAAAACTTGTTCTGGTGGAAAAACACTTAATAAGTCCACATTTAATCAAACATAGTGATCATGCTGCAGTGTTATTATCCGAACAGGAGCAGACTTCCATTATGGTAAATGAAGAGGATCATTTGCGTATTCAGGTGTATTATCCTGGGCTTCAGCTAAAAAAAGCTTTAGAGGAAGCGTACTACTTAGATGATTGGCTGGAGGAAGAAGCTGACTATGCATTTGATGAAACAAAAGGTTATCTGACCAGCTGTCCTACCAATATTGGAACAGGCATGCGGGCTTCGATTATGATGCATTTGCCTGCGCTTGTACTGACAAAGCAAATCAACCGGCTTATTCCTGCAATTAATCAATTGGGACTGGTTGTCAGAGGGATATATGGTGAAGGCAGCGAGGCAAGAGGGAATATCTTTCAAATATCGAATCAGATTACACTGGGCAAGTCGGAAGAGGATATTGTGGAAGACCTGGAGAGTATTGTTAATCAGCTTGTGGAGCACGAGCGGATGGCACGGCAGTATATTTACGAGCAATCTGAGATTAGCTTGGAGGATCGTGTCTTCCGTTCCTATGGCACGTTAAAAAATAGCAGAATCATTGATTCGAAGGAGGCTGCTACCTGTATTTCTAATTTGCGTTTGGGAATTGATTTAGGCATAATAGAAAACATTTCCGAGAATATATTAAATGAACTGATGGTTTTAACACAGCCTGGATTCTTGCAGCACTATGCGAATAAAGCACTTCGTTCAGATGAACGTGATATCCGCAGGGCTTCGATTATTCGTGAAAGATTAAATTTGAAAAAATAGGAGGAAAAAACATATGATGTTTGGTCGCTTTACAGAGAGGGCACAAAAGGTATTGGCATTATCTCAAGATGAGGCCGTACGATTAGGCCATAATAATATTGGAACAGAACATATTCTTCTTGGTTTAGTACGTGAAGGAGAAGGCATAGCTGCCAAGGCATTGCAATCTCTTGGGCTGGAAGTAGCTAAAATTCAAGAAGAAGTGGAAAAGCTCATTGGTGTCGGCAAGCAGCCTTCTCAATCGATTCATTATACGCCCAGAGCAAAAAAAGTTGTTGAATTATCTCAGGACGAAGCAAGAAAACTGGGCCACTCCTATGTGGGAACAGAGCATATTCTTTTAGGTCTAATCCGTGAAGGGGAAGGTGTTGCTGCCCGTGTTTTAAATAATCTTGGTGTAAGCTTAAATAAGGCCCGTCAGCAAGTTCTTCAACTGTTAGGGAGCAATGAGTCTCAGACAGGCCGTCAGGGCCGTGCAGGACAGCAAACAAACGCAAGCACGCCTACATTAGATTCTTTAGCCCGCGATTTAACAGTCAGTGCGAAAGAAGGAAAAATCGATCCTGTTATTGGACGCTCTAAGGAAATTGAACGTGTAATCCAAGTATTGAGCCGCCGTACCAAAAACAACCCTGTGTTGATTGGGGAGCCTGGTGTCGGAAAGACAGCTGTTGCAGAAGGACTGGCACAGCAGATCATTGATAATGAAGTACCGGAAACACTACGTGACAAACGTGTGATGACGTTAGATATGGGTACTGTTGTTGCAGGTACAAAATATCGCGGTGAATTTGAGGACCGTTTGAAAAAAGTAATGGAAGAAATCCGTCAATCCGGCAATGTTATTTTATTTATCGATGAACTCCATACGCTGATCGGAGCCGGGGGAGCAGAAGGTGCAATCGATGCGTCAAACATTCTAAAACCGTCCCTTGCCCGCGGTGAGCTGCAATGTATCGGCGCGACGACATTAGATGAATACCGGAAATATATTGAAAAGGATGCCGCGTTAGAGCGCCGTTTCCAGCCAATTCAGGTAGATGAGCCGACCCTGGATGAAACCATTCAAATCTTGAAAGGTTTAAGAGACCGCTACGAAGCGCATCACCGTGTGACTATTACAGATGAAGCAATTGAAGCAGCAGCATCTCTGTCGGATCGATATATCACAGATCGTTTTCTGCCGGATAAGGCAATTGATTTAATCGATGAGGCTGGTTCTAAAGTACGTTTAAATTCTTACACGGTTCCGCCAAATTTAAAAGAATTAGAACAGAAGCTGGAAGAAGTAAGGAAAGAAAAAGACGCCGCTGTCCAAAGTCAGGAATTTGAAAAAGCAGCATCCTTGCGGGACTCTGAACAGCGTTACCGTGAAAAGCTTGAGAAAACAAAGGATGAATGGAAGGAAAAACAAGGACAGACCGATTCGGAAGTAACGATGGAAGACATCGCTGCAGTGGTATCTATCTGGACAGGGGTTCCTGTTGCGAAATTGACGAAAGATGAAAGTGACCGTCTGCTGAACATGGAAGAGATTCTTCATGATCGCGTTATTGGTCAATCGGAAGCAGTGAACGCTGTAGCTAAAGCAATCCGCCGCGCCCGTGCCGGGTTAAAAGACCCTAAGCGCCCAATTGGTTCCTTTATATTTCTTGGACCGACGGGTATTGGGAAAACGGAGCTTGCCCGTGCGCTTGCTGAAGTCATGTTTGCGGATGAGGATGCGATGATCCGGATCGATATGTCAGAGTACATGGAAAGACATGCGACGTCCCGTTTAGTTGGTTCGCCTCCAGGCTATGTTGGCTATGAAGAGGGCGGTCAATTAACCGAACGTGTTCGCCGTAAACCATATTCTGTTGTGCTGTTGGATGAAGTAGAAAAAGCACATCCAGAAGTCTTTAATATCCTCTTGCAGGTCCTTGAAGATGGCCGTTTAACAGATTCAAAGGGAAGAGTAGTTGATTTCCGCAATACGGTTATTATCATGACCTCTAATGTCGGAGCAAGTGAATTAAGACGTAATAAATATGTCGGCTTCACACTGGACAATGATGAGAAGAGAGAGCATGAAGATATGAAGTCGAAGGTGATGGACGAATTGAAAAAAGCATTCCGTCCTGAATTCCTAAATCGTATTGATGAAACCATTGTGTTCCACTCCCTGGAGAGAAAACACATGAAAGATATTGCATCATTAATGCTTAAACAGCTGCAAAAACGCCTGGAGGAGCAAGAGCTGACCCTTTCCCTTACAGATAAGGCAATTGACAAAATTGCTAATGAAGGCTTTGATCCAGAATATGGTGCCCGTCCGCTGAGACGCTCTATTCAAAGTAATATCGAGAATTTATTATCAGAAGAGCTGTTAAAGGGAACCATTCAAAAGGAACAAAAGGTGAAAATAGGGTTGAACAGCAAAGGGGAATTTATTGTCCTTTCTTAAACAGGATGTAAGGTACAGAAAGCTAGAAGAACACGGTTCTTCTAGCTTTCTCCATTTCTCAAAAAAATGCTTGTGGCATAAGTATGGAAGATTCTTTGTGAATTTGATGCTTTTCTGTAACCTATGAAAACCAGAAATAGTCTATAATAATAAATAAGGGTGGTTCAAGAGAAGACGCTAGGCTTGAATCTCACTTGAAGGAGGTTAGAAACGTTGGCAAAAAGGAAAACAAAATTTGTCTGTCAGGAATGTGGATATGAATCGGCTAAGTGGATGGGGAAATGTCCAGCTTGCCATCAATGGAATACGATGGTTGAAGAAATTGAAGCTGCTTCTGTAAAAGGCAGGACAGGATACACGTCTGGTGCAGCCTCCTCACAAAAACCCGAAAAGATTACCTCCATCGAATCAAAGAAGGAACCCCGCATTACGACGAAGATGCGGGAATTTAACCGTGTATTAGGCGGGGGCGTGGTATTAGGGTCACTGGTTTTAATTGGCGGAGATCCGGGTATTGGAAAATCAACACTCCTGTTGCAAATATCTGCACAGCTGGCAGAGAAGGCTTTACCGGTTCTCTACGTATCTGGTGAAGAATCCACAAGGCAAACCAAATTGCGTGCAGATCGTTTAGATATAAAAACGGATGAACTATATGTATTATCAGAAACGAATTTAATGGATATCAGCAGGCAGATAGAAGAAATCAATCCTTCCTTTGTCGTCGTCGATTCCATTCAAACCATTTTTAAAGAAGAGATAACCAGCGCGCCTGGGAGCGTGTCACAGGTCAGAGAATGTACAATGGAGCTTATGAAAATTGCGAAGACCAAAGGCATTCCTGTTTTTATTGTCGGGCACGTAACCAAAGAAGGTTCGATTGCCGGTCCGCGTTTACTGGAGCATATGGTGGATGCGGTGTTGTATTTTGAAGGAGAACGTCATCACACCTATCGTATTTTAAGAGGTGTAAAAAATCGTTTTGGAAGTACGAATGAAATGGGGATTTTTGAGATGAAGGAGGAAGGATTACGTGAAGTAATGAATCCGTCTGAAATCTTTTTAGAAGAGAGATCCCAAGGAGCTGCCGGCTCGACCGTTGTAGCATCAATGGAAGGTACACGCCCTGTTTTAGTAGAGATTCAAGCGCTGATTTCTCCAACAAGCTTCGGGAACCCGCGCAGAACAGCCACGGGAGTAGACCATAACCGCGTGCCGCTTTTAATGGCTGTGCTGGAAAAACGCGTTGGACTGATGCTGCAAAACCAGGATGCTTATATCAAAGTAGCGGGCGGGGTAAAGCTGGATGAACCGGCGATTGACTTAGCACTGGCGGTCAGTATTGCATCGAGTTTCCGCGATCATCCAACCAAACCAGAGGATATTTTTATCGGTGAGGTTGGTTTAACAGGAGAAATTCGCAGAGTCTCCCGAATCGAACAACGGGTGCAGGAGGCTGCGAAACTGGGTTTTAAACGGGTAATCTGCCCGAAAAATAATTTAGACGGCTGGAATTATCCGGCCGGCATCGAAGTAATTGGTGTTTCCAATGTACAGGAAGCTTTAGAAATCGGATTACATCAATAGATTTTTTTGAGGATGAAAATTTAGAAGAATTCCGAGCAGATAAGCATATATTATATGTCATTTGGTAATACTACTAATACGAGTCAGGAGGTGAAAGGAATTGATGAAAAAAGTAGTACACTTATTTTTTATTATTTTAGGAGGTACCATGGGATATCTTTATATTCCAGAAATCGTCCAGCTGTTAAATGTTGCAGAATCAAGCTGGCTAACTTCATCTATCTTGGGAATGATTGTTGGAGCTATTATATTTTTTATCTTGTCTTATTTACTAGTAAACTATATTGTAAATTTCTTTCGTTGGGTGGAAGATGCACTGGTCAAATTACCAGCCATGGATTTATTTTTTGGCAGTATCGGGTTAATTGTCGGTCTAGTTATAGCTTACTTTGTTAATATGCCGTTTCAAGATATGAGTATTCGTATTTTCTCACAGGTCTTGCCGCTGTTCATTATGATTATACTTGGTTATTTAGGATTCCAGGTTGGTTTTCGCCGGCGTGAAGAATTTATGAATATACTCAAACCGGCGAAAAAGGACAAGCGCCGCAGCGGCGAGGAAGAGGACGCAGATGCGGGTACGCAAAGCTTAAGTCCCAAAATTTTGGATACAAGTGTGATTATTGATGGGCGAATAGCTGATATTTGTCAGACTAACTTTTTAGAAGGAACCATTGTGATTCCACAGTTTGTTCTTGGTGAGTTACAGCATATTGCAGATTCATCAGATGCGCTGAAGCGAAACCGCGGCAGACGCGGTTTGGATATTTTGAACAGAATTCAGAAAGAGCTCGCTGTAAAAGTAGAAATTTATGAAGGCGATTTTGAGGATATTCCGGAAGTAGACAGCAAATTGATCAAACTGGCAAAAGTCATTGATGGCATTGTAGTTACGAACGATTTTAATTTAAATAAAGTATGTGACTTCCAGGGAGTGCCTGTTTTAAATATTAATGATCTGGCCAATGCAGTGAAGCCGGTTGTTCTTCCAGGGGAAGAGCTGCATGTGCAGGTCATCAAAGACGGGAAAGAGCATAATCAAGGTGTTGCCTATTTAGATGATGGAACGATGATTGTGGTGGAAGAAGGCAGAGATTATATCGGCAAAAATATTGAGGTTGTTATTACGAGTGTTTTACAAACCTCTGCGGGACGGATGATCTTTGCAAAACCAAAATTACTTGAAAAAGCGTTGTAAAAAGGGTATAACTGATAAAGGATAAAAAAAGTGATAACATATATATGTTATCACTTTTCGTATAGAGCTTGTTTATGAAGATAAGGGGGAGAAAATTCCTTTTATAATAGGTATTTCAAAAAATTTCTATCAGATTTTTTGAATAGATACAAGGCAGGCAGCGATGATATATAAACAATGAAGGAGGCATTTTAAATGAGTAAGGAAGTTCGCGTACGTTATGCACCTAGTCCAACGGGTCATTTACACATTGGTAACGCTCGTACGGCTTTATTTAATTATTTATATGCAAAACATTTTGATGGGAAATTCATTATCCGCACAGAAGACACAGATGATAAAAGAAACGTAGAGGGCGGCGAAGAGAGTCAATTAAAATATTTAAAATGGCTCGGCTTAGAATGGGATGAAGGTGCCGATATCGGCGGTGATTATGGTCCTTATCGCCAGACAGAGCGCTTAGATATCTATCAGAAGTTTGTAGATGAACTGCTTGAGCGTGATTTAGCTTATAAATGCTATATGACAGAGGACGAGTTAGAGGCAGAACGGGAAGCGCAGCGTGCAAATGGACAAGTCCCTAAATACGCTGGAAAACATAGCAACTTAACAGAGGAAGAAATTCAGGGCTTTGAAGCAGAGGGCAGAACGCCAAGTATCCGTATTCGTGTTCCTGAAAATAAAACATACACGTTCCAAGACATTGTCCGCGGAGAAATCACATTTGAGTCCAGTGATTTTGGCGACTGGGTCATTGTAAAGAAAAACGGAATTCCTACCTATAATTTTGCTGTAGCTATCGATGATCATTTGATGGAAATTACCGACGTATTGCGCGGGGAAGAGCATATTTCCAATACACCCAAGCAAATGATGGTATATGATGCGTTTGGATGGCCAGCACCGCGTTACGGGCATATGACATTAATTCTGAATGAAGAGCGTAAAAAGCTGAGTAAACGTGATGAGCACATTCTGCAGTTTATTGAGCAATATCGTAATTTAGGCTATTTGCCGGAAGCGATGTTTAACTTCATCAGCTTGCTTGGATGGTCTCCAGTTGGCGAAGAAGAGATGTTTACACAGGATGAACTGATTAATATATTTGATCCAGAGCGTTTATCTACGTCTGCCGCTATTTTTGACCAGCATAAATTGAAATGGATGAACAATGAATATATTAAAAAAGCAGATTTAAGCCGTGTCATCGATCTAGCGTTACCGCATTTAATCAAAGCAGGCAAGCTTCCGGAGAATATGGATGAGAAGACGCGTGAATGGGCGGAAAATGTAATTAGTCTATATCGTGAACAATTGCGCTACGGGGCAGAAATCGTTGAATTGACAGAGCTGTTCTTCCAGGAGGATATTACCTATGGTGAAGCAGAACGGGAAGTTTTAGGAGAAGAGCAGGTGCCTGAAGTATTGCAAGTGTTCACAGATAAATTAATTCATTTAGAGTCGTTTGATAAAGATTCGATTAAAGCGCAGTTTAAAGCAACCCAAAAAGAAACAGGACATCGCGGTAAAAAACTCTTTATGCCGATCCGTGTAGCAACAACAGGACAAATGCACGGTCCAGAGCTTCCGTTTGCTATCGAATTGCTGGGGAAAGATGTTATCGTGAAGCGTCTTGATAAATTATTAAAGGAAATGGGAGCTTAAGAGTTCACATTTCTTGTGTAATATAATATATTATCTTTATAAGTTTCGCCTATGTTATGATAGCTATGAAAATCAAATAAATTTAAATCGTTGAAGAGGTAAAGTAAAAATGAATTTCTTACACAGAGAGAGTCACAGTTGCTGCGAGTGACTTTAAGATTTCTTTTTGAAGTGCGCCTCAGAGTCTATTGTGGAACATAAAGTACATGGTAGCGGTTCTCTGCCGTTAACAGAGCAAAGGGGAGAAAGATATTTTTTTCTCTAAACAGAGTGGAACCGCGCTAAAAAGCGTCTCTGTGTTTTCAATAACACAGAGACGCTTTTTTTATATCTAATCAAAGAAAAGATAAATTCATTTTTACTTTATTAGGCAGTAATCGATTTTGCTAATTAATTTAAACAGAAGGGACTGTATATAGTGGTCTTTCGGAAAATGAAGGAGGATATGGATGTTGTTTTTGAACAGGATCCAGCCGCCCGCACGTATTTTGAAGTTATGTTAACTTACTCTGGTGTACATGCGATTTGGGCGCATCGCATCGCACATTGGCTGTATAACAAAAATCTGAAGTTCTTGGCTCGTTTTATTTCGCAATTCTCTCGTTTTATAACTGGTATTGAAATTCATCCTGGAGCCAAAATAGGAAGAAGATTGTTTATTGACCATGGCATGGGCGTGGTTATCGGGGAGACCTGTGAAATAGGTGATAACGTCACTATTTTCCAAGGAGTAACACTCGGCGGAACGGGAAAAGAACAAGGGAAACGGCATCCTACCATTGAAGACAATGCGATGGTTTCAACAGGGGCAAAGGTACTTGGAGCCATTACGATTGGAGAAAACTCGAAAATCGGGGGAGGCTCAGTGGTATTAAAGAATGTTCCTGCTAACGCTACGGTCGTCGGTGTTCCTGGGCAGGTTGTTGTTCAAGATGGAATACGTCTGAACAGAGATCTGGATCATCAAAATATTCCAGATCCAGTTGCAGAAAAATGCAAAAGCCTGCAAGATCAAATCGAGGAACTGAAAGCAGAAATGGAGCTTTTAAAGAAAGGGAGAATAAACAACCATGACGATTCAAATATATAATACGCTAACGAGACAGAAGGAAGATTTCAAACCCATTGAGTCTGGGAAAGTGTCTATGTACGTATGCGGTCCGACGGTATATAACTATATCCATATCGGAAATGCACGTCCGGCAATTGTATTCGACACGGTTCGCAGGTATTTTGAATATCGGGGATATGAGGTCAACTATGTCCTCAACTTTACAGATGTAGATGATAAAATTATTAAAGCAGCCAAGGAAGCAGAAGAGGAAGTCGGTGCATTGGCTGACCGGTTTATCGATGCGTATTTAGAAGACGTGGGCGCATTAGGCGTCAAAAAAGCAACGAAAAATCCGCGTGTCATGGATTCGATGCAGGAAATTATAGCGTTTATCAAAGAATTGATAGACAAGGGCTATGCTTATGAAGCAGAAGGAGATGTTTATTTCAAACCGCGTTCCTTTAAAGGGTATGGAAAGCTTTCTCATCAGTCTATTGACGAATTACGTTCTGGTGCACGAATCCAAGTCGGAGAGAAAAAAGAGGATCCGCTGGATTTTGCTTTATGGAAAGAAGCAAAAGAGGGAGAAATTGCGTGGGAAGCGCCATGGGGCAAAGGACGTCCAGGCTGGCATATTGAATGCTCAGCAATGGCTAAGAAACATTTAGGAGATACCATTGATATTCATGCCGGGGGACAGGACTTAACTTTTCCGCATCATGAGAATGAGATTGCACAATCGGAAGCACATAATGATACTACCTTTGCTAACTATTGGATGCATAACGGCTATATTAATATCGATAATGAAAAAATGTCGAAGTCACTTGGTAATTTTGTGCTGGCACGTGATTTAATCAATATGCATGACCCGAAAGTGCTGCGTTTCTTTATGCTTTCTGTTCACTACCGCAATCCGATTAACTTTACAGAAGAGCTATTACAAAGCGCAAAAACAAGTTTGGAACGCATTGAAACAGCTTATCATAATTTAGGGCATCGACGCCAAACAAGCATGGATTTAAGAGGAGATAACAAGGAGTGGGTAGACCGTATTGAAGAGCGTACAAAACGGTTTGAAGCAGAGATGGACGATGACTTTAATACAGCCAATGCAATTTCCATTCTATTTGATTTATCTAAAGAGGCGAATGTCTATGTCCAAGAGGAGCAAACGGCTAAAGAAGTCATTGATGCTTTCCGTGAAGCCCTTGCTTCGATGCTTGGAGTGTTGGGAATTGACATTGAAAATGAACAGGAAGAATTACTGGATGAAACGATTGAAGCATTGATTGCAGAACGAAATGAGGCCCGGAAAAATCGTGATTTTGCCCGTGCGGATGAAATACGCGATCAATTGAAACAGGAACAGATTATCTTAGAGGATACGCCACAAGGAGTAAGATGGAAAAGAGGTAAATAATGAAAGCCAGTGACGTCAGGCAAATGAAAAGTCTCGCTTTAGCCTATATCGGCGATGCGATTTATGAGGTGTATGTGCGCGAACAATTATTAGAGCGGGGGACCATTAAACCAAATCAACTACATCAGGCAGCGATTCGTTATGTATCCGGTAAGTCACAGGCAAAGGTTATCCTCCATTGGCTGGAACAGGAAGCCTTTTTAACGGAAGAAGAGAGCAGAGTGGTCATCCGGGGAAGAAATGCAAAATCAGGCAGTATTCCTAAAAATATTAATGTACAGACGTATCGGTATAGTACAGCGTTTGAAGCATTGATTGGCTATCACTATTTATTAAAAAATGAACAGAGACTGCAGGAATTGATGACGCAAGCAATGGATTTTTTAGAAGAAGGGAGTGCTTAAAATGACGCAGGAAAAGGAATGGATTATGGGGAAGAACCCCGTAATCGAAGCATTGAAATCTGGCCGTTCTGTTAATAAGGTTTGGATATCCGAACAATTGCAGGGAGCGGCTGCGCATAAAATACAGCAGCTTGCCCGCGAAGCAGGAGCAGTGGTTCAAAAGGCTCCGAGGTCGAAGCTGGATAAAATGCAGGAGGGGAATCATCAGGGAGTGATTGCTTCCGTTGCCTCTTATCCCTATGCATCACTGGAAGACCTTTTTGCCAAAGCGGAGGAAAGAGAGGAGGCTCCTTTCTTTATTTTGCTGGATGAATTAGAGGACCCGCATAATCTGGGATCTATTTTACGTACAGCCGATGCAACAGGGGCACATGGAGTAATTATCCCGAAGCATCGTTCCGTGGGTTTAACCGCAACGGTAGCGAAAACAGCAGCAGGAGCGTTAGAGCATATTCCTGTAGCCAGAGTGACCAATATAGCGAATACCATTGATGAGCTTAAGGAAAGAAATGTATGGATTATTGGGACGGAAGCGGATGCGGATGAAGATTACCGGCAGCTGGATGGAACGCTGCCTCTCGGATTAGTTATTGGAAATGAAGGAAAAGGAATGAGCCGCCTCGTGCGAAAGAAATGTGACTGGACGGTGAGCCTGCCGATGGTTGGACAAGTATCCTCCCTAAATGCCTCTGTTGCATGCAGTTTACTTCTTTATGAAGTGCTCAGAAAGCGACTGCCGCTGGGGAGTGCTTAAATGGTTGTATTAATTGTAGATGGCTATAATATCATCGGTGCGTGGCCGGAGCTTGAGCAGCTGAAGGAAAAAGATATTGGACAGGCAAGAGACCGGCTTATTGAACTCCTTGCAGAGTATCAGGCATTTACCGGAGATCGCGTGATTGTCGTCTTTGATGCTTACTATGTTCGGGGAATTGAATCGAAAGAAGAAAAACATAAAGTGGAAGTAATCTACACAAAGGAAAAAGAAACTGCAGATGAATGTATCGAGAAACTCGTGAAAACCGTAAAAAATATCCAAACGCAGGTGTATGTTGCAACGTCCGATTATGCAGAGCAGCGTACTATTTTCGGGCAGGGTGCGCTGCGTAAGTCTGCCAGAGAACTGCAGATTGAGATGGATGATATGAACCAGGAAATCCGTATAAATCTTGAGGTGCACCAAAAAGAAAAGCCTGCTGTTAAAATTCCAATAAACCAAGAGTTACGAAAACGGTTTGAAGAGATGCGCCGCGGGAGATAGAGTAATACATGGAAAGTATAATAGACTGGAATGCCTCTCAGCCAGTTCATGAGAAGTGTTCCTGTCCATGTCGCTCCGCACAAACACGGTTTTGACGAAAAATATTTTTAGATAGGAAATAAAAATACAGCTTGAGAGCATGGCAGGTAAGCAGTTCACGTTTTTTTAGACACTCATCCATTAGGCGAAAAGTCTTAGTGATTTTCACGAAAACGACAAATTACGACTGCTTCTGTCATAAAAGGGTCGTTGACGATATTTCGGCTCGTCTAGTATAATAGTGCCTATCGTGGATATATTTGGAGATATCGATTTAGGAGGGGATTGTTGGTGAATGGTGGGCAAATCAATACACGCAGCAAGAAACTGGACAAGCTAGAAGATATTAATTTGCTGGGATTAATCGATCAAGGTGACAGTTATGCATTGGACCTCCTGATACATCGGTATTTAAATTTTGTACGGTTAAAAGCAAGAACCTACTTTTTGGTCGGCGCAGACAAAGAAGATATTATTCAAGAGGGAATGATTGGATTATATAAGGCTATCCGCGACTTTGATCTGGAGCAGCCAACTTCTTTTAAAGCATTTGCAGAATTATGCGTGACCAGACAAATTATTACGGCGATTAAAACAGCAACAAGGCAAAAACATCTCCCCTTAAATTCGTATGTTTCTTTAGATAAGCCAATCTATGAGGAAGAATCCGACCGGACATTGATGGATGTCATATCCAGTCCAGAGGACAGCGACCCGGAGGAGACGCTTATTAATCGGGAAGCGTATGGAGCAATGGAGTTTAAATTATCAGAATTATTGAGCGGATTGGAAAAACAGGTGCTGCAGCTATATTTGGACGGTTGTACCTATCAAGAAATTGCCGAACAATTAAATCGCCATGTAAAATCAATTGATAACGCTTTAGTACGGGTAAAACGAAAATTAGAAATCCTGCTTGAAGAGGATGGGGTTACCATTTAAAAAGCTGTTATCTGCCTGTAGATTTTAGAGAGTAAATGAAAGAAATATATATGTGAAATAATCGGATCACAACCCTTTACATCTAACAAAATAAAATGTTTATTTTATAATAAAGTGCAGCGCCAGCAGCGTAGTAAATGCTTTTAAACAAACATTTTATCTCATCCTGTATAGAAACGGAAGAGAATGTCATGCTTTTGAAACGAGTCATAACATTGACATAATGATAGCGAAGTGCTATGTTAATATAGTCTATGTCCCTATGTATGGGGGTGGAAGTTATGAGTAAAAAGATTGTCTTATCATGTGCAGTATGTTCTAGCAGGAACTATTCAACGAACAAAAACGCAGCCAATCAATCGCAGAGATTAGAAGTGAACAAGTTCTGTAAACATTGCCAAACACATACGCTGCACCGTGAGACCAAGTAGATATAGATTGATGGATAGATTCGCGTAAGTTCGGGGGGAAAGAGATAAAATGTTTAAGTTCTTAAAAAATGTTTCCAATGAAATGAAGAAAGTAAGCTGGCCAAAAGGGAAAGAACTAAGAAACTATACCTTTGTGGTAATTTCTACAGTTATCTTTATGGCAATATTCTTTTTCGTTGTTGATTTAGGTATATCAGAATTTTTAGGTGCATTTTTTGAATAATTCCTTTATAATGCAGGTATAATGAAAAGAAGAAAAAGTCAGTGAAAACCCGATTTATGCGGGTTTTTTAAATTGGATAAAAAAGCTATCGTTTATTCATGAAGAGGAGGGGACAGGACAGCTATTGTCCGATATAAATGGAAAAGAATTGGTATGTGGTTCACACGTATTCCGGCTATGAGAACAAAGTGAAAATGAACCTTGAAAAAAGAGTAGAGTCCATGGGTATGGAAGATAAAATATTCCGTGTAATTGTTCCGGAAGATGAAGAAGCAGAAATTAAAGACGGCAAGAAAAAAATGGTAAAGAAAAAATCTTTCCCGGGCTATGTTTTAACAGAAATGGTGATGACAGACGACTCGTGGTACGTGGTACGAAACACTCCTGGCGTTACCGGATTTGTAGGCTCCAGCGGACACGGCGCAAAGCCGACACCGATATTGCCGGATGAAGTAGACGTTGTGCTGAAAAGAATGGGTGTCAGCGAACCAACTGTTCAAGTTGACTTTGAGATTAAAGAAAGTGTTCGTGTCACAGACGGTCCATTTGCAGATTTCACAGGAACGATTGAACAAATTGATACAGATAAGCAAAAACTGAAAGTACATGTGAATATGTTTGGAAGAGAGACACCAGTTGAACTGGATTTCTCCCAAGTAGACAAGCTTTCATAAGTTTTTCAAACCAGCAGGAATATGACAGCAGCATAGACAAGTTCTGCGGAGTAAGGTATTTTCAAGAATCAAGGCTTGCTTTTTTCACAAATTCATGCTAAGATTCTTTTGTTATTCTTGTTCTCAATTAAAAGGGGAACAGGAAATGAGTGGGAGGGTAAATAAAATAAGAGACCCTATTACCACATCACGGACTTTAAGGAGGTGTGTCTCGTGGCTAAAAAAGTAATCAAATTAGTAAAATTGCAAATTCCTGCGGGAAAAGCAAATCCAGCACCACCGGTTGGGCCGGCTCTAGGTCAAGCAGGTGTTAACATTATGGGATTCTGTAAAGAATTTAACGCTCGAACACAAGAACAAGCAGGTTTAATTATCCCTGTAGAAATCACTGTATTCGAGGATCGTTCATTTACATTTGTTACAAAGACTCCGCCGGCAGCAGTGCTACTTAAAAAAGCAGCTGGAATCGAGTCTGGTTCAGGTGAACCTAACAAAACCAAAGTCGCTACTGTAAAACGCGACCAGGTAAAAGAAATCGCTGAAACAAAAATGCCGGATTTAAATGCAGCTGATGTTGATGCGGCAATGCGCATGGTTGAAGGTACTGCGCGCAGTATGGGAATCACCATCGAAGACTGATTCAGTATTCCGTAGACAAACGTTTTGTAGTTAAAAGGTTGCGGCTGTTTTCATCCGCAGCCTTATTCGGGAGAAGAATAAATCGATAGATGATTCGCGTGCTGGACAAGAGTAATTCTCTTGTCTCGTGGGAGGTACAACCGTTATAACCACAAAAGAGGAGGATATAATTAATATGGCTAAATATGGTAAAAAACATCAAGAAGCTTTAAAGCAGATTGATCGTACAAAAGCATATGAAATAAAAGAAGCTGTAGAGCTTGCAAAAAAGACTGCAAAAGCAAACTTTGATGAATCAGTAGAAGCTGCTTTTCGTCTTGGTGTAGATCCTAAAAAAGCAGATCAACAAATCCGCGGAGCAATGGTTTTACCGCATGGTACTGGTAAAACACAACGCGTTCTTGTATTTGCTAAAGGTGAGAAAGCGAAAGAAGCAGAAGCTGCTGGTGCAGATTATGTTGGAGAAGAAGATTATATTAATAAAATCAACCAAGGATGGTTCGATTTTGATGTGATTGTTGCTACTCCGGATATGATGGCTCAAGTAGGTAAATTAGGCCGTGTTTTAGGACCAAAAGGTTTAATGCCAAACCCTAAAACAGGAACAGTAACTTTTGAAGTAGAAAAAGCTGTTCAAGACATTAAAGCTGGTAAAGTAGAATATCGCGTTGATAAATCTGCTAATATCCATGTTCCAATCGGAAAAATTTCTTTCGGTGACGAGAAATTAGTAGAAAACTTTGCTGCGCTTGCAGATCAGCTTGTGAAAGTGAAACCTCAGTCTTCTAAAGGAACTTACCTTAAAAATGCTTCTATTGCATCTACAATGGGACCAGGAATCAAAGTTGACGTTTCAAACTTCCGTTAATTAGTAGTTGACTTTTAAGCCAACGTTCGATATACTAATTTTCGGTTTAATAAAATCGAATGTTATACCGTAGACAGCAGGGGCTCTTGAGAGCTTAATCAGCCTGCCGAGGTGTTTATTTATAGAAAGGCAAACCGTTTTGCCAATCTAAGTAAGCTCTCATGTCTGCATGGGAGCTTTTTTAATAGAAAAGCACGTTCGAACGGTGTAATAATAGGGACTGTTATTAGGAGGTGGAAAGATGTCAGGGATTATTGAACAGAAGAAACAATTAGTAGAGGAAATCGCAGATAAGTTTCGCAATAGCCAATCTGCAGTAGTAGTTGACTATCGCGGTCTTGACGTTTCAGAGGTTACTGCACTTCGTAAAGAACTTCGTGAAGCAGGTGTTGAATTCAAAGTATATAAAAATACGATGGTTCGCCGTGCGGTAGAATCTGTAGAACTGAATGAGCTTAGTGAAGTCTTAACTGGACCGAATGCCATTGCATTCAGTGAAGATGTAGTAGCTCCAGCGAGAATCTTGAATAACTTCAGTAAAGACCATGATGCCTTAGAAATTAAAGGCGGTGTTATTGAAGGAAGCGTTGCTTCACTTGAACAAATCAAAGAGCTTGCAGACCTGCCAAACTACGAAGGTATGGTATCTATGCTGCTTAGCGTACTTCAAGCTCCAATCCGCAACTTTGCTTATGCTACAAAAGCTGTTGCAGAGCAAAAAGAAGAACAAGGTGCATAATACACCAACCGGTTTAATAACGAAAAGTGCAGAGCGCCCGTTTAAAAACGTAGAGATTGGAGCGGCGTACCTGAGATAAAGGAATCACGGTGAGGTAACGAACCGATGATGACTTTCACCCGCAGGGCATAAGTGCGACTTTACTTCTGCCTTCGCCTGTCGGCTTGCCAATCAGTAAGTCTGCTTTATCGTAGGGTGCGACGTGAAATCTCTAAAGTTTGGCGCTCGGAGCTGGACAGCTATATCTCTAGCTTAAGAGTAAATTTATGATAAAACCATATGCTTGCTTACAAATAAAAACAAACTTATTATTAGGAGGATTTTAATCATGACAAACGAAGAAATGATCAGTGCAATTAAAGAAATGACTGTACTTGAATTAAACGATTTAGTAAAAGCAATCGAAGAAGAGTTCGGCGTAACAGCTGCTGCTCCAGTTGCTGCAGCAGGTGCTGCTGGCGGCGGTGCTGCTGAAGAAGAAAAAACAGAATTTGACGTTGTTCTTAACGATGCTGGTGCATCTAAGATCAAAGTTGTTAAAGCAGTTCGTGAAATCACTGGACTTGGCTTGAAAGATGCGAAAGACTTAGTAGATAACGCTCCTAAAGCAATTAAAGAAGGAGCATCTAAAGAAGAAGCTGAAGAAATTAAAGGTAAACTTGAAGAAGCTGGTGCTTCTGTAGAAGTTAAATAATTTAGCAAATATAAGAAAAAGAGCTCGTCGTATTTTAGGCGGGCTCTTTTATCACGAAACCATAAAGGTCACTTTTGTCACTAGAAAAAGTTCAAGTTTATATACGAGAATGTTTTTTAGTTGAACAGGTGGCCTTTTTTTAAATCAGAAAACATTTGGGTTGCTTGTACTAGATGTAAGTTAGTGGTTTTGGCTGTAACGAACATCGCCCTATGATTAGGAAGTGTACGATCGCGGCCCAGGTATTTTTCTTAATTCATATAAAGTGGGTGCGGATCCATATGATGGAGCATTATTATTCTAAACAGCCTCAAGCAAAATCGCTGCCGCAAAGCTGGTCTTTTGACCTGCGGGGGAAGACGTTTCAATTTACGAGTGATGTTGGCGTCTTTTCAAAAAATGAAGTGGATTTTGGATCAAGGGTGCTTATTGAATCTTTTCAGGAGCCCGAGGTTGATGGACCAATATTAGATGTGGGATGCGGATACGGGCCAATCGGCTTATCCTTAGCCTCCGACTTTTCAAACAGAGAGATTTTTATGGTTGATGTGAATGAACGTGCTGTGGAATTGGCCCGAAAAAATGCAGAAATCAATAAAATCTCCAATACAACGATTCTTCAAAGTGATTTATATCAGCAATTACATGAAAAAAGATTTGCTTCCATTGTGACAAACCCGCCGATACGTGCTGGAAAGAAAGTGGTGCATGCTATTTTTGAAGAAGCCTGGGGTCATTTATCCAATCAAGGAGATTTATGGGCGGTTATTCAGAAAAAGCAGGGAGCGCCATCTGCGAAAGATAAACTGGAAGAGATTTTTGGTAATGTAGAAGTAGTGGTAAAGAAAAAAGGTTATTTTATATTGCGAGCGAAAAAGTTTGACTAATAAATGGGGATATGCTAAGATTGGAAGATGCTAAGATTAGGGTACGTTTGCCTAGCGCATTTTTCCAGGCTGGACGTATAAAATCTTTATAAATGGGAAAGGCTTGTAGAATCGGGAAAAACAAAGGTTCGACAAATCGCTTTTCTATAGTTTATCAAAATTCTTTCATCTGCACAATCTAAAATCACAACATCCTTGGAAAGGCTATATTTTTCAATGAGCGAAAAGAAAGTTTTATCTTTATGAAAAATAAGCCATAGAGAGGGAAAGTGATAAAGGATGCGAATGATAGGATAATGAGTTTATAGTTTTATTTTTTAAAGAACAGATGATTTATTCAGACGTTCTTTTAAATATGAGTTACATTTTGTAGAAACAACTACTAAAATGGATGATTTAAGGGGTGAAGCAGTTGACAGGTCAACTAGTTCAGTATGGACGGCACCGCCAACGCAGGAGCTATGCACGTATTAATGAAGTGTTAGAATTACCTAACCTAATCGAAATTCAAACCGCTTCTTATGAATGGTTCTTAGAAGAAGGTTTAAGGGAGATGTTCCAGGATATCTCTCCGATTGAAGACTTTACAGGAAATCTATCACTTGAGTTTGTGGATTATAGTTTGGGTGATCCGAAATATCCTGTAGACGAAGCAAAAGAAAGAGACGTGACATACAATGCTCCCCTTCGCGTGAAGGTTCGTTTAATCAATAATGAAACCGGAGAAGTAAAGGAACAAGAAGTATTTATGGGTGATTTCCCATTAATGACAGACACAGGAACATTTATTATCAATGGCGCAGAGCGTGTTATTGTATCACAGCTTGTGCGTTCACCGAGTGTTTATTACAACGAAAAAATTGATAAAAATGGGAAACGCGGCATTGCAACAACAGTTATTCCAAACCGTGGAGCATGGTTAGAGTTTGAAACAGATGCAAAAGATGTTGCCTATGTCCGTATTGATCGTACTCGTAAATTACCAATTACTGTTCTGTTAAGAGCTTTAGGATTTGGTACAGATCAAGAGATTGTTGATTTGTTAGGCGAAAACGAATATTTACGAAATACGTTAGAAAAAGATAACACAGAGAATGCAGAGAAAGCTCTTTTAGAAATCTACGAGCGACTTCGCCCTGGCGAACCGCCGACAGTAGATAATGCGAAGAGTCTATTAGTATCTCGCTTCTTTGACCCGAAACGTTATGATTTAGCGCATGTGGGACGTTATAAAATGAATAAAAAACTCCATATCAAGAATCGTTTATTCAACCAAGTGCTTGCAGAGCCTGTTGTTGATTCTGAAACTGGAGAAGTCATTGCGAATAAAGGCGACCGTTTGGAAAGAAAATTATTAGATAAGATTCTTCCATATCTTGAGCGCGAAGAAGATCGTTTCGGAGACAAAGCAATCACTCCGCATGACGGTGTGCTGGAAGAAGAAATCACAGTACAATCTGTGAAAATTCTTGATCCAACCGATCCGAACGGAGAACGTGAACTAACTGTTATCGGAAATGGGGAAGTAACAAAAGAAATTAAAAATATCACACCAGCTGATATTTTAGCTTCTATCAGTTATTTCTTTAATCTGCTTCATCAAGTAGGGGACACAGATGATATTGATCACTTGGGGAACCGCCGTCTGCGTTCGGTCGGCGAATTACTTCAAAATCAATTCCGTATCGGATTATCCCGTATGGAGCGTGTTGTTCGTGAAAGAATGTCTATCCAGGACACTTCCAGCGTAACACCACAGCAATTGATCAATATTCGTCCGGTTATTGCATCCATTAAAGAATTCTTTGGAAGCTCACAGCTATCACAGTTTATGGACCAGACCAATCCGTTGGGCGAATTAACGCATAAGCGTCGTCTGTCAGCACTTGGACCAGGTGGTTTGACACGTGAGCGTGCCGGATTCGAAGTACGTGACGTTCACTATTCTCACTATGGCCGTATGTGTCCGATTGAGACGCCAGAGGGGCCGAATATCGGTCTTATTAACTCGCTGTCCAGTTATGCGCGAGTGAATAAGTTTGGTTTTATTGAATCACCATATCGTCGTGTTGACCCTGAAACTGGGAAAGTAACAGATACGATTGATTATCTGACAGCGGATGAACAAGATAATTATATTGTTGCACAGGCTAACTCACAATTAGATGATGATAACTTCTTTGTGAATGATGAAGTTATCGCTCGTTTCCGTGAAGATAACATTATTGTGTCACGCGATCGAATTGATTATATGGACGTATCACCAAAACAGGTTGTATCCGCAGCGACTGCATGTATTCCATTCTTGGAAAATGATGACTCCAACCGTGCACTAATGGGAGCAAACATGCAACGTCAGGCTGTTCCTTTGATGAATCCAAAGGCGCCAATTGTTGGAACTGGTATGGAATATGTCAACGGGAAAGACTCTGGTGCTGCTGTTATCTGCCGTCATGATGGAATTGTCGAGCGTGTGGAAGCCAAAACCGTTATGGTGCGCCGCATTTCAGAAGTAGATGGAAAAGAAGTAGAAGGCGATTTAGATCGTTATGGTTTACAGAAATACAAACGTTCTAACCAGGGAACTTGCTATAACCAGCGCCCGATTGTTGCAGAAGGAGAACGTGTGACAAAAGGAGAAGTTCTTGCAGATGGTCCTTCTATGGAAGACGGTGAATTAGCATTAGGTCAAAACGTTCTTGTAGGTTTTATGACTTGGGAAGGTTATAACTACGAGGATGCTATCATTATGAGCGAACGTCTTGTAAAAGATGATGTATATACTTCTATTCACATTGAAGAATTTGAATCAGAATCCCGCGATACGAAGCTGGGGCCTGAAGAAATCACAAGAGATATTCCTAACGTTGGGGAAGATGCGCTTAAAAACCTTGATGAACAAGGAATTATCCGTGTCGGTGCAGAAGTAACAGACAGTGATATTCTTGTAGGAAAAGTAACACCAAAAGGAATGACAGAGCTTTCCGCAGAAGAACGCTTATTACATGCGATTTTCGGTGAGAAGGCGCGTGAAGTAAGAGATACTTCCCTGCGCGTTCCTCATGGCGGCGACGGCATCGTCTTAGATGTGAAAATCTTTAATCGTGAAGATGGCGATGAGTTACCACCAGGTGTGAATCAGCTAGTTCGTGTATATATTGTTCAAAAACGTAAAATTCATGAAGGCGATAAGATGGCAGGGCGTCACGGTAATAAAGGGGTTATCTCCAAAATCTTACCGGAAGAGGATATGCCATTCTTGCCGGACGGTACACCAATTGACATTATGTTGAACCCATTAGGGGTACCATCACGTATGAATATCGGACAGGTGTTTGAGCTGCATTTAGGAATGGCTGCGAGACAGCTCGGATTGCATGTAGCAAGTCCGGTATTCGATGGAGCCACAGAAGAAGATGTTTGGGAAACACTTGAAGAAGCCGGCATGCCGAGAGATGCGAAAACCGTTCTTTATGATGGCCGTACAGGAGAAGCTTTTGACAACCGCATATCTGTAGGTGTCATGTATATGATTAAACTTGCACACATGGTTGATGATAAGCTGCACGCTCGTTCAACTGGACCTTACTCTCTCGTAACGCAGCAGCCGCTTGGCGGTAAAGCACAATTCGGCGGACAGCGTTTTGGTGAGATGGAGGTTTGGGCATTGGAAGCTTACGGTGCTGCATACACACTTCAAGAAATCTTAACGGTTAAATCAGATGATACCGTTGGACGTGTGAAGACCTATGAAGCAATCGTAAAAGGGGATAATGCGCCAGAGCCGGGTGTTCCTGAGTCATTTAAAGTACTCATCAAAGAACTTCAAAGTCTTGGTATGGACGTGAAGATGCTTTCCAGTAACGAAGATGAGATTGATATGCGTGAACTGGAAGATGAGGAAGGCCAAACATCCACGAAGCTTAACATTGAAGTGGAAGAACCGCTTAATCAATAAAAATTTGTGCAGTAATGGTTCACTTCTCACGTGTCAGGGTGACTTCTACGTTGCCCGCAGATGCGGGTTACGTAGGAGTTCCTTTTCCTTAGAACCATTCTGCGCTTTCTATAAAAACGAAACCTGATTTAAGAAAATCCCCGACTTTCGCCGAGACATGACGATAAGCCAGGTTTTCTCAAACTTTCTTAACTTGTAAAAGGGAGGATTGCCCCTTGTTGGATGTAAATAATTTTGAGTACATGAAAATAGGGCTTGCTTCACCAGAAAAGATTCGTTCTTGGTCTTACGGTGAAGTGAAAAAACCAGAAACAATTAACTATCGTACGTTAAAACCAGAAAAAGACGGTTTATTCTGTGAGCGTATCTTTGGCCCGCAGAAGGATTGGGAATGTCACTGTGGTAAATATAAACGCGTTCGTTACAAAGGTGTTGTCTGTGACCGCTGTGGCGTAGAAGTGACCAAAGCGAAAGTGCGCCGCGAACGTATGGGACATATTGAACTTGCTGCACCGGTATCACACATTTGGTACTTCAAAGGTATCCCAAGCCGTATGGGATTAGTATTGGATATGTCTCCCCGTGCATTAGAGGAAGTTATCTATTTTGCTGCATATATCGTAACAGATCCGGGAAGCACGCCGCTTGAGAAAAAGCAATTGCTGTCTGAAAAAGAGTTCCGCTCTTATTATGATAAATATGGCAATAACTTCAAAGCTCAAATGGGAGCAGAAGCTATTCGCAAATTATTGCAAGATCTTGATTTAGAAAAAGAAGTGGATGCACTGCGTGAAGAGTTGAAATCAGCTCATGGTCAGCGTCGTACTCGTGCAATCAAACGCTTGGAAGTAATGGAAGCATTCCGTAATTCTGGAAACGAAGCAAGCTGGATGATTTTAGATGTTCTTCCGGTTATCCCTCCAGAAATTCGTCCAATGGTTCAATTAGACGGCGGACGTTTCGCTACTTCAGATTTAAATGACCTTTACCGTCGTGTAATCAACCGTAATAACCGTTTAAAACGTCTGCTCGATTTAGGTGCTCCAAGCATTATCGTTCAGAACGAAAAACGGATGCTTCAGGAAGCTGTAGATGCCTTGATCGATAATGGCCGTCGCGGCCGTCCGGTAACAGGACCAGGTAACCGTCCGTTGAAATCTCTTTCTCATATGCTGAAAGGGAAGCAGGGGCGCTTCCGTCAAAACCTGTTAGGTAAACGTGTTGACTATTCCGGTCGTTCCGTTATCGTTGTTGGACCGCATTTGAAAATGTACCAGTGTGGTCTGCCAAGAGAGATGGCATTAGAACTGTTCAAACCATTCATTATGAAAGAGCTCGTATCCAGAGGTCTTGCGCATAACATTAAATCAGCGAAGCGAAAAATTGAAAGAGTGCACCCTGATGTATGGGATGTTCTGGAGGACGTTATTAAAGAACACCCGGTACTGCTTAACCGTGCACCAACGCTTCACAGATTAGGTATTCAGGCATTCGAACCTACATTGGTCGATGGCCGTGCCATCCGTCTGCATCCGCTTGTATGTACCGCATATAACGCTGACTTTGATGGAGACCAAATGGCAGTACACGTTCCGCTTGGAGCAGAGGCTCAGGCAGAAGCAAGAATTTTAATGCTGGCAGCACAAAACATTCTTAACCCGAAAGACGGGAAACCAGTTGTTACACCATCACAGGATATGGTACTTGGAAACTACTACCTTACCTTAGAGCGTGAAGGTGCTGTTGGAGAAGGTTCTTACTTCAAAGATACAAACGAAGCATTAATTGCTTATCAAACTGGGTATGCTCACCTGCATACACGCATTGCAGTGCAAGCATCCAGCTTAAACAATAAAACATTTACAGAAAAACAAAATAGCCAGCTATTGTTAACAACAGTTGGTAAGCTGATCTTTAATGAAATTCTTCCGGATTCTTTCCCTTACATGAATGAACCTACAAAAGGGAATTTAGAAGAAAAAACACCAGAAAATTATTTTATTGATCCTGGTACAGACATTAAAGAGGAAATTAAAAACCGTGAAGAGGTTAAGCCATTTAAGAAAGGCTTCTTAGGTGATATTATTGCTGAGGTATTCAAGCGATTCAAAATCACGGAAACCTCTAAAATGCTTGACCGTATGAAAGATTTAGGCTTCAGCTACTCTACAAAAGCCGGTATGACAGTTGGTATCTCAGATATCGTTGTACTTGCTGAAAAACAGGGTATCTTAGATGAAGCACAATCGAAAGTAGATAAAGTGTTAAAACAATTCCGTCGTGGTCTGATTACAGAAGAAGAGCGTTATGACCGTGTTATTGCCATCTGGTCAGAAGCGAAAGATGTTATTCAGGATCGCTTGATGGGCTCATTGAGCAACCGAAATCCAATTTATATGATGAGTGATTCCGGTGCCCGTGGTAACGCATCAAACTTCACCCAGCTTGCTGGTATGCGTGGATTGATGGCTGACCCATCTGGTAAAATCATTGAAATCCCAATCAAATCAAGTTTCCGTGAAGGACTAACAGTAATGGAATACTTTATTTCCACGCACGGGGCTCGTAAAGGTCTTGCCGATACAGCACTGAAAACAGCCGATTCAGGTTACTTGACCCGCCGTCTTGTAGATGTGGCACAGGATGTTATCATTCGTGAGGAAGATTGCGGAACGGATCGCGGCTTGAAGGTTGCTGCACTCGTAGACGGCTCAGAAGTGATTGAACCGCTTCTAGATCGTTTGATTGGCAGAACGGCATTCGAGAATGTGGCACATCCGGAAACAGGAGAAGTCATTGTCGAGAAAAATGAACTTATTCACGAAGACCAGGCAAAAGCTATTGTGGAAGCCGGTATCGAGGAAGTCATTATTCGTACTGCCTTCACTTGTAACACAAAACATGGCGTATGTCAGAAATGTTATGGCCGTAACTTAGCTACAGGCTCCGACGTAGAGGTTGGGGAAGCGGTTGGAATTATCGCAGCTCAATCTATCGGTGAGCCGGGTACACAGCTGACAATGCGTACCTTCCATACAGGCGGGGTTGCCGGAGACGATATTACACAAGGTTTACCGCGTATACAAGAGTTGTTTGAAGCCCGTAATCCAAAAGGGCAGGCAGTCATTACAGAAGTTGCCGGTACCGTTCTGGAAATGAAGGAAGTGAAGGATAAACAAGAAATTGTTATCCAAGGGAATGTAGAACAGCGCAGCTATGCCGTTCCTTACAACGCCCGTATGAAAGTTCAAGAAGGAGATCAAGTGGAAGCCGGTCAAGAGCTTACAGAAGGTTCCGTTGATCCAAAAGAACTTCTTCGAGTGAAAGGTGTAGAAGGTGTTCAAGACTACTTGCTGAAGGAAGTACAGCGTGTATATCGTATGCAAGGGGTAGAAATTGGAGACAAACACGTGGAGGTAATGGTTCGCCAGATGCTTCGTAAAATCCGTGTTGTATCCTCTGGAGATACAGAAGTATTGCCAGGTTCCCTGCTTGAACTGCACCAATTCCGAGATGCAAATCACAAGGTATTTAAAGAAGGTACAGAGCCTGCAACAGGACGCCCGGTATTACTTGGTATTACCAAAGCATCGCTTGAAACAGATTCCTTCTTATCAGCTGCATCCTTCCAAGAAACGACTCGTGTCTTGACAGATGCTGCTATTAAAGGAAAACGCGATGAACTTCTCGGCTTAAAAGAGAATGTTATCATTGGTAAACTTGTTCCAGCTGGTACAGGGATGCCTCAATACCGTACGTTAGAAGCAGAGCTTGATGCGCCGGAATCAGATGAAGAAGTCGCAGACGAAGAAAGCACTCAAAGAGTATAATATGCAATCAGGAGGGGGCCTCTCCCTCCTGATAATAAATAAGTGCGCTATTTTTGAAAGCAGTCTAAAAAAATACCATGAATATATTGACAAACAATATTGAGGGTGGTACTATATTCAAGGTGCTTCTGATTATGCTTGCAAAAGTAATTTTCAGAGCAGAGCCTAATCGGAACTTCGGTTTATGCTAAATTATAATAACAAAAAACAATCTGAGTATAAGGTAAATCATTTTTCGCATTGATTTGTGAGAGATTTTTTTATCACTAAAAATGAACCACCTGGATGTGTGGTATTACAAAAGGTTGTTATTTGATTACTAAATTGAAATTGAGAGGAGGAAAATGCAATGCCAACAATTAATCAGTTAGTGCGTAAAGGCCGTGTGTCAAAGTCAAAGAAATCTGACTCACCAGCACTTAATAAAGGTTATAACAGCTTTAAAAAGAAAATGACTGATGAGAACGCTCCGCAAAAGCGTGGTGTATGTACTCGTGTAGGTACACTGACTCCTAAGAAACCAAACTCTGCACTTCGTAAATATGCGCGTGTACGTTTGTCTAACAATATGGAGGTAACTGCATACATTCCTGGAATTGGTCACAATCTGCAGGAGCACAGTGTTGTTCTTATCCGCGGCGGTCGTGTAAAAGACTTGCCTGGGGTACGTTATCACATCGTACGTGGTGCACTTGATACTGCTGGAGTAGAAGGCCGTATGCAAGGTCGTTCAAAATACGGAACGAAAAAACCGAAACAGAAAAAATAAATAAAATTACTCATATGAAGGAAAGGAGGATGTACAATGCCTCGTAAAGGTCCAGTACCAAAGCGTGATGTATTACCAGATCCGCTTTATAACTCAAAATTAGTTACACGTCTCATTAATCAAATTATGATTGATGGTAAGCGTGGTAAAGCACAAAAAATCCTTTATAATGCGTTTGAATTAGTTGCTGAAAGAAGCGGCCAAAACGCAATGGAAGTTTTTGAGCAGGCAATGAAAAATGTTATGCCAGTACTTGAAGTACGCGCCCGCCGTGTTGGTGGTTCAAACTATCAAGTACCAGTGGAGGTTCGTCCAGAACGTCGTCAAGCTTTAGGATTACGTTATATTGTTAACTATTCCCGTCTGCGCGGAGAAAAAACAATGGAAGAACGTCTTGCTAATGAAATTCTTGATGCTTCTAATAACACAGGAGCTGCTGTTAAGAGAAGAGAAGATATGCATAAAATGGCAGAAGCGAACAAAGCATTCGCTCACTACCGTTGGTAATATAAATCTAACAAAAGCTTTTTATAGGAAGGAGAAGAATACATGGCTAGAGAGTTCTCCTTGGAAAAGACACGTAATATCGGTATTATGGCGCACATTGATGCGGGAAAAACAACAACTACTGAGCGTATTCTTTTCTATACAGGACGTATTCATAAAATTGGTGAAACCCACGAGGGTGCTTCACAAATGGACTGGATGGAACAAGAGCAGGAGCGTGGAATCACGATTACTTCCGCTGCAACAACTGCTGCTTGGAATGACCATCGTATAAACATTATCGATACACCTGGACACGTGGACTTCACTGTTGAAGTTGAGCGTTCCCTTCGTGTACTTGATGGTGCGGTAACTGTACTTGATGCACAATCAGGTGTAGAACCACAAACGGAGACAGTATGGCGTCAAGCGACAACATACGGTGTTCCTCGTATTGTTTTTATTAACAAAATGGATAAAACAGGCGCTGACTTCTTGTATTCAACGAATACATTAAAAGAACGCCTTGGTGCAAACGCACATCCAATTCAAATGCCAATTGGTGCTGAAGATGAATTTAACGGAATTATCGACTTGATTAAGATGGAAGCTCACATCTATTTAGATGATTTAGGGCAGAAATCAGAAACAACTGAAATTCCTGATGAATTGAAAGACCAAGCGGAAGAGCTGCGTGCTAACTTGATTGAAGGCGTAGCCGAAACAGATGAAGAGCTTATGATGAAGTATCTTGAAGGAGAAGAAATCTCTGAAGAGGAGCTTGTAAATGCAATTCGTCAAGCTACGTTGAATGTTGATTTTTATCCGGTACTTTGCGGTTCTGCATTTAAAAACAAAGGTGTTCAGTTAATGCTGGACGCGGTTATCGATTATCTTCCTGCTCCAACAGACGTACCTCCAATTGAAGGTATTGTTCCGGGAACAGAAGAAAAAGTAACTCGTCAATCTTCTGATGAGGGTCCATTCTCTGCATTGGCATTTAAAGTAATGACAGACCCTTATGTTGGTAGATTAACATTCTTCCGTGTGTACTCTGGTACACTTAAATCAGGTTCTTACGTGAAGAACTCTGTAAAAGATAAGCGTGAGCGTATTGGACGTATCCTGCAAATGCACGCAAACTCCCGTGAAGAGATTTCGGTTGCATATGCTGGCGAAATTGCTGCAGCGGTAGGCTTGAAGGATACTTCAACAGGTGATACACTATGCGACGAAAAGGATCTTGTTATTCTTGAGTCTATGGAATTCCCTGAGCCGGTTATCTCGGTTGCGATTGAACCAGAAACAAAAGCAGACCAAGATAAAATGGCAATTGCTCTTGCTAAACTTGCAGAAGAGGATCCAACTTTCCGTACAGAAACAAACCCTGAAACTGGGCAAACAATCATCTCTGGTATGGGTGAGCTTCACTTAGATATCATTGTTGATCGTTTAAAACGTGAATTTAAAGTTGGTGCACAAGTTGGTGCTCCACAAGTTTCTTACAGAGAAACATTCCGTGCTGCTGCTGAAGTAGAAGGTAAATTCGTACGTCAGTCTGGTGGACGCGGACAGTTCGGTCACGTTTGGGTTAAATTTGAGCCAAACGAAGAAGGCGCTGGATTTGAATTTGTTAACAATATCGTTGGTGGTGTTGTTCCTCGTGAATACATCCCGGCTGTTCAACAAGGTATCGAAGAATCCATGGATAATGGTGTCCTTGCCGGATATCCATTAATCGACGTAAAAGCTACATTATATGATGGAAGCTATCATGATGTCGATTCCAACGAAATGGCGTTTAAAGTAGCTGCTTCTATGGCACTTAAAGCTGCTAAAAACAAATGTAACCCAGTTCTGCTTGAACCAATGATGAGAGTAGAAATTGTTGTCCCAGAAGAATATATGGGAGACATCATGGGTGATGTAACATCTCGTCGTGGACGTGTAGAAGGTATGGAAGCACGCGGAACTGCCCAGGTAGTTAAAGCGTTCGTACCGCTTGCTGAAATGTTTGGTTATGCAACTGCATTACGTTCAAACACACAAGGTCGCGGAGTGTACACCATGCACTTTGACCATTATGAAGAAACACCTAAAAGCATTACAGAAGAAATTATCAAGAAAAATGCAGGTCAATAATTGATTTTTTCTTCAATCTGACGTATAACATTTAATAAAGGCTGGGAAATTTTTAACGATTTCCTGGCACATAAAAAATTGCTATATATTTAAAGGAGGAACTATAAATGGCTAAAGAAAAATTCGACCGCTCGAAAAGTCACGTAAACATTGGAACAATTGGTCACGTTGACCATGGTAAAACAACTTTAACTGCTGCAATCACTACAGTAATGGCAAAAAGAAATGGTGATGGCACTGCAATGGCTTATGACCAAATTGATGGTGCTCCAGAAGAGAAAGAACGCGGAATTACAATCGCAACTTCTCACGTAGAGTACGAAACAGAAACTCGTCACTATGCACACGTTGACTGCCCAGGTCACGCTGACTATGTTAAAAACATGATTACTGGTGCTGCACAAATGGACGGAGCTATCCTTGTAGTATCTGCTGCTGATGGCCCAATGCCACAAACTCGTGAGCATATCCTATTATCTCGTAACGTTGGGGTACCTTCTATCGTAGTATTCCTTAACAAAACAGATATGGTAGACGATGAAGAGCTGCTTGAATTAGTAGAAATGGAAGTTCGCGATTTATTATCTGAATATGATTTCCCTGGTGATGATGTACCAGTTATCGCAGGTTCTGCTCTTAAAGCACTTGAAGGCGATGAAGAGTATGAAGAAAAAATTGTTGAATTAATGGCTGCAGTGGACGAATATGTTCCAACTCCAGAACGTGATACAGATAAACCATTCATGATGCCAGTTGAGGACGTATTCTCTATCACTGGTCGTGGTACTGTTGCTACAGGCCGTGTTGAGCGTGGAGAAGTTCGCGTTGGAGACGAAGTAGAAATCATCGGTATCAACGAAGAATCTTCTAAAACTACTGTAACTGGAGTAGAAATGTTCCGTAAGCTTCTTGACTATGCTGAAGCTGGTGATAACATTGGTGCACTGCTTCGTGGTGTTTCCCGTGAAGATATCAACCGTGGACAAGTACTAGCTAAGCCTGGTTCAATCACTCCACATACAAACTTCAAAGCAGAAGTTTATGTATTATCAAAAGATGAAGGTGGACGTCATACTCCATTTTTCTCTAACTACCGTCCACAGTTCTACTTCCGTACAACGGATGTAACTGGAGTAATCACGCTTCCAGAAGGAACTGAAATGGTAATGCCTGGAGATAACATCGAAATGTCAGTAGAACTTATTGCACCAATCGCGATTGAAGACGGAACTCGTTTCTCTATCCGTGAAGGTGGACGTACAGTTGGATCTGGCGTTGTATCCACTATCGAAAAATAATAAATGCTTTTCATACAGGGAGGCAGCGTGACGACGTTGTCTTTCTGTTCCTAATAAAAAAGAACCCTCGATAAATTATCAGCTGATTATCGAAGGTTCTTTTTTATATTATACAGTAACTTTAGGGTGCTCTGTTGCGATATGGCGAAAGCATTTATCTAATCCATTTAAAACGATAGAATGTGTAATAAAGACATCTTGATTATTTTCAATTCCCTGTGAAAGCATATTGCTGGTTATACTCGTAGCGATAAAAGCGCATTCATCTGTATTGACCAGCTGATGGTGAGAAAGTGCTTCATTAGGGCGGACGATTCCCATGGATACGCAACGATTCCACTGCTCATCTGTATTCGGAAGCAACCTTGCCTGCATTTCTCCGCCTAAGCTTTTTACTCCGACTGCTGCCAAAACGCCTTCGGGTGCACCGCCGATGCCAATAAATAAGTCAGCGTTGCCTTGGCGATGTATACATGTTGAAATGGCAGGGATAATATCGCCCTCTTCAAACAATTCTGTTCGAACACCTAAAGCACGTGCCTCTTCCACCCAGTGGTTGTGTCTTTCTCTATCCTGTGTAATTATTTTTAATTCTTTTAGCTTCTTTCCTTTGGCCTCTGCAATGATACGCAAGTTTTTCTCCAGAGGAAAATCAATATTAATTTTACCGGCTGCTTCAGGACCAGTTACAATCTTCTCCATATACATATCAGGAGCATGGAGCAGTGTACCTTTCTTTGCAATAGCAATAACGGCAATTGCATTATTTTTTCCTTTAGAAGTAGAAGTAGTCCCGTCAATTGGATCAACAGCCAAATCGATGCCTTCTCCGTGTCCGGTGCCCACCTTTTCACCGATAAACAGCATAGGCGCTTCATCGATTTCTCCTTCTCCGATAACGATTTCCCCGTCCATATGGATTTTATTTAGCTGGGTACGCATCGAATCTGTAGCTGCCTGATCAGCTTCTATTTTATTTCCCGTGCCGATCCAAGGATATGTTGCAAGTGCTGCGGACTCGGTAACATGCAGAAATTCTTGAATGAACTGATTCATAACTGCCAACTCCTTTAGAATTTTTATCTGTAAAACGAAATAACGATCACGAAATACATCATTCAGAAGGCGCTTTTAAAGAGAACAAATAGAATGAGTATTAAATTAATAGTAATACAGTTTTCGTTTTATATCAATATATTTCATTTATTATTGATTATTATTTTTAGTTTTTATTTATTGTGCGCTTTAGGTAGCAATAGGTAATGAAGGAATAAGTCTGAGGTGTAACCACCATACGATATAAAAAACAACTCCTTCAACAGATATGAATTTGTTATGATAAAAGAGCAGTTAATGAAAATACGTGTTACCGAATTGGAGATATAATCAGGGGTTTTGTGATGGGAGAGAGAAGATGCTTTTTAATAATAAGTACAGAGAAGAGATTATCGAAGCTGTATTTGAAAAAACCAATTTTTGCTTTGTTGTCGTCAACCGAGAGGGATTGATTACTTATTTAAATAAAAATTACTGTGATTTCATTGAAGTAGCATTAGATGATGTGCTGGGTAAGCATGTCACCGAGGTTATTGAAAATACAAGAATGCATATTGTCGCAGAGACGGGGACAGAAGAAATTGCAGATCTGCAGTATATAAAAGGGAATCATATGATTGCAAATCGTATCCCGCTGTTTGCTGAAGGAAACCTAGTTGGAGCTGTCGGGACTGTGCTGTACAAAGATACTGAAGAATGGAAGAAAATGAACTCCCATGTGAAGGCGTTGTTATTAGAAATTGAAAACTATCAGAAAAAGCTGCGAAATCCAAGAGGGGCGACTTATTCATTAAATGATATTGTCGGCAGTTCGGTCCAAATAAATGATATTAAGGAAAAGATCAAAAGGGTTTCATCTGGTGATGCTTCAATATTATTAGAGGGAGGCAGCGGAACAGGAAAGGAGCTATTTGCACATAGTATCCATCATTTGAGCGAACGCAGTGCCAAGCCATTTATAAAAGTGAACTGTGCGGCTATCCCGGTAGATTTGCTGGAGTCTGAATTATTTGGTTATGAAGGCGGCGCATTTACCGGTGCTAAAAAAGAAGGAAAACGAGGGAAATTTCAACTGGCTGATGGCGGAACACTCTTCCTGGATGAAATCGGAGATATGCCATTAACGGCACAGGTAAAAATTCTTCGTGCCCTGCAAGAAGGAGAGATTGAAGCGGTTGGAACGGAAAAGACACAGAAAATCGATGTCCGAATTATCTCTGCAACCAATCAGTCAATTGAAGAGCTGATAAAGGAAAACCGTTTTCGGGAGGATCTTTATTACCGGATCAATGTAATTTCCATTAAAATTCCTCCGCTAAAGGAGAGAGCGGAAGATATCCGGGTAACGGCGAAGTTTTTGCTGAGGAAAATCACACAGCGTATAGGGAAACGAGTAGTCAGCTTCAGTGATGCGGTAATGCATTTCTTTATGCACTATGATTGGCCGGGAAACGTCCGCGAGCTGGAGAATGTGATTGAATCTGCAGTACATCTGACCAATACGGAAATGATTGAATTAGAAGATCTGCCTGATCATATGCAGCAAAGCATCTATATAACGGAAGAAGGCATGGGGCTGAAAGAAATTTTGAGTAGAGCAGAAGAACAAGCTGTGATACATGCTATCCAAAAATCGAATGGAGACAAGATGAAAGCTGCTGACTTACTTGGAATCGGCAAGTCGAGTTTTTATGAGAAAATAAAAAAGTATGGCTTATAGATTCCAGAAACGTGGAATAGATTCCGTAAATCCGGAAAAATTAAAACCCTATCCATGTAAGTGCTTACAAATACGTAGATAATAGCAGAAGGCCTGTATTCCATAAATCTGGAATGCAGGCCTTCTGCTTATCGGCTTATTTCGTTGGTTATCCTCTATTCTTCTGTTTAATTATTTTTGGCATGTTTTTTGCTACTGTACTGTGGAGGGGTGAGATGCAGATGAAAACAATTTATACATCTTTTGAAGACGCTGTAAAAAATATTCAGGATGGGTCCACGATTATGGTAGGAGGGTTTGGGCTGGTCGGTATTCCGGAGAACCTTATTTTGGCTTTGGTGGATTCAGGGGTTAAACACCTTACAGTTATATCAAATAATTGTGGCGTAGATGACTGGGGACTGGGATTACTTTTAAAAAATAAGCAGATAGATAAAATGATTGGTTCCTATGTTGGAGAAAATAAAGAATTTGAGCGGCAGGTGCTGGCAGGAGAGTTAGAGGTAGAATTAACACCTCAGGGTACGCTGGCAGAACGGATTCGGGCAGGCGGGGCAGGTATTCCTGCGTTTTATACACCGGCTGGAGTCGGAACCCCTGTTGCTGAAAATGGAGAGGTACGTATTTTTGATCAAAAAGAATATTTGCTGCAGACTGCATTAAAGGCAGATTTCAGCTTAATCAGAGCCGCTGTCGGAGATGATGCCGGAAATTTAGTCTACAACAAGACAGCGAGAAATTTTAACCCGATGATGGCTGCTGCAGGAAAAGTAACCATCGCAGAGGTGGAGCAGCTGGTTGAAACAGGTTCTATCGATCCAGATCATGTTCATACGCCGGGAATCTATGTTCAGGGAATGATTGAAGGGAAGCAGGAGAAAAGAATTGAAAGACTGACATTACGGCAGGAAATGTAAACGAGCTCAAGGAGGGTGAAAGAAATGGTTAAACAATTAGAAAAGGCATCTGTCAGAGAAAGAATAGCCAGAAGAGCTGAAAAGGAAATTGAAAACGGTTACTACGTTAACTTAGGGATTGGAATGCCTACCATGGTTGCCAACTACATTCAGGAAGGGAAGCAAGTTGTCCTTCAATCAGAAAATGGGCTGCTCGGGATAGGAAAGTCTCCTTTAAAAACGGAGGTTGATCCGGATTTGATTAATGCCGGGAAAGAAACGGTTACAGCTCAAAACGGAGCATCCTATTTTAGTAATGCGGAGTCATTTGCAATGATACGGGGAGAACATTTAAATCTTGCTATCCTGGGAGGTATGGAAGTTTCTGAAGCCGGGGATTTGGCAAACTGGATGATTCCGGGAAAAATGATCAAAGGCATGGGCGGAGCAATGGATATTGTTCATGGAGCGAAAAAAATCGTTGTTATTATGGACCATGTTAATAAGCATAATGAGCCAAAGATTTTAAAAAAATGCAGCTTGCCTTTAACCGGAAAACAGGTCGTCAATCGAATTATTACCGATCGGGCGGTGATTGATGTGAAGGAAGACGGTCTTTTGCTTGTTGAAGTAGCGGAAGGCTGGACGGCAGAAGAGGTTATCGTGTCAACAGAAGCTGAGCTTCGAATTAGTGAGCATTTGCAAACGGGAGCTTATTAACCTCTCCGCCGGAAAGCTGGTATGATTGGATATAAAATGAAACTTTATTAAGGGCTAGTATTGCGAGGGGGATTATATATGGTAGAAAATAAAGTAGTTTTTATAACAGGTGCAGCAAGCGGCATTGGGTATGAAATTGGCCGTGCGTTTGCAAAAAACGGTGCAAAGGTAGCTTTGTCAGATGTGAATGAAGAGAAGGTAATGGAGGCTTCGGAGGATTTAAAGAAGAAGGGCCATGACTGTATTGGGCTGAAATGCGATGTTACCAGTGAAGAAGAGCTTAAACAGGCTTTGGATTACACAGAAGAAAAGTATGGCAGAATCGACGTTTTAATTAACAATGCAGGGTTACAGCATGTATCTGCTATTGAAGATTTTCCGACTGAAAAGTTTGAGTTTATGACAAAGGTCATGCTGGTTGCTCCATTTATGGCAACCAAGCTTATTTTCCCGCTGATGAAAAGGCAGGGCTTTGGACGGATTATTAATATGGCTTCGATTAATGGGCTGATTGGTTTTGCGGGGAAGGCGGCTTATAACAGTGCCAAGCATGGGGTAATCGGTTTGACCAAGGTGTCTGCTTTAGAAGGAGCGGCAGATGGGATTACGGTGAATGCGATTTGCCCTGGATATGTCGACACGCCGCTGGTACGCGGACAGTTTGAGGATTTGGCAAAAAATCGTGGTGTGCCAATTGAAAAAGTACTGGAAGAAGTATTATACCCATTGGTGCCGCAAAAACGGCTTTTAGATGTGCAGGAGGTGGCGGATTATGTCATGTTCTTAGCCAGTGATAAAGCAAAGGGGGTTACGGGTCAGGCAATTGCATTAGATGGCGGCTATACAGCCCAATAATAAAAAGAAGAGGTGAGAAAAAAATGACAAATGTTTATTTGATCGAAGGTGCAAGAACGCCCTTTGGCACATTCGGAGGCAGTTTGAAGGATATCGGTCCTGCTGAATTAGGTATAGCTGTAAGTAAGGAGGCGATTCGCCGCAGCGGAATACCGGCCGACGCTATTGATCTGAGCGTTTTGGGAAATGTCATTCATTCCGAAAAGAATGCGCCCTATCTTTCCAGACATATAGCCCTGCAGGCAGGGCTGCCGTTAGCCAGTCCTGCTTTGACGGTCAACCGTTTATGCGGTTCCGGCCTGCAGTCTGTCGTCTCGGCCGTGCAATCCATTTTACTCAACGAGGCAAGTGTGGCACTGGCTGGAGGAGTAGAAAATATGAGTCAGTCTCCCTATGCATTAAGGGGCAGCAGGTTTGGGACAAAATTAAAAACACCTCAGGTGGATGACATGCTTTGGGCAGCTTTAACCGATGAATATATTGGTTCGCGGATGGGGGTTACTGCAGAGAATTTAGCTGAGAAATATCATATTTCCCGTGAAGAGCAGGATGTATATGCTTGTTTGAGTCATCAACGGGCTGCAAAAGCACAAAAAGCAGGAAAGCTGGAGGAGGAAATCATTCCGGTGGAGTTAACGTCCATAAAAGGAACAACAGTTGTAAATACGGATGAGCATATCCGTGAGAATACGACGGTGGAGAAGCTTGCGGGGCTCAAGGGTGCTTTTAAGAAGGATGGAACGGTGACAGGAGGGAATGCCAGCGGGATTAATGATGGCGCTGGAGCAGTTATTGTAGCCGATGAGCACTACGTAGAGCAGCATCAGGTAAAGCCTCTGGCAAGAATCGTATCCTGGGGAGTTGCGGGCGTGGAACCGGAATATATGGGAATTGGGCCGGTGCCTGCGATAAAGCAGGCCTTGAAAAAAGCCAATCTTACCTTGGATGATATAGATGTAATAGAAGTAAATGAGGCATTTGCTGCCCAGTATTTAGCTGTTGAAAAAGTGCTTGGCTTAGATCGGGAAAAGGTCAATGTCAATGGGGGCGCTATCGCTTTGGGTCACCCGATTGGAGCCAGTGGAACAAGGGTGCTCTACACATTGGCAAAGGAGCTGAAACGAAGCGGGAAGAAATATGGCATTGCCTCCCTTTGTATTGGGGGAGGGCAGGGGATTGCGATGATTATTGAGGGTTAACCTGAAATGATACATCAAGAATAGTTCTTCTCTGCTATGAGAGGGCAATTTATTTTGCGGTAAATTGATTTGTCCTTTCTGATTTGTATAGCGACAAAAAAGAGAGAAATGGAGGGGTATGCATGTTTGGGATTATATTAGGCTTAGTTGTGCTAATGGTTCTTGCTTATTTAGGATGGTCTATTATTTGGATAGCGCCTATTGCGGCAGGAGTAGTGGCGCTCACGGGAGGTCTGGATCTTTTAGAGGCGTATACAGACACGTATATGAGCGGGTTTGTTAATTTTGCTAAGCAATGGTTTCCTGTGTTTATGCTTGGAGCAGTCTTTGGCAAGCTGATGGAAGACACGGGGATGGCGAAGTCCGTTGCTATTGCATTAACAAAAGTAATCGGCACGAAAAGAGCTATACTGGGGGTGCTTGTTTCCTGTGCGGTTTTAACCTATGGAGGGGTCAGTTTATTCGTTGTCGTGTTTGCTGTTTATCCATTAGCGCTGACATTATTCCAGGAGGCGAATATCAGCAGACGTCTGATTCCAGGTACTGTCGCATTAGGGGCTTTTACATTTACAATGACAGCTATTCCCGGAACTCCTCAAATTCAAAACTTAATTCCGGTTCCATATTTTAATACGAATGCGATGGCAGCTCCGATTATGGGAATAACAGCAGCAATTATTATGGCTGTTGGTGGTTATGGTTACATGAGATGGAGAGAAAAGCAGCTGACTGCAAAGGGAGAGGGCTATACGGAACCAAAAGATAATAAAATTGTACAGGTAGAAGGGTCAGCACCTCATTTTATATTATCCATCTTACCGTTAGTGACCGTTGTGGTAACATTGAATATTTTTCAATGGGATATTGTGATTGCTTTATTGTCCGGAATTATCCTGCTGCTTCTATTGAATATTACGAAATTCAAAGGATTTGTAAAAGCAATTAATAGCGGTGCAGTAGGTTCTGTTACAGCCATTGTAAATACCAGCGCTGCTGTAGGGTTTGGTACGGTTGTTCAGGCAGTGCCGGGCTTTGATCGGTTGACTGCGCTGTTAATGGGAGTGAAAGGAAACCCTTTGATTTCTGAAGCCATTGCTGTAAATGTTTTAGCCGGATCCACAGGCTCTGCTTCAGGCGGGATGGGAATCGCGCTGGAGGCATTAGGGGAGAGATATTATGAGCTGGCGCTCAGTTCGGGTATTGATCCGGAAGCATTCCATCGAATTGCATCTCTTTCGTCAGGCGGTCTGGATGCGATGCCGCACAATGGTGCAGTGCTAACCCTGCTTACCATTACAGGGATGACGCATAAAGACAGCTATAAGGATATTTTTGTGGTAGCGGTAGCTATTCCTATTTTGGCAATCGCAGCAGCAATCATTTTGGCATCTTTGGGTATTTACTAAAGGTATCGTTAGAACACGAACCTGACAGCCAAGTTATCATCGCAGGTGTTTTTAATGCTGCAAAGAAAGCGGAATAACCTCCCGGCTGTTGGAAACTTCGCTTTATTCTATAGAAATCGTGCTAAAGAAGCGGCATGTCAGAATATACTATAGAAGAAATTGGAGCGTCAATTTTGTTGGGGGAGCGTTGCAGCTGATAATATAGCAGCATACAAGGGGGAGTTGGATTGAAGGTTCTAACGAGATTCTTTGACAGGGTGGTACAGAGATATTTACCAGATGCTTTTTTATTTGCTATTATTTTAACGATTTTGGTTTACTTACTGGGTGTCTCTATAACAAGCAGCGGCCCGATGGAAATGATAACGTATTGGGGAGAGGGTTTTTGGGATCTGCTTGAATTTGGGATGCAAATGTCACTGGTGGTTGTGACAGGATATATTTTAGCGAGTACACCTGTTGTGAAAGGTTTTTTAGCGAAATTCAGCAAAGCAGCAAAAACACCGGGGCAAGCGGTGATGCTGGTAACATTCGTAGCTTTGATTGCTTGTTTAATAAACTATGGCTTTGGACTTGTTGTCGGTGCATTGTTTGCTGTTCATGTGGCAAAGCGGGTTCCTGCAGTGGACTATCGGATACTGATCGCCAGTGCTTACAGCGGTATGGTCATCTGGCATGGCGGTTTTTCCGGATCCGTACCGCTGCTTATTGCCACACCAGGGCATTTTTTAGAAGATGCTATTGGAATAATTCCTGTAACGGAGACATTGTTCAGTTCATTTAACCTGTTTATTGTCATTACCTTATTAATTACACTCCCGCTTTTTAATCGGTACTTATTAAAGGGAGCGGATCCGATAGGTAAAATCGACCCTTCATTATGGAAGGAAGAATCCGAAGAGGAAACGGAAGCGGAAGTTCATCAGCCGGTAACACCGGCAGAAAGGCTGGAGAACAGCCGGGCCTTATCTCTTCTGATTGGCATGATGGGACTTCTTTTTATTGGTTATCATTTCGTTGCAAATGGGTTTGATCTGAATATTAATATTATCAATTTTATTTTTCTTTTCTTAGGGATTCTTCTTCATAAAACACCAAGACGTTTTCTGGAAACGGTGGGGAAAGGTGTGAAAAATGCCGGGGGAATTATTATACAGTTTCCATTCTACGCTGGAATAATGGGGATGATGGTGGCATCTGGATTATCAGATAAGATCTCATTATGGTTTGTCAGTTTCTCAACCGAATATACACTTCCCATCTTTACATTTCTCAGCGCGGGCATTGTTAATGCATTAGTACCTTCCGGAGGCGGACAATGGGCTGTGCAAGGTCCTATCATGATACAAGCAGCGCTTGAAACTGGAGCAGATACAGCGAAAACAGCCATGGCAGTTGCCTGGGGAGATGCCTGGACAAATATGATACAGCCATTCTGGGCCCTGCCTGTACTTGCTATTGCCGGGTTGAAGATTCGGGATATTATGGGCTTTTGTGTCATGATTCTGCTGTTTACCTTTATTCCGATTGCGATCGGGTTTCTACTATTATAATAGAAAGATTATATAACATTGTGAAGCGGAACGGTAAAACAGCCGATTCCGCTTATTCTTTGTTTTATTTAAAAGTTTTTAGCGTAAGAACAAGCAGAATTTCTGATATTATATAAGGAAATAAAAAAACTTTTAAAATAAGCTTGCAATCATACTAGATGCTATGTATAATATAAAAATGTGCAAACTTGTAGATAGCTATGTATAAGCTTGCTAAGGTCAAAGATATTTGTTATACTAATGTAGTTGACCAATTAATGCGATGATGCGGAAGGTTGTTGGCACACCCGGCCCCTTTGCCATGGCGGTGTGTTAAGGAATTTTCGCGGAGAATGTCTATAATAATATAGGCGAGAAGGAGGGAAAATGATGGCAAAAGAGAAAATCAGAATTCGTTTAAAAGCATACGATCACCGCATTTTAGATCAGTCTGCTGTGAAAATTGTGGAAACTGCAAAACGTTCCGGAGCAAAAGTGTCTGGTCCGATTCCATTGCCGACTGAAAGAGCTGTTTATACAGTGTTGCGTGCGGTTCATAAGTACAAAGATGCTCGTGAACAGTTCGAAATGCGTACGCACAAGCGTCTGATCGATATTCTTGAGCCTACACCAAAAACGGTTGATGCGCTGATGCGTTTAGATCTTCCATCTGGTGTAGATATTGAAATCAAATTATAATTCGTTTTAAATACAGGAGGTGTAACGGATGACGAAAGGAATCTTAGGTCGTAAAATCGGCATGACTCAGCTTTTCTCTGAAAATGGAGAACTTGTACCAGTAACAGTTGTTCAAGCTGAGGCAAATGTTGTGTTGCAAAAGAAAACATTAGAAAATGATGGTTACGAAGCGTTGCAAATCGGTTTTGCTGATAAAAAGGAATCACGTACAAACAAAGCGGAGAAAGGTCATGCTGAGAAAGCAGGCACTGCCCCTAAGCGCTACGTTCGTGAAATCCGTGGCGCAGAGGTTGACAACTATGAAGTTGGTCAAGAAATCAATGTTGATATCTTTGAAGCCGGTGAAAAAATCGATGTGACAGGAACATCTAAAGGGAAAGGATTCCAAGGTGCTATCAAACGTCACAATCAACAACGCGGACCAAAAACACACGGTTCTCATTTCCATAGAGCTCCAGGTGCGATGGCTGCAATTGATGCAATGCGTGTTTTCAAAGGTAAAAAATTACCAGGTCATATGGGTTCTGAACAAAAAACAATTCAAAACCTTGAAGTTGTCAGTGTAGATACTGAAAAGAATTTACTTCTGATCAAAGGAAATATCCCTGGTGCAAAAAAATCTTACGTAAAAATTACAAGTGCAGTAAAAGGTAACTAATCACACAAACGAAGGGAGGATATGTCATGCCTAAAGTAGCACTTTTAAAACAGGATGGAAGTAATGTTGGAGAAATCGAATTAAATGACGCTGTTTTTGGTATCGAGCCAAACACACATGTACTTCATGAAGCGGTTGTTATGCAACGTGCATCTTTACGTCAAGGTACACATGCTGTTAAAAATCGTTCAGAAGTTCGTGGCGGAGGCCGCAAACCATGGCGCCAAAAAGGAACTGGCCGTGCACGTCAAGGATCTATCCGCTCACCACAATGGGTTGGCGGTGGAACTGTTTTCGGACCCACTCCACGCAGCTATAGCTATAAATTACCAAAGAAAGTTCGTCGCTTAGCGTTAAAGTCAGCATTATCTTCTAAAGTAAAAGAAGAAAGCTTATTTGTTTTAGAAGCAATCACAATCGATGCTCCAAAAACAAAAGAAATTGTAAATATCTTAAACGGACTTAAAGTTGAAGAGAAAGCACTTGTTGTTCTTTCTGAGAAAGACGAAACAGTTGCCCGCTCTGCAAACAACTTGCAAAACGTAAAGGTATTAACTGTAGAAGAATTAAATGTACTTGACTTGCTTACGCATGACAAGCTGATCATCACTAAAGATGCAGCTGAAAAAGCAGGGGAGGTGCTCGCATAATGAAAGATCTACGCGATGTAATTAAACGCCCTGTCATTACAGAGAATTCTGCTGACTTAATGGCAGAGAAGAAATACACGTTTGAAGTAGCTGTTAAAGCGAACAAAACAGAAATCAAAGATGCTGTAGAAACAATCTTTGGTGTGAAAGTAGAAAAAGTAAACACAATGAACCTTAAAGGTAAATTTAAGCGAATGGGCCGCTACGGTGGATATCGTCCGGACCGTAAAAAAGCTATCGTTCAATTATCGGCAGATAGTGAAGATTTAGATTTCTTTGAGGCTTAATTATATGAATGAATATATTCCAAACTAAAAGGAGGGACAACGATGGCGATTAAAAAGTATAAACCAACCTCAAATGGTAGACGTAATATGTCTGGATCAGACTTTGCAGAGATTACTACGAATACCCCTGAGAAATCCCTTTTAGCTCCATTATCTAAACGTGGTGGACGTAACAATCAAGGGAAATTAACGGTTCGTCATCACGGCGGCGGTCATAAGCGCCAATATCGTATTATCGACTTCAAACGCGATAAAGATGGTGTGCCAGGACGCGTTGCTACAATCGAATACGATCCTAACCGTTCAGCAAACATTGCATTAATCCATTATGCTGATGGGGAGAAACGTTATATCCTTGCTCCGAAAAATATTAAAGTAGGGCAAGTAATTGAATCTGGTGAAAATGCAGATATTAAAACAGGTAACGCATTACCGCTTGGAAGCATTCCAGTAGGTACTGTTATCCACAATATCGAATTAAAACCGGGACGCGGAGGCCAAATTGCTCGTTCTGCTGGTGCAGAAGCTCAAATCTTGGGACGCGAAGAAAAATATACACTTGTACGCCTTGCTTCTGGAGAAGTTCGTTTAGTATTAACAACTTGCCGTGCTACAATTGGTCAAGTCGGTAACATTGAACATGAACTTATCCGTGTAGGTAAAGCTGGTCGTTCCCGTTGGAAAGGTATCCGTCCAACTGTTCGCGGTTCTGTTATGAACCCTAATGATCACCCGCATGGTGGTGGTGAAGGACGCGCGCCAATCGGACGTAAATCACCAATGTCACCTTGGGGCAAACCAACACTTGGTTACAAAACACGTAAACGTAATAAACCATCTGATAAGTATATCGTTCGTAGACGTAAAAAATAAACGGAAAAACGGGCGGGCTAAAGCACCCGTCTCTAATCCCTGGAAGGAGGCTTATCCATGGGTCGCAGTTTGAAAAAAGGACCTTTTGCAGATGACCATCTAATGAAGAAAATTGAAGTATTGAACACAGAAGACAAGAAGCAAGTAATAAAAACTTGGTCTCGTCGCTCAACAATTTTCCCGCAATTTGTTGGTCATACCGTTGCAGTATATGATGGACGTAAGCATGTGCCAGTATATATCACGGAAGATATGGTCGGTCATAAATTAGGTGAATTCGCACCAACTCGTACGTACAGAGGACACGCTGGTGACGATAAAAAAACAAGACGTTAAATGAGAGGAGGTACCAGGCATGCAAGCTAAAGCCGTTGCGAAATCAGTTCGTATTGCTCCTCGTAAGGTTCGTTTAGTTGTAGATCTAATTCGAGGAAAAGAGGTTGGCGAAGCAATCGCTATTTTAAAACATACACAGCGCGGAGCTTCTCCAGTCGTAGAAAAAGTATTAAATTCTGCTGTTGCGAACGCAGAGCATAACTATGAAATGGATGCAGACAATTTAGTAGTATCTGAAGCATATGTGAACGAAGGAGCTACTTTGAAACGTTTCCGTCCACGTGCACAAGGACGTGCAAGCAGAATCAATAAACGTACCAGCCACATCACAGTTGTGGTAAACGAAAAGAAGGAGGGATAGTCAGTGGGTCAAAAAGTTAATCCAACAGGTCTTCGCGTAGGTGTCATTAAGGACTGGGAGTCTAAATGGTACGCTGGGAAAGACTATGCAGACTTACTGCATGAAGATATTAAAATCAGAGAATATCTTGAAGGACGTCTTAAAACGGCTGCTGTTTCTTCTATTGAAATTGAACGTGCAGCAAACCGTGTAAACATTACTATCCATACTGGTAAACCAGGTATGGTCATTGGTAAAGGCGGATCCGAAGTTGAAGCTTTACGTAAATCTTTAAACAACTTAACTGGCAAACGAGTTCATATCAATATCGTTGAAATCAAAAAAGTAGATATTGATGCAACCCTTGTTGCTGATAATATTGCTCGTCAATTAGAAAATCGTATTTCATTCCGTCGTGCTCAAAAGCAAGCTATCCAACGTGCGATGCGTGCTGGAGCTAAAGGAATCAAAACACAAGTATCTGGACGTCTAGGCGGTGCGGACATCGCTCGTGCAGAACATTACAGTGAAGGAACAGTACCACTTCATACTTTACGTGCTGACATTGACTATGGTACAGCAGAAGCTGATACTACGTATGGTAAATTAGGTGTTAAAGTATGGATTTATCGTGGAGAAGTCCTTCCAACAAAAACCGATAAATAAGGGAGGGGGCTCATTACTATGTTAATGCCTAAACGTGTTAAATATCGTAGACAACATCGTGGTAAAATGAGAGGCCAAGCAAAAGGCGGTACAACTGTTTCTTTCGGAGAATATGGTTTACAAGCACTTGACGCTTCTTGGATTACAAGCCGCCAAATCGAGGCAGCGCGTATTGCAATGACTCGTTACATGAAACGTGGCGGTAAAGTTTGGATCAAAATCTTTCCAGACAAACCTTACACTGCAAAGCCTTTAGAGGTTCGTATGGGTTCCGGTAAAGGTGCTCCAGAAGGATGGGTAGCAGTAGTAAAGCCTGGTAAAATTATGTTTGAAATTGCAGGTGTATCTGAAGAGGTAGCTCGTGAAGCACTTCGCCTTGCAGCACATAAATTACCTATTAAAACGAAATTCGTAAAACGTGAAGAAATTGGTGGTGAAAGCAATGAAGGCTAAAGAAATCAGAGATTTAACCACTGCCGAAATTGAAAAAAATGTTAAAACGTTGAAAGAAGAGTTATTTAATTTACGTTTCCAATTAGCTACTGGTCAATTGGAAAACACTGCACGTATCCGTGAAGTACGCAAATCAATTGCTCGTCTTAAAACCGTTGTTCGCGAGCGCGAACTAAGTGCAAATAACTAAAGATTCCAGAGGGGAGGTTAACCTCAATGTCTGAACGTAATGATCGTAAAGTTTATACTGGTCGTGTTGTATCCGACAAAATGGATAAAACTATTACAGTTTTAGTTGAAACTTACAAATTCCATAAGCTTTATGGAAAACGTGTTAAGTATTCTAAGAAATTTAAAACACATGATGAAAACAATGTTGCAAAAACTGGTGATGTTGTAAAAATCATGGAAACTCGCCCGCTATCAGCTACAAAACGTTTCCGTTTAGTAGAAGTAGTAGAAGAAGCGGTAATTATTTAATAAAGTTCGCTCGGAAGGTATCCGAAGGGAGGTCACAGTGTTATGATTCAACAAGAAACTCGTTTGAAGGTTGCAGATAACTCTGGTGCTCGTGAAGTATTAACCATTAAAGTATTAGGCGGTTCCGGTCGCAAAACTGCCAACATTGGTGATGTAATTGTTTGCACGGTCAAACAAGCAACACCAGGGGGCGTTGTCAAGAAAGGCGACGTTGTAAAGGCAGTGATTGTACGTTCTAAATCTGGTGCTCGTCGTAAAGATGGTTCTTACATCCGTTTTGATGAAAATGCTGCCGTAATTATCCGTGATGATAAAAGTCCAAGAGGAACTCGTATCTTCGGACCTGTTGCACGTGAATTACGTGAGGCTCAATTCATGAAAATCGTATCTCTAGCTCCAGAAGTTTTATAAGAAGAAATTTCCTCATCAAGGAGGTGCGTAAAGCATGCATGTAAAAAAAGGTGATAAAGTCAAAGTGTTATCCGGCAAAGACCGCGGTAAAGAAGGCACTGTATTAGAAGCATTTCCGAAGAAAGAGCGCGTATTAGTAGAAGGTGTGAACATGATCCAAAAACATGCGAAGCCATCTCAAGATAATCCGCAAGGCGGAATCTTGAATATCGAAGCTCCAATTCATGTTTCTAATGTATTGCCAATCGATCCGAAGTCCGGAGAACCAACTCGTGTTGGCTATGAAATAAAAGATGGTAAAAAAATCCGTATTGCAAAAAAATCCGGTGAAGCATTAGATAAATAAGTTTTTCTGTGAAAGGAGGGCTAACACATGAACGAATTAAAACAAAAGTATAATGATGAAATCACTTCATCTTTAATGAATAAATTCAATTATGATTCCGTAATGGAAGTACCTAAAATAGAGAAAATCGTAATCAACATGGGTGTTGGTGACGCAGTACAAAACTCTAAGGCATTGGATAGTGCTGTTGAAGAATTAGCTTTAATTTCTGGTCAAAAACCATTGATTACTCGTGCTAAGAAATCCATCGCAGGTTTCCGTCTTCGTGAAGGAATGCCAATTGGTGCAAAAGTTACTTTGCGTGGAGAACGCATGTATGACTTCTTGCAAAAACTGATTGCTGTATCTCTTCCACGTGTACGTGACTTCCGCGGTATTTCTAAAAAAGCATTTGATGGTCGTGGAAACTACACTTTAGGTGTGAAAGAACAGTTGATTTTCCCAGAAATTAATTACGATAAAGTCAATAAAGTTCGTGGTATGGATATTGTTATTGTAACAACTTCTAACACTGACGAAGAAGCTCGTGAACTTTTAGCTGGGCTGGGCATGCCTTTCCAAAAGTAGTCATGAGCTAATACAAGGAGGGAAAATTTTGGCTAAAAAATCTATGATAGCGAAACAAAAGCGCCCGCAAAAATATAAAGTACAAGAGTACACTCGTTGCGAACGCTGTGGTCGCCCGCATTCAGTAATTCGTAAATTTAAACTTTGCCGTATTTGTTTCCGTGAACTTGCCTATAAAGGTCAAATTCCTGGTGTCAAAAAAGCAAGTTGGTAATCCCCGATTCGGGAAGGAGGTAATTAGTAATGGTTATGACAGATCCAATTGCAGATATGCTTACTCGCATTCGTAATGCGAACATGGTTAAACATGAACAATTAGAGCTTCCTGCTTCTAAAATTAAAAAAGAGATCGCTGATATCCTGAAACGTGAAGGCTATGTAAAGGATTATGAGTTAGTTGAAGATAACAAACAAGGTATATTACGTATCTTCTTAAAATATAGTGCAAACGAAGATAGAGTTATCACAGGAATCAAACGTATCAGTAAACCAGGTTTACGCGTATATGCTAAAGCAAATGAAGTACCACGTGTATTGAACGGACTTGGCATTGCTATCGTATCAACTTCTAACGGAATGCTTTCTGACAAAGAAGCTCGTTCTCAGGCAGTTGGCGGAGAAGTACTAGCGTACGTTTGGTAAGAACTATAATTTATCAGAGGAGGTGCAGAGAATGTCTCGTGTCGGACTTAAGCCTATTGAAATTCCAGAAGGTGTAGAGTTGAAATTCAACGGAACTACACTGACAGTTAAAGGACCAAAGGGTGAATTAACAAGAGATTTTCATCCAGATATTAAAGTTAACGTTGAGGGTAATATCGTAACTTTGGAGCGCCCGAGTGATCATAAAGAACACCGAGCACTGCATGGTACTACTCGCAGCTTAATCAATAACATGGTAGTTGGAGTAAGTAAAGGTTTTGAAAAATCATTGGAAATCAACGGTGTTGGTTACCGTGCTCAAAAGCAGGGTAACAAAACAGTTGTTAACGCTGGTTATTCACATCCTGTTGAACTTGACCCAATTGACGGTATTGAAATTGAAGTACCTAAAAACACACAAATCGTTGTTAAAGGTATCGATAAAGAATTAGTAGGAGCAGTTGCTGCTAATATCCGAGCAATCCGCCCGCCAGAGCCTTATAAAGGTAAAGGAATCAAATATGCGGATGAATATGTACGTCGTAAAGAAGGTAAAACTGCTAAGTAAGTTTTTTAGCCCGAGAAAGGAGTGACCCAGATGATCACAAAGCCTGACAAAAATGTTATCCGTAAAAAGCGTCACAACCGTGTACGCAGAACATTATCAGGAACTGCAGAACGTCCACGTTTAAATGTGTATCGTTCAAACAAAAACATTTATGCTCAATTGATCGATGATGCCAATGGCGTAACCCTGGCAAGTGCTTCTACAGTTGATAAAGAGCTTGAAATCAACGGAAGCAATGTCGACGCTGCGAAAGCAGTTGGGGCAGCTGTTGCAAAACGTGCAATTGACAAAGGATATAAATCTATTGTATTTGATCGTGGTGGTTATTTATATCATGGACGAATCAAAGCTTTAGCAGAGGCAGCTCGCGAGGAAGGCCTTGAATTTTAAAAGTAAAAGGAGGTAACCATCTATAATGATTACGAATATTGATCCGAGCAAATTAGATCTTGAAGAACGTGTTGTTACGGTCAACCGTGTTGCAAAGGTTGTAAAAGGTGGACGTCGTTTCCGCTTTGCAGCATTAGTAGTTGTAGGTGACAAGAACGGTCATGTAGGTTTCGGTACTGGTAAAGCACAAGAAGTACCTGAAGCTATTAAAAAAGCAGTAGATGATGCGAAGAAAAACTTAATTACTGTACCAATCGTAGGCACAACCATTCCACACCAAATCCATGGTCAGTTTGGTTCTGGTAACGTATTGATGAAGCCTGCTTCTGAAGGTACTGGAGTTATCTCCGGTGGTCCAGTACGTGCGATTTTAGAGCTTGCTGGTGTAGGTGATATCCTGACAAAATCATTAGGATCCAACACACCAATTAACGTTATCCGTGCTACATTGAACGGTTTAACTAATTTAAAAACAGCTGAGGACGTAGCGAAATTACGTGGAAAGTCTGTTGAAGAACTGTTAGGATAAGGAGGGAATCACTATGTCTAAAAAATTAGAAATAACCCTCACTCGCAGTGTTATCGGAGGCAGTGACGTTCAACGTAAAACTGTTGAAGCGTTAGGGTTAAAGAAAATTCGTCAATCGGTTGTACGTGAAGATACTCCAGCCGTTCGCGGTATGGTTAACAGAGTGTCCCACTTATTGACAGTTAAAGAAGTTTAATAAATTTATTGTGAAGAGGAGGTGCTCGCATGAAACTTCATGAATTAAAAGCAGCAGAAGGAACTCGTAAAGAAAGAAACCGTGTAGGTCGCGGAACTTCTTCAGGTAACGGAAAAACTTCTGGTCGTGGACATAAAGGTCAAAAAGCACGTTCTGGCGGCGGTGTAAGACTTGGTTTTGAAGGTGGTCAAATGCCTTTATTCCAACGTTTGCCGAAGCGCGGTTTTACAAATATTAACCGTAAAGAATATGCAATTGTAAACCTGGATACACTTAATCGCTTTGAAGATGGAACTGAAGTTACTCCAGAGCTATTGTTAGAAACTGGTGTCGTAAGCAAATTGAATGCTGGGATTAAGGTTCTTGGAAAAGGTCAATTAGAAAAGAAACTGACTGTAAAAGCTCATAAGTTCTCTGCATCTGCGAAAGAAGCAATCGAGGCAGCGGGCGGTCAATCTGAGGTGATCTAATTTGTTTCAGACACTCTCCAATTTTTTACGTGTGAAAGATATAAGAAATAAAATTATATTTACACTGCTAATGCTTATTATATTCCGTATTGGTACGTTTATTACCGTGCCATTTACTGATCAATCGGCAATTGGGTTTATGATGGACCAGCAGAATATGTTTGGTTTCATCAATACCTTTGGTGGTGGGGCGTTAGAAAACTTCTCTATTTTTGCAATGGGGATTATGCCTTACATCACCGCGTCAATTATCATGCAGCTGTTGCAAATGGATGTTGTTCCGAAGTTTGCTGAATGGAAGAAGCAAGGAGAAATGGGTCGGAAGAAAATCGCTCAGGTCACACGTTATGCGGCGATTGGTATAGCATTTGTTCAGGCAATTGCTATGTCCATCGGCTTTAATGCCATGGCAGGCGGATTACTGATTCAGGATCCTGGCGTCATCAAATTCTTAACGATTGCTATCGTATTAACAGGTGGAACAGCTTTTCTTATGTGGTTAGGTGAACAGATTACTGCGCACGGCGTAGGTAATGGTATTTCTATCATTATCTTTGCTGGTATCGTTGCTGCTATTCCGAATGGCGCTGGCCAAATATACAATCAATATTTCTCGAATCCGGGAAGTGAATTGTTTATCAATATCGTTATTGTAACGTTAATTGTGCTAGTGGTTATCGCTGTGACGGTTGGAATCATTTTCGTAAACGAAGCATTGCGGAAAATTCCAGTACAGTATGCGAAAAAGCTGGTTAATCGTACACCAGTAGGCGGACAGTCAACGCATCTGCCGATCAAGGTAAATGCAGCCGGGGTAATTCCAGTTATTTTTGCGATTGCCTTTATGATTGCTCCTACGACCATTGCTGGATTTTTTGAAGGAAACAGGGTAGCAAATATCGTAACGTACGTTTTTGATTACACACAACCTGTAGGTATGGTAATCTATGTTGCACTGATTATTGCTTTCTCCTATTTCTATACATTTGTTCAGGTCAATCCAGAACAAATGTCAGAGAACTTGCAAAGACAAGGCGGCTACATCCCTGGTATTCGTCCGGGGCACAATACAGAGGAGTATTTAACAAGGGTTATTCGCAGATTGACCTTTGTGGGTGCGTTATTCTTAGCAGCTGTTTCTGTATTCCCAATTATCCTGGGAGGCCTTGCAAATCTGCCGCAGACAGTTCAAATCGGCGGTACGAGCTTGATCATCGTTGTCGGGGTTGCATTAACAACCATGAAGCAATTAGAAGGTCAGCTTGTAAAGCGACATTATAAAGGGTTTATTAAGTAAATTTCCTGCCTACAAAAGCGAGGGGAAACAATGAATTTAATCTTAATGGGGCTACCTGGTGCCGGCAAAGGTACCCAGGCCGAGAAAATCGAAGAAAAATATAACATCCCTCACATTTCAACTGGGGATATGTTCCGACTGGCGATTAAAGAAGGTACGGATCTTGGCAAGAAAGCAAAGGAATATATGGACCAAGGGAATCTTGTTCCAGATGAAGTAACCATCGGTATTGTCAAAGAGCGCTTAGCAAAGGATGATTGTAAAGAAGGTTTCCTATTAGATGGATTCCCGCGCACAATTGCTCAAGCGGAAGCACTTGAAGAATTGACAGCTGATTTGAATAGAACCATCGACTATTGTATACATGTGGATGTACCAGAAGAAAAATTGGTAGAGCGTTTAACTGGACGGAGAATTTGTCCGACTTGCGGAACAACTTATCACGTTGTTTATAACCCTCCTAAAACAGAAGGTATTTGTGATAAAGATGGCTCCCAGTTAATTCAGCGAGATGATGATCAACCTGAAACGGTGAAAAAACGGTTAGCCGTTAACGTAGAGCAAACACAGCCATTACTTGATTTTTATCAAGAAAAAGGATATCTTTTGAAGGTGGACGGCGATCGTGATATTAACGATGTCTTCTCCGATATAGAATCCATTTTGGATAAATAAGTCACCCCTTTTAGCAGACAGAATAGGTGCAAAACTTAGGTCTGCGAGTTATAATAGGTGAGATAATGTGTAATGCTTTTATCAAACGCGATAAAAAATTGGTTCATCAACCTTTTGATATAAAATAAACAATTGCCTAGGTGATGGTGAGAGCTGATATACGTTACCAAATTGATTTTCTAAAAGCTAGGGTCAATTTGTACGTATGATGCAGGATAGTGATTCAGGTCAGTACAATTGATATCTCGGTTGTGAACGGCCGGTTGTCCTACGCTGGCCAATGGAAGAAGCAAGCAGTGCGTTTATAAATCATCTTCTGATGATAGAGCGCCAGATGTACGTTCAATGTTTCCCGGAAGATAAGCGAGCAGTATATCAAGTCTGGCTTATCACGAAAGGAAACGAAAGCTTTATCCTAGATTAAGATAAGGTTGTAACTGATTTGAAGAAGGGAGATCACACACAATGGCGAAAGACGATGTTATTGAAGTAGAAGGTACAGTGACAGATACATTGCCAAATGCGATGTTTAAAGTGGAGCTTGAAAACGGCCATACCGTATTGGCGCATGTATCTGGTAAAATCCGTATGCACTTTATCCGCATTTTACCGGGCGATAAAGTTACGGTTGAGCTTTCTCCGTATGATTTAACCAAAGGACGAATTACGTACCGTTATAAATAAACGAGCTCCGATCTAAAAGGAGGTAATGATGATGAAGGTAAGAGCATCTGTAAAACCAATTTGCGAGAAATGCAAAGTCATCAAACGCAAAGGTAAAGTAATGGTAATTTGTGAAAATCCAAAACACAAACAAAAACAAGGCTAAAAAATAGGAGGTGCTAGCATTCTATGGCACGTATTGCAGGTATTGATATTCCACGTGATAAAAGAGTAGTAATTTCCTTAACATATGTTTATGGTATTGGAAAAACTACTGCACAGGAAGTCCTTAAAGAAGCAGGCGTTTCTGAAGATACTCGTGTCCGTGATTTAACGGAAGACGAATTAACAAGAATCCGTCAAGCGATTGATAGCTACACTACAGAAGGAGATCTTCGTCGTGAAGTATCCTTGAACATCAAACGTTTGATCGAAATCGGTGCTTACAGAGGTATTCGTCATCGTCGCGGATTACCAGTTCGCGGACAGAAGACAAAGAATAACTCTCGTACACGTAAAGGCCCACGTAAGACAATGGCTAACAAGAAAAAGTAATGTAAGGAGGTAAGCTTACAAATGGCACGTAAAACAAATACGCGTAAACGTCGTGTGAAAAAGAATATAGAATCTGGTATTGCTCATATCCGTTCTACTTTTAACAATACAATTGTTACAATCACGGATACACAAGGTAATGCTATCGGCTGGAGCTCTGCTGGTGCTCTAGGTTTTAAAGGATCTAAAAAATCAACTCCGTTTGCTGCACAAATGGCTGCTGAAACAGCTGCGAAGTCTGCAACCGAAAACGGCATGAAAACATTAGAAGTTACTGTTAAAGGACCTGGCGCTGGTCGTGAAGCTGCAATCCGTTCTTTACAGGCTGCTGGATTAGAAGTTACTGCAATTGTTGACGTAACTCCAGTTCCTCATAATGGTTGCCGCCCGCCAAAACGTCGTCGTGTTTAATTTAACCGTATAGAATTTTATCAACTTGGTCATACTGGTTGATAAAACATACGGTTATCTACATGTGTAGATAAACAGATTCCAAAGACAGTTTGTACAAAAGATTATTAGGTAGAGCAGAAACGCCAACTGCCTATTTGAGGAATTTCGGTTAGACTTTGTTGTCTAGCCGGGGTTTCGACGTTTTAAAGGAGGGTTTGTTAAATGATCGAGATAGAAAAGCCAAAAATTGAAACGATTGAAATTAGCGATGATGCTATGTTTGGTAAATTTGTAGTTGAACCGCTAGAACGTGGATATGGTGCCACACTTGGAAACTCCTTGCGTCGTATCTTACTATCCTCACTACCAGGTGCTGCTGTAACAACTGTTCATATCGATGGAGCACTGCATGAATTTTCAACGATTGATGGGGTTGTGGAGGACGTTACTACTATCATTCTTAATTTGAAAAAGCTTGCACTTAAAATCTACTCTGATGAACCGAAGACATTAGAAATTGATGTTCAGGGAGAAGGAGCAGTAACTGCTGCAGACTTAACATATGATAGTGATGTGGAAGTGATGAACCCAGATCTTCATATTGCGACATTAAACAGTAAAGCTAACCTTCATATGAAGTTAACTGCTGAAAGAGGCCGCGGGTATCGCCCGGCAGATGAAAACAATTTTGATGATCAGCCAATTGGTGTCATTCCAATTGATTCCATTTTTACACCAGTATCACGTGTTACGTATCAAGTAGAGAACACACGTGTAGGTCAAATCGCTAATTATGATAAACTGACATTGGATGTTTCGACTGACGGTAGTATTCGCCCGGAAGAAGCAGTTTCTCTAGGTGCAAAAATCATTACGGAGCATTTGAATATTTTTGTCGGCTTGACAGATGAAGCACAGAACGTAGAAATTATGGTTGAAAAAGAAGAAGATCAAAAAGAAAAAGTAATGGAAATGACTATTGAAGAGCTTGATCTTTCTGTTCGTTCTTACAACTGTTTGAAACGTGCTGGCATCAACACTGTACAAGAGCTTGCAAATAAATCTGAAGAAGATATGATGAAGGTTCGTAATTTAGGACGTAAATCATTAGAAGAAGTAAAAGTAAAATTAGAGGATCTAGGATTAGGTCTTCGAGATGATGACTGATATAACAGTCACCTGACTAGTTTCAAAAAAGGGAGGGATAGTCCGTGGCTAGAAAATTAGGACGTTCAACAGATAGTCGTATGGCTCTTCTTCGCAACCTTGCAGCTGATGTAATCATTCATGAACGCATTGAAACAACAGAAGCAAAAGCGAAAGAGTTAAGATCGATTGTAGATAAAATGATTACTCTTGGTAAGCGTGGGGATTTACATGCACGCCGTCAAGCTGCAGCATTTTTATACAACAAAGAAGCGGATGAAGAAAATAATGTAATTCAAAAACTATTTGATGATGTTGCTGCGCGCTATGAAGATAGACAAGGTGGATATACACGCGTTCTTAAACTTGGTGAACGCCAAGGCGATGGCGCTAAAATGGCAATCATTGAGTTGGTTTAATTACTACAAACGGCAAGGGGCAGGACTCAATCTCTCTCAGAGGTTATCCAAGCCCTTTTTTTGTATTGGAAAATGATTATTAATGGCTCTTGACCAAAATATATGATTGAGAAATTAGAGGTAAATTTGATAGTGGTGACCGCTACGGAAAAACACTACGCTTTCCATGGGCTTGCGCTCAGCCTCCTCGAAAAAAAGAAGATCACTTTTTTCCTGCGGGGTCTTCCCACTGGGACTGCGATTACTCGCCCCACCGAAAACCATTGCGCTTTCCCATAGGAGTCTCCGTGTTTTTCCTTCGCTAGATAGTTTTAATCCATATTTTATCTTTAATCTTAATCATTAATTCTGGTTTAGGTCCATTAATTAGCTAATAAATTTATTTTTTCTTTAAAGAAATCTGCAAATATTGCTATAGTTTTGAGTGATAAAGAGAACTTAAATAATACTTTAGTCAATACCCAGCGGAAGAAATACACGGAGACTCCCGTGGGAATGCGCAGTGTGAAGCCCCCGCAGAAAAGCGGTTTTCTTTTCTACCTGCGGGGCATAAGCGCGACTTTGCTTCTGTCTACGCCTGACGGTTTGCCAATCAGCAAGTCTTCTTTAAAGGAGGCTGAGGACAAGCCCACAGGAAAGCGTAGTGTATTTCTGGAGCGTTGGCTAGAACTGCTATCAAACTTCATTAGCCAGAGTTTTTGAACAAATACTTTCTTTCATCAGATGGTATGGGTAAAATAATAACCATAATAGAAAAAACAAATTACATAATAAACAATAGGAGAAGGGGGTGTCTGGATGGACAGAAAAAAGCTAGTAGAGTTTAAGAATGTTTCCTTTCAATATGAGGAAGAGGGAGCGCTTGTGTTAAATCAGGTCTCCTTTGAGATTTATGAAGGCGAATGGGTTGCGATTATTGGACACAATGGCTCTGGAAAATCAACCATCGCCAAGCTGCTTAATGGATTATTAATGCCAAAAGACGGGGAAATCGTTGTCGATGGTCAAAAAGTAGATGATGATACCGTCTGGGATATACGTAAAGACGTAGGGATGGTCTTTCAAAATCCAGATAATCAATTTGTTGGGGCAACCGTTCAAGATGATGTGGCATTTGGAATGGAAAACAGAGGAATCCCCAGAGAAGAGATGAGAGAGAGAATCCAGCGCACCTTATCTGCCGTTCGTATGCAGGATTATTTAATCACTGAACCCCACCGGCTGTCTGGCGGGCAAAAACAGCGAGTGGCGATTGCCAGCGTCTTAGCGATTGCTCCAAAAGTATTGATTTTAGATGAGGCAACGGCGATGCTTGATCCGACAGGCAGAAAAGAAATTATGCATACCGTGAATGATATTCAGGAATCAGAAGGACTTTCTCTGATTACCATTACACATGACTTGCAGGAGATTGTTCAAGCAGATCGTGTGATTGTGATGAATAAGGGAGAAATCTGGGAAGAAACCACACCAAGAGAGTTATTCCTGCAGCGGGAAAGCTTGCGTGAAATTGGCTTGGACGTGCCCTTTGTTGCACAATTAACTGATGAGCTGATGAAGCAGGGCGTCGAATTAAAAGAAGCAGCATTAAACCACGAAGAGTTGTTGGAGGAATTATGGAAATTCAATTCAAAGATGTAAGTTATATTTATCAAGAGAATAGTCCCTTTGCCCACAAAGCCCTTGAAGACATTTCTTTCACAGTAGAAGATGGTTCGTTTGTTGCTGTGATTGGTCATACAGGCTCTGGGAAATCAACACTCATCCAGCATTTAAATGGTTTAAGCCTGCCGAGCAGGGGAGAGATAACGATTGGTGATTTCCTGCTGAGTTCAGAAGGAAAGCCTAAGAATATCCGTGATTTAAGAAGAAAAGTTGGTGTGGTGTTTCAATATCCGGAGCATCAGCTATTTGAAGAAACCGTTGCGAAGGATATTGCTTTTGGTCCGAAAAATTTTGATGTGGAGCAGGAGGAAATTGACCGCAGAATAGATCGGCTTCTCCCTGCCGTCGGGCTGCCAGCAGAAATATTAGAGCGTTCTCCGTTTGATTTAAGCGGCGGACAGAAGCGGCGTGTGGCCATTGCAGGCGTCTTAGCGATGGCTCCAGAAGTGCTTGTATTGGACGAGCCGACTGCCGGACTGGATCCGCGCGGACAGCGTGAAATCATGGATATGTTTTATCAGCTGCATCAGGAGCGCCAACTGACGACGGTATTGGTAACACATAGCATGGAGGATGCGCTCGCTTATGCGGATAAAGTGATTATTTTAAATGGCGGTCAAAAATATATGGAAGGTCCGCCGCTTGAGGTATTTAAACAAACAGACAAGCTGCAGGAGGTCCAATTAGATACGCCGGAGGTCATTCATTTTCTGAATCAGTATAATGAACGATTCGGTACTTCTTTAAACTATCAGCACCAAACCTTGCAGGAATTAGCAAATGAGATAAAAAGGCAGCTGGAGGTGGAATCGGATGAATAATGCATTAATTATTGGTCAGTATGTTCCTGGAAACTCCTTTATCCACCGGTTAGACCCAAGAACCAAAATCACAGTTGTGTTTTTCTTTGTGATTGTTGTCTTTTTTGCAAACAATGTACCGACGTACAGTCTATTAACTGCTTTTTCTTTGCTTTGTGTACTGAATTCCAAAGTACCGTTACAGTTTATATTAAAAGGATTGCTGCCCGTCTGGTTTTTAATTATTTTCACATTTATTCTGCATCTGATTATTACAAACGAAGGAAATGTCGTAGTCGATTGGGGATTTTTTAAGATTTACAGCGGGGGGATCATCCAAGGCTTTGCGATTTCCTTACGCTTTTTCCTGCTTATCCTGACGACTTCTTTATTAACGTTGACAACCACACCGATTGAAATAACGGATGCCATGGAGGAAATGCTTCACCCATTGAAAAAAATTAAGTTTCCTGTTCATGAGCTGGCGTTGATGATGTCTATTTCTCTGCGGTTTATTCCGACATTGATGCAGGAAACAGATAAAATATCCCGGGCGCAGGCGGCACGCGGTGTTGATTTTCGTACAGGTCCGGTGAAGGATCGGATTATGGCAGTTATTCCTTTATTGGTTCCTTTGTTTGTGAGTGCATTTAAACGGGCCGAGGACCTGGCAATGGCGATGGAAGCGCGCGGTTATCAAGGCGGGGAAGGGAGAAGCAAGCTCCGTGAATTGCACGTAGGTACAAAGGATATTCTGGTATTGATTGCTTTTGTACTAATGCTGGCGGCCTTGTTTGTATTAAGACAGTAAGGAAAGGAAAGGGACTGTGTAAATGGAACGGATAAAATGCACCATTACTTATGATGGTTCAGGATTTGCGGGTTTTCAGGTACAGCCTGATCACCGGACTGTTCAGGGGGCGCTGGAAAAAGTCTTAGCTAAAATCCATAAAGGGGAAACGATACGTATCCAGGCCTCGGGTCGAACCGATACAGGTGTCCATGCAGTCGGACAGGTTATTCATTTTGATACCCCTTTAACGATACCTGAACGGAACTGGAAACAAGCTATGAATACACTTCTGCCGGATGATGTCCGGATAGTGCATGTGGAGAGAGTGAATGATGCCTTTCACGCCCGCTACAGTGTTAAGCAGAAAGAATATCATTATGTCGTCTTGAACCGGGAAGACCCCGATGTATTTCGCCGGAACTATGCATTGCACTTTCCTAAATGTCTTGATATAGAAGCCATACAAGCTGCCTGTAAGCATTTAGAGGGGACACATGACTTTACCACCTTTTCTTCTGCAAAGTCGTCTGTAAAAGGCTCTAAAATACGTACATTGTTCCATGCATCCTGCAGGAAGAAAGAAGACGATATTGAATTTGTTTTCCGTGGAAGTGGATTTTTATACAATATGGTGCGGATAATGGTCAGTGCACTTTTGGACGTGGGAATTGGCAAGCGGCGTCCAGAGGAAATACCAGCCCTCTTAGCTGCAAAAGAGAGAGGCCAGCTGGGAAAGACGATTTCACCGAATGGACTGTATTTATGGGAAGTAAGCTATCATGAGCAGGAAAAAGAGAAGGATTCCGGAGATTAAAAGAATAGACACAAAAAAGAGAAGGATTCCGGAGATTAAAAGAATAGACACAAAAAAGAGAAGAATTTTTTCAATTACTTTCATACGAGGCTTGACTTTTGGTTTGGAAAAGTATAAGATGATATATGGCATTTTATTTCTAAACCATGATTAGCCCCGGAATCTAATTATGTTAAGAATAAAAATATGATTACGAAGAATAAAGAATGAACGATATATGGAGGGAAAAAATCATGCGCACAACTTTCATGGCAAATGAAGCGAACATCGAACGCAAATGGTTGGTTGTGGATGCGGAAGGACAACGTTTAGGACGTTTAGCAAGCGAAGTAGCTGCTATCTTACGCGGTAAACATAAACCTACGTACACACCACATGCAGACACAGGTGATTATGTAATTATCATCAATGCAGACAAAATTGAACTATCTGGAAACAAAATGAATGACAAAATGTACTATAATCATTCCCAGCATCCAGGTGGATTAAGAGCACGTAACGCATACGAAATGCGTACAAAATATCCTGAAGAAATGCTTGAAGTTGCAATCAAAGGAATGCTTCCAAAAGGACCTTTAGGACGTAAAATGAAGAAGAAATTGCACGTATACAGAGGCGCTGAGCATAGCCATCAAGCTCAAAAACCAGAAGTTTACGAACTTCGCGGATAATTAAAGGGAGGTAAATGAATTGGCACAAGTACAATACTATGGCACAGGTCGCCGTAAAAAGTCAACTGCCCGCGTACGTCTAGTACCAGGTACAGGAAACGTTACAATCAATGGTCGCGATGCTAGAGACTATTTTCCATATGAAACACAACTTTTAATCTTGAACCAGCCGCTTGCTACTACAGAAACTCAAGGAACATATGATGTTCTTGTAAATGTACATGGCGGAGGATTTACTGGTCAAGCAGGTGCAATCCGTCACGGAATCGCACGTGCTTTACTGCAAGCAGATCCAGAATACCGTGCTTCATTAAAAACAGAAGGATTTCTTACACGTGATCCTAGAGCGAAAGAGCGTAAGAAATACGGTCTTAAGAAAGCCCGTCGTGCTCCTCAGTTCTCAAAACGTTAATAACCAACTATATCAAGAGTTACGCCCATTTGGACAATTTCTCCAAATGGGCGTTTTTATATAAAAGCAGCTGAATAACGTCAATTAATGTTATTTTTCACAATGAAAAATAGATTTAATGCTTATCATCCGGCTGAATGATTTTTACATAATGCGGATTAAGCTCAACCGCATAATAAGGAGGATATCTTTTTATTATCTGTATCTAACTATATAGTGATGAGACACAGTAATGATCCCAGAATAGAGGTATACGCTTAGAGCTTATAAGAATTGTTTAACGACAAACAATTACAGAAAATGATTGTCTTCTAGGGTTAGTCTTTTTTAGAGAGTCTTCCTGTAACATAACGAAGAAAATATGGAGGAATTGCTTTTGAGTAAGAAGGTAGATATTAAATTAATAGCTTTAACGATTACCTTGTTAATGTGTGTTGTCGTGCCCATTGTATTTTGGCCAGATGGAACATCCAAGATAATTAATGATTTTTTTCATATGATGACAACAGATTTTGCATGGGCATTTTTGTTAATCGGATTTGGATGTACGATATTTGTTATATTTATAATAATTTCAAAATACGGAAATATCCGATTAGGCGGAGAAGATGCGAAACCTCATTATAAAGGTTTTACTTGGATATCAATGATTATTACTTCTGCATTAGCCGCAGGAATACTTATTTTCGGTATTGTAGAGTGGATGTTTTATGTCGAATCTACTCCATTTGGGATAGAGCCCAGATCTGTGGAAGCATATGAAATGGCATCTGCCTATGGGATGTTCCACTGGGGTTTTTCAGCCTCTGCATTTTACTTGCCGGCATCGTTAGCAATTGGGTATATGCTCTGGAATCGTAAGGGTAAATCCATGAAAATTTCAGAAGCATGCTCGGAAGTACTGGGTAAAGAAAAGACGAAAAATTCCTTCTTCAAGCTCATCATTGATGGAGTCGTAACATTTTGTTTTGTAGGTGGTTTATTAATAACTGTAGGACTTGGAACTTCTGTTATAGGAGAGCTTATTGGTGACTTATTTAACGTAGATAATACACTTACATTAAGAATTACGATTATCTTTGCATTTTGCGCATTTTTTATTGCCGCTACATCAAAATCAATTGCTAAAGGTATGGCGAAAATAAGTAATTTTAATATTTATTTAGCGCTTGCGTTTTTCTTGTTTGTCTTTATCGTAGGCCCGAAGTCATTTATTTTAAATAATGTTGTGATGGCTGTAGGTACGAATATTACAAACTTTGTTAAGATGAGTTTTTATACGGATGCAGTTGCCCAGACAGGGTTTATTCAGAATTGGACAATCTTTTATTGGGCGTGGTATTTAAGTTTATCCATTTCTATCGGTTTATGGGTAGCAAGAATATCTTATGGAAGAACATTTAGACAGATAGCAATAGGGGTTACCGTCTGTTTACCGTTAGCCTGCTGGTTGTCATTTGGTATATTAGGGAATTACGGTATGGGATTAGAAGTAAATAATATTGCGAATTTCTCAGAGATTGCAGTAACAGAGGGCAATAATGCAGCTACCCTTGCTGTACTAAAAACGATGCCTGTTTCAACGGTAGCAATCATTGTATTTATCGTATTAGTCTTTTTTAACCTTGCGACCAGTGCAACGAGTGTATCAACAATGGTAGCAATGATTACATCTAAAAATCTGCAAGTAAATGAGGAACCGAATAAATGGTTTAAAGTACTATGGGGATGTATTTTTATGGTATTGCCTGTGACCATACTATATTTAGAAAATGCGGTGGAAGAGCTGAATATATTAGGCATCATGCAATCGATGACCTCCTTATTTGGCGTGCCATTATTTTTTGTTAATGTTATTCTGATTTGGTCAGCAGTAAAAGCTATTAAAACAGATTATAAAAATAATAAGCTGAAAATATAAGGTGCATTTACCTGTAATATAAAAAGGATAGGAGGGATAAGGGTGTACGAGGACGTAGCTGTTGAATTAACAAAGGAATTTATTCGCATGGAATCCTTTTCCGTAGAAGGAAAACAGAAAATAATAGCGTTTATGTATCATAAAATTAAAGAAGAGACTGACGCAGAGATTCAAATAGTAGATGGCCATACGGAAAATCCATATTTGATCGCACATCATAAAAATGGAGAAGGGTATCATTTATTATTGCAAGGGCATCTGGATACCGTATCTTTAGATGGACTACAAGACCCCTTAAACCCAATTGAAAAAGATGGTGAAATATATGGCCGCGGCTCATGTGATATGAAGGCAGGAAGTGCAAGCAATTACGCTGCATTTAAGTATGCCTGTGACCATCAGGTTAAAGGCAATGTTTACTTAATGTATTCTACGGATGAGGAGACATACGCACAGCAAACCGTATCCGCTTTTGAAAGAGGCTTGTTGCCAAGCTGTGATTTGGGTGTTATATCTGAACCAACGGATCAAGCCCTGATGGTTGCGCAAAAGGGTAATGCTTGGATAGAAGTAGAATTTATTGGTAAAAGCGCTCATTCCAGCATGCCTGAGCTCGGTGAAAATGCAATCTACATGGCATCTGCATTTATACAGGCATTTCAAAAGTATACAGAGGAAAAATTCAAAAAGAATTCCCATCCGCTGTTAGGGGAAGCAAAAATGAATGTTGGGGTGATAGAAGCTGGTAAACAAGCGAATAGTGTACCAGCGAATTGCAGGATTGTGATTGATAAAAGATACTTGCCCAATGAAACCATAAATGATTTTCAAGAAGAAATTGATATTGTAGCCAAAAGGCTAAAGGATACTTATCCGGCATTCCGTTATCAAACGAACATCTTAGTGGATTGCACGCCGATGGAAATAGATAGCAGTTCAGAAAAATTTCTTCAACTTAAGGCGATACTTGAGAAAGAGCTGGATAGAAAACTAAAAGTTGACGTATTTGGAGGCTGGGGAGAAGGCGGTACGCTTGCTAAATATGCGACAGATACATTGTATTTCGGTCCAGGAAATTCGATTTATGCACACACGGATGAGGAAAGAGTGGGAATAGAGGCAATTAAAGAAGTTACGAGCGGAATCATTGCCATTGTAAAAAATAAGTGTGTGTAAAGTAAATAAGGATAAGTATAAGCTGGTGTTAAAGGCGATTTTAGCATGAATTTAGGGGAATTTATAAATAGTTAAATTCAAGAAAAGGGTTCTCGATACCTGTTAATATTCATCCCATAATATTAAAATCTCCTCAAGGCAGAAGCCTCGAGGAGATTTTAATAACAGCAGTTATGATTTATTGGGATCATCTCTTAGTATCCGATTAATATGAATGATTAAGTAAAGCTTCTCCTGCCTAGTCAGATCAATCGCATATTTTTGTCTTACAAAATGTGTAATGCTTTCAATAATCTTATTCTCCAGCTGCATTGATTGGCTCAATTGATCAAACAGGATGTCAGTATCGGTGTCTTTAAAAATTTGATTTTTGATGATTCTCTCAGCAAAAAACTTTAGATGCGTAATAAATCTTGTATAAGAAAGGCTTGCTTTATCGAAATGGGCATTCGCTTTTCTTTGAACGATTGCTTCAATATGATCGATCAGCTTGGCAATTTGCGCTTCCTCATGATAGGATTCTGAATTTAAACGTGCATTGACAAAATGCATTCCAATGGCAGAGGCTTCACTTTCAGGAAGATCTATTCCCATTGTTTGATTGATCAGGTTTACGGCGAATCTGCCAACTGCATATTCCTTTGGATAATATTTCACAACCTCCACATAGGTAAATTTCTCTCCAAGGTTTCCTTCATGAAATCTGCGGACAACAAAAGAAATATGGTCAGACAGTGACAGGTATAAATAATCCATCACTTCCATATCGTATTCTTTTGTGGCAAATTCAATGATTTCTTTTACAAGATTAAAATACCTATCATCCAGCTCACTTGCCAGCTGTATAAAGTTCTTCAAAATGGTTTTGTCTTTTAGGATAAATGTTTTCTCTATTTCAGAATCTTGAATCTGGCAGCCAATTGATTTCTTATATCCGATTCCCTTGCCCATTAAGATGTATTCATTTCCTGAATCATTGATTGCTAATACTAAGGAATTGTTCATCACTTTTACGATCTGCATGGCTACGTTCCTATTCCTTTGCTGATTAATTTAATCCATTGTTTTTAATAACATCTTGATACCAGTAAAAACTGTCCTTCTTAATTCGACGCAATTCTTTGAGATCAAAATCTTCTCTGTCTATATAAACCAGACCATAACGCTTCATAAAGCCTTGACGGGAGCTTAGCAAGTCCATTACAGACCATGGGGAATACCCAAACAGCTCGACACCATCTGAAATGGCATCATTACATGCGGCAATATGATCTTTTAAGTATTCAATCCGGTAATCATCATGTATTTTACCATCTTCTGTTAGCTGATCGCCAGTTCCTAAGCCGTTTTCTGTGATAATCATCGGTAAACGATACTTTTCATAATAATCATTTAGTAAAAGTCTTAAGCCGGTTGGATCTACTTGAATCCCATAATCTGTTACTTCGAGATTTGGGTTCTTTTCAATTTTAAAGTATCCATATAAGTCGAAATCAATATCATTTTCCTTTGTTCCGAATGGATGAGCATCATCGGCAGGCAGATAGCTGGCTACCAGCGTACGGTAATAGTTTACGGCGATATAATCCGGCTTTGATGCTTTGAGAATTTCTTCGTCCTCTGGCTGTGTTTCTGGATAAATATCACATTTCTTCAGATATTCTTTATAGTATCCCGGATACTCTCCGAAACAATACATTTCTAAGGCATAATTGGTTTTGAAATTATCGTTCATTCTGGCTGCCCACACATCTTCCGGCCGATTGGAGCTTGGATATGTCATGGTGGAGGATACAGCCGGTCCGATTTGTCCATCTGGAAGCATTTCACGGCAAGCGTTCGTAGCAAGCGCATGCGCTAGAAACATATGATAATCCATTTGTGCTCTCACTTTTTCAGCCTGTTCACTTGGCACATCATACATATTCATGCGAATATTAACACGAATCATTAGATTTTGTTCATTATGCACCTGCCAATGCTTTACACGATCGCCGAAAGCTTCAAAACAGGTTTTTGCATACTTTTCAAAAGCAAAAGCACAATCACGGCTTTCCCAGCCATTGTACTTTTCAACCAGAGCAAATGGCAGATCAAAGTGGTACAGCGTCACAAATGGAATAATATCATTCTCTAATAAGAAATCAATCACATTGTTGTAGAAATCAATCCCCTTTTGATTCACTTCTCCATCTCCATCTGGAATAATTCTCGCCCAGGAAATAGAGAAACGGTAAGCTTTTAAACCAAGTTCCTTCATTAAAAGAATATCTTCTTTATAGTTATGGTAGAAATCACTGGCAACTCTGGTATCTGCTTGTACATCTGATTTTTGGAATGCATTGTAATCCGCTACCGTTTTACCTTTGCCATCTTTGTCCCATGCTCCTTCAATTTGGAAGGCGGAGGAGGAGGCTCCCCACCAGAAATCTTTGCTGAAATAATTTTTCATTATCGTCACTCCTATATATTATTTAATTATTTTTTATCAAACAGTTCTATCCGTATTGCTTTCTACAATGAAAACACCTTGCAACTGCGAAGAATTGGTGACAACCATTGGGGTGGTGAGATCATAGCCTTTTGCTTCAATTTCTTCTATATTAAACGAGACAATTTTGGTCCCTTTGCGTATCTCATCACCGGCGCTCACATGGGCTTCAAATCCATCTCCATTTAATTCCACGGTATTAAAGCCGATATGAATTAATAATTCAGCGCCATTTTCCAGCTGCAGCCCGATAGCGTGCAATGTCGGGTAGAGAACAGATACTTTACAGTCGGCTGGCGCTGCCACTTCACCGGTTGTTGGATAAACTGCTGCTCCTTCTCCTAATGCGCCTGATGAGAAAACTTCATCTTTTACTTCAGATAATGGAATCAGCTTTCCCTGGACTGGCGAAGGAATAGTTACTTCTGTGTCTGTTCCTGTCCTTGGAGCTTCCTCCTCGCTGTCTCCAAGGCCTTCATCCGAAGCATCCTCTTCTTCAGGAATATCCTTAAAACCAAATAACATCGTCATCGCTGCAGCCCCAAAGAAGGCAATCGCAATACCAATAATATAACATAAGAATGCTTTTGTCCCTGCTTCAATATAGACCGGGATGGTTAAAAAACCCTGGTTGGCAAAGGCTGTGCCATAGGATCCGCCCCAGCCCATCAGACCGCCGCCTATCGCTCCGCTGATTACTGCATAAATCATCGGTTTTTTCAGACGAAGATTAACCCCGTAAATGGCTGGCTCGGTAATTCCGAAAAGTGCTGTTACGGTTGCCGTTGCAGATAACGTTTTTAATTTCTTATTTCTCGTTTTTAAAAATACACCTGCAGCAGCTCCTGCCTGAGAAAAGTTAGCAGCACCTGCAAATGCTAAAAGATTCTGCTGACCAGTTTGTGCCACATCATTAATTCCAATTGGCAGAATGGCTTTGTGAGCACCGAATATAACAAGCACACACCAGATTCCGCCAATAAAAGCACCTAATAAGGTTGGACTGATATCCATAATGATATAGTATAGCCAATTGATGAAGTTACCTAAGTGAATGCCGATAGGTCCAAAAATAATTAATGTCGCTGGTACCATCACTAATAGCGTGAAGGTTGGCACCATAATAATTTTTAAAACCTCGGGGGTGATGCGTTCAAAAAAGCGCTGAACATATGCCATGATAAATACAGCAATAATGATCGGGATAACCGTTGAGGTGTAGTCTGCTAATGTGACATTAACTCCTAAAAACGTAACGGCTGAACCGCTTGTCATTAAATCAACCAGATCCGGGTAGCATAGCGTTGCTGCCAGTACCATTGCAATTAATTCATTTGCCTTAAATACTTTCGCCGCTACATAACCAATCATAATCGGGAAGAAGTAAAATAAAGCATTGGAGGTGGCATCTAATATCCGGTACGTATTGTATTCTTTAATATCCACATTCCAATAATAAGCTGCGATCATAACCGCAAGAGCCAGAATTCCTTTCAGCATGCCGGATGCAGCAATTGCCGGGATAATCGGAATAAATATGGATGTAAATGTATTTAAGATTCGGCTTCCGATAGACCCTTTATTCTCTTCTTTATTTTCCGCTTTATTTAAATCACCCAGAAGAAGTTGAATTTGATCATGTACTTCCGCCACCTTATTTCCAATCACAACCTGATACTGCCCGCTATTCTCGACAACCGAGATAACCTCGTCCATCTTTTCTAAATTCGCCTTGTTTGCTTTTTTTGTGTCATATAACGTAAAACGCAAACGTGTATAGCAGTGGGTTAATCCAGAAACGTTTTCCTTTCCACCCACGTTGTTTAAAATGTCCTGTGCCACCTGTTGATAGTTCATGTTATTTCTCCCTCGCTAAAAATTAATCCACTGGCCAACGGATAAAATATGAAGAACACATATTGACACAAAAAAAGACCAAACGCACACAAATAATCTCAAGGGGAAAACACAGCTTTCCCATGATTATTAAAGTGTACACTTGATCTTGCCTGCATTATCAGTAACACGTCAAATGTATTCCAGTATGAAGCTTTGCAAATATACTAACACGCTTTCATTTTCGATGCAAGCGATTTTTAAATCTTTTTTTCTGGAAAAAATGAAGAAATAAATGATGCTTGTGCAAATTTTAATCTTAGGATATGATACTGCATTAGAACTTTGAAAATAGAGATTGTACTGAAAAATCTTTGTTTTAAAGCAGTTAGAAAAGCAGGGGAAACGAATCGGGAAACCGCTAAAAAACAGGAGAAAAAGGCCTGATTATATGCTGCGTAAACCTAATTCCCCAACATTTCACTGGAAAATAGAAGGAGTAATGAAAAGATGAATAATGCACAAAAAAAGCAGGCATCGTTAATTTTATGGGTTGTTGTCTGTTTCTGGTTCGCGCAATATGTTTACATTCCCTATCAAACGACCTACTTAATTATGGTAAATATTTCTAGTAATCTGGTAGGTATGATTATTGGTGCATATGGCATTTCACAGCTTATGCTCCGGCTGCCAGTAGGTATTTTGGCTGATCTTAGCAGCAATCACAAGCTGTTTATCATACTTGGATCTTTATTTGCGGGCGGCGCCTCGCTAAGCAGGATTTTACTGCCGGATGATATTGGCTTTTTCCTTGGGAATATTTTATCAGGAACTGCAAGCGCCACCTGGATTTCTTTTATGATTCTTTATATGAGCTTTTTTAACCAAAAGGATCAGATACGCGCCACCAGCAGAATTATTATGGCTAACAATGCCGGCATGCTGCTTGGTTTTGTAACCAGTACGCTTCTCTATGATAAAGTCGGCATGATGATGATTTGTGCCTTCAGTTTAGCTGCAGGACTGATTGGTTTTGTACTCGCTTTCTTTCTTCAATCAACCAAACCATCTCATCACACAAATAACGTTTCCTTCAGGGAATTAATAAAGGTGACTGCAAATAAAAGCTTAGTTCTTTTTTCCTTCTTGGCATTAGTGCAGCAGGGTGTGCAAATGTCTACCACCATGTCCTTTACAAACCAGATTGTTCAGGAGCTGGGCGGCTCCAATCTAGTTATTGGTATGTCGTCTATTATTTATATGCTGTCAGCAGTCGTTTTTGCCAGATTGGCTTCGACTAAATTCCTGGCAATGATGTCTATGAAGTTATGGATTTGTTTCAGCTTTCTCTTCCTCGGCATTTACTGTGTACTGGTTCCCCAGACAAATTCTATCTTGCTTGTTTGCCTTTTACAACTGATACCGGGATTAGGTACTGGAATTTTGTTCTCTCTCCTGACCTCCAGTGCTATGCAGTCGATTCCTGACCAAAAGCGTTCTACTGCAATGGGCTTCTTTCAAGCTGTCTATGCGCTGGGAATGACAATTTTTCCAATAATTAGCGGGAGTATTTATGAGCATTTATCCATGAAGCATGCATTTATTTTTTTAGCGGGGACATGCTTTCTGGCTTGTTCAATTTCTTTTATTCACTTTAGAAGACAGGAAAAAAGGGAGAAAGAAGTTAATCAAAAAAGGGAGGTGTATCAACAAATTTAATTGGTTTTAAATTTGTTGATAAAACGAAAGCCTCACTACTTCCTTCTTTGATATTTGAGCAAGCAGTGAGGCTGCATTATTTTAGTTTGAATATAGATTTAATAACCAATAAATTGATATAAGCAGTGAAAATTATTTTTTAGAGATGCATTACGAAAATAATTTTAACCCGACAGCCGCTCCTAAAACCATGGCGATACACACCATTCGCTTCCATTCCTTTGGTTCATTATAAAAAAGCATTCCTGCTATTGCCCCCCCAGAGGCGCCGATACCAGTCCATACCGCATAAGCAGTCCCCATAGGCAATGTTTCCATAGCGTACGAAAGGAAAAAGAAGCTGGCTCCAAAACCAAGAACGAGTAAGACCAATGCCTGCCAATTACGATCTTTATGCAGCTTGTTTATCATCGTTACACCAACTACTTCGAATAATCCAGCGATAATTAATGAAGTCCAGGCCATTACGATTCAGCTCCTTCTGTCTCTTTGTCTTTCGTTACTAACTTCAAACCAATAACACCGGCTAATAAAATGGCGATCAAAAGAATCTTTATAAACTGAAACGGCTCGCCGAAGAAAGCAATATCTGCAAACGTTGTTCCTGCTGTTCCCAGTCCGACAAAAACAGCATAAACCGTTCCAACAGGAAGCTTCTTCCCAGCCATGATCATTAAATAGAAACTAAGAATGATCGCGATAATTGTTCCTGTCCAAGTCCAAAAATCATCGGCATGCTTTAGCCCGATTACCCAAAAAACTTCAATAACTGCTGCGATAATTACTTGTAACCACACCATATTCATGTAGATAACACCTCCGCGTTTATTCTTTCCAATAAAAAACAAAAAAACCTGAGAGATAACTGTATAAACAGTCTCTCCCAGGCTTTTATCCTTCCGTGGCACAGCTCAGGCTGTGAGTTTTCTCTCGGACCAGACCAATTTGTATTGCGGAACCCTAGAAAACATTCTCATATAATGAAGTTAATTTCCATTATACACAAAGTGCAGGTTTATTCAAGTCTCGTAACGTTCGTAGTGTCACCAAAAAACAAGGAAAAGAAATCAAAAGATATCAGAGGAAGTGCATTTAAAATTGGCATATTACTATTTTTATCAATTACTTCCTAAGCAGAATGATTAAAGAAAGAAGCCTGCACATTCGCTGTGAATGAAGCAGATAAGGTTAAAAACAGCAATCCTCCATTATTTTAAAATAGAGGATTGCTGTTTTTCCTATGCGTCTTTACCCCGCAATTTCCCCGGAAGCTTAAACGCCAGAGCCACAACAACTATACAAAAGACAAAACAAACCATTGCAACGAGATGCAGGTGCTCTGTATCTAAATGACGATTAAATGTTAAACCAAGGAGGCTGGAGGATAAAATTGAACCCAAATAGCGGCTGGTTTGAAATAATCCGGAAGCGGATCCCGTATCCTCTGGGTCCACATGTTCATAAAGTGCTGTTTGTGCAGAGATATTATTAAAGCCGTTACTCATGCCAAGGACAGCCATAATAATAACCAGCCAGATCAAAGGAGAGCCATCATTATATGTTAATAGCAGACCGGTACCGCCTAAAAGCAAGAAAGCACCGATGACCATCGGCAGTTTAGAACCGTATTTATCAATCAGACGGCCGGCTAAGGGCGAAACAATGACACCGAATCCTGCCAGGGACAACATAATTACGCCCGTATGCTGCTCGCTATATTCACGAACCTGCTGCAGATAAGTTGGAAACCCAAAAAAGAAACAATAATGTATCAGGTTAATACTCATGAATTGTAAGTAAATAAAAGAAACATAGCGATTTTTCGTTAACCCTTTGACATCAATAAAGGGTTCTTCCTGCTTAAGCTCGAAAAAGTAAAAGCCGACAGCAGCAGATAAAAAGAGCAACAATGCCCACCAGCGAATATTCTGATCCAGCGAAAGCAAGAACAGAATTAATCCTACAATCGCGATAATAAAAAGAAGGATACCGCTGAAATCAATCCGTTTTGCTTCAAATTCTCCTTGTCCTGTATTCGGTAAAATAAAAAGAGCCAGTAAAAAGGATAAAATAATAAACGGAAAATTAATCAGGAAAATGGAATGCCAATCCCAAGAAGCGACTAAAAATCCGCCAATAGAAGGACCGAAAGCGGCAGATGTGGAAGCAAAGATCGATAATACAGCCAATGCTTTTCCTTGTCCTTTTGTAATATGTGTCCGAACCATACTCATGCCGCTGGGGAATAAAGTGGAACTCCCAATCGCCTGCAAGGCACGGCAACCCAATAAAAACGGGTAGTTTGGTGAAAAGGAAGCTAATATCGATGCGGCTGCTACGATAATGAGCCCGGCCATAAACAGCTTTTTCGGACCAAACATATCACTCAATTTGCCCATGACAGGCTGCCCGGCTGCGCTTGCGAGGTAAAAGATAGAAATTAGCCAGGAAGCATCCGCGAAGGTTAATGTAAATTCATTCTGTAATCGTGTTAATGCCACTGAAATCATCGATGAGTTTAACGGATTGAGCAGTGTTCCAAGTCCAATCGTTAAAATGAACAACCATGGTTTACGAATCGTTTCTGTCATTGTATGCATCACCTTATGTATGTAAATTACAGTCGTATTTTCTGCCGAAGAAAGGGCAGTTAAACAAATTTGTCGAACCAATGTGTATTGTAATGGATTGGTTAAGTGCCTATTTGATTATTTTAGTCTTTTTTCGAGTTTATTGCAAAAGGGCTAAAATAATGAAGCGCATAAAAAGCCTTGAACGATTATCGCTGTTCAAGGCTTGGTCATACATTTGTTGTAAATGAAGCGTGATAAAAAATAATTACCACATAGCATGTCAACAAGAATGTATCTATTTCATAGCGGTCTGATCCTCTTTTTCTAACACATTCTCAATATAATCCTTGCCCCATTCATACATTGCATCTAAAATCGGCAACAGCTTTTCGCCGTGCTTTGTAAGAGAATACTCTACTTTGGGCGGAACAACGGGATATACTTCACGGTGAACGATTAAATGGTCTTCCAGCTCGCGTAATTGATTAACAAGCATTCTTTGGGTAATACCGGGCATCAGTGCCTTTAATTCACCAAAACGTTTTGTCCCTTCCTTGCCCAGATGCCACAAAATCAACATTTTCCACTTCCCGCCAATGACCGCAAGTGTTAATTCCTTTTCACAATTAAAAGTTCTCTCTCCTAAATTCGGCATTTCCTTCACCTCCGCTTTATTTCATCCAATAGTATACTTTTTAGCACTATATGCGGTAAAAGTGCGTACTTCTCATTTCCGGATATACTCAGTATACTTGATGACATGCTGATGCGTAAATAGGGTTTGAAGCGGTAATGCGAGCTTGCCTTCTAAAAACCATTTAGCACAATAAATTTAAAAAATGAGGGAGCGAAAATAATGAAATTACAATTAGCGCTAGATCTTGTCGATATTCCAGGAGCAATTGATTTAATAAAAGAGGTAGAAGAGCATGTCGATGTGGTAGAGATTGGAACACCTGTCGTGATTAATGAAGGACTAAAAGCGGTGAAGGAAGTAAAGACTGCTTTTCCTGACTTAACGGTATTAGCAGACTTGAAAATTATGGATGCGGCTGGATACGAGGTAAGCCAAGCGTCTGCTGCAGGTGCGGATATTATCACCATTCTTGGCGCTGCGGAGGATGAGTCCATAAAAGGCGCTGTAGAAGAAGCGAAAAAGCAAGGCAAACAAATCCTGGTGGATATGATTGCTGTAAAAGATATCGAAACTCGTGCAAAAGAGCTGGATGAACTTGGTGCAGATTATATTTGCGTTCATACAGGATATGATTTGCAAGCTGTAGGGCAAAATTCTTTTGAAGATCTGCATACCATCAAGAGCGTTGTCAAGAATGCGAAAACAGCGATTGCAGGCGGAATCAAATTAGAAACACTTGCTGAAGTCGTGAAGCATCAGCCTGATTTAATTATTGTAGGCGGAGGAATTACGAGTAAAGAAGATAAAAAAGCTGCTGCAAGCGAAATGAAAGAATTAATGTTGCAAGGGTAATGTAAAGATGAAAACAACCCAATATTTAACCAACATTGTTCAAGAACTAAGTCAAACAGCAGAACTTATATCTGATTCAGAAACAGAGAAATTAGTGAATCAGATATTAGCATCCAAGAAGGTTTTTGTGGCTGGTGCAGGAAGATCTGGATTCATGGCGAAATCCCTCGTCATGCGAATGATGCATATGGGTCTGGAAGCTTATGCCGTGGGGGAGACGGTAACGGCTAATTTAGAGAAGGATGATTTATTAATCATCGGATCAGGCTCAGGGGAAACGAAAACATTAGGAGCTATTGCTGAGAAAGCAAAAAGCCTTGGAGGAATTGTTGCGGCTGTAACCATTTCTCCTCAATCCACTATTGGTGAGTTAGCTGATATTACGATTGAATTACCAGGGGTAACAAAGGATCAGTCTGAAGGCGGTTATAAGACGATTCAGCCGATGGGATCTCTTTTTGAACAAACGTCCTTATTATTTTATGATGCCTTGATTCTGTGCTGTATGGAGAAAAAAGGTTTGGATTCACATAAGATGTATGGTAAGCATGCTAATCTTGAATAAAGTAGAACCAAAATAATAGAGGATATGCAGTGAAACGCTATTTGTGATGCGTGCTTACTGCCTATCCTCTATAAGTAATTAAAATGCGAATATAATCAAGCAGAAGGTATGTCTACTTAACCCTCGTTTTCTCACATCAAAAAACAACCTGTACCAAAACCATATAAAATATGGTCCCGCCCGCAATAGACAGCAGCATGCTCCGCTTCCAATAGTGCAGGCCGATAATTAACCCAATTGCCAGAAGCTCTGGCAGGAAGCCTTCTAATGATGTAACCTGCACATCTTTTAAGGAATAAACAACTAATAATCCAAATACAGCTGGCGGTAAGACGTATCCTAAGTATTTAATATATTTTGGCGTAGGCTTATCTGCTTTAAAAATCATAAACGGCAGGAATCTCGTTAACAAGGTGCCTGCAACCACACAAGCAATCATAATGATTTGCTGGGTTATCGACATCATGATGAAATCACCTCATTTTTCGTAATGAATTTTTTAATGAGGCTCAGAAAAATCAAGATGATAAGCATGGCAGGAATAATAAAGTTTTCTGTGCCAAATAGAATTAAACATAAAACGGAAGCGGCTATCCCGATGAGGGAGCTGATATGATTACGCTCTTTCATCCACTGGTCTAAAAAGATAACCACGAACAGTGCCGTCATCACGAATTCCAGACCATCCGTATTAAAGGTAATCAGCGAACTGAATAAACTGCCGACAGTGGCACCGCTGACCCAGTAGATTTGATTTAATAAGGTGACATAGAACATAAACCATCCGCTATTTATGTCAGAAGGTGTGCGGGCGGTATTGTTAATAACAAAGGATTCGTCGCACATCCCATAGATGAGATACATTTTTTTCTTGCCGGTTCCTTTGAATTTATCTAACATAGAGATACCATAGAAAAGGTGTCTGGCATTAATCATTAGCGTTAATAAAAATGCACTGAATGGGTTAAATGCTCCCAATAGCAGGCTCCCAGCTACAAATTCCATGGAACCGGCGAAAATAAGAACACTCATTAGAATGGCATAGATTGGCGGAAACCCTAAAGAATGCATGTAAACGCCATAAGCAATGCCTAAAAAAGTAAATCCTGCCAGTATCGGCAACGTTTTTGGAAAGGCATATTTCAACGTAGATAGATGTTCATTTAAAGACATATTTCATTCACTCGCTTTCAAACAATGGAAACTATTTATTTTGCATAATAGATTAAAACAAGAAGGTGAAGTATCTTATCACCGATATTTCTGTAGATATGGGTTTGATCCCCGTCAAAAATAATTGCTTCTCCTTCTTCAATTTTTTCGACAGTACCGTCAATATCCATTTCTAATTGACCCTCTTGTACAAATACGTGTTCTTCCACACCTGGATTGTGAGGAGATGATTTATGTTCATTTTCAGGGTCCAGCTCAACCATAAAAACTTCAAATTGCTTTTCCGGGGAAAAAGGTACAGCTGCATGGACTCTATAATGGTTTTCTGCTTCGGTAACCAAATATCTGTCTTGTTTTTTAATCACTCTAATCGGATTTGTCTGTTGACTGATCAGAGATGAAAAGGATACTTTCAGACCATTGGCAATTTTCCAGAGTGTGGTTACTGTTGGGACAGAGTCTCCGCGCTCGATTTGTGCAAGCATGGCTTTACTTACTTCAGTGAGTTTTGCCGTTTTATCTAAACTTAAGCCCCGTTCTTTGCGGATAGTTTGCAGGTTTTTACTGATATACTCTGTGATTTCCTTCATCGCCTTCCTCCTTCATAAATTCTTCTGTTTTATTTAGAAAATCATTATCTAATAATATAACATACTTTTAGATGTTATAACATACAAAAAACGGCATAGCTCTATTCGCTATACCGTTCTTATGTCTTATCTATTGCTATGAACTATCCCTTATACGCCTGGCGGTAAACCTCAGCCAATTCCGTTACAAGCGGCAATTTAGGATTCGCTGTGGTACATTGATCCTCGAAGGCACGGTCGGCAAGGTCATCTGCCTGCGCTTCAAATTCTTTGGCATCGACACCGTTTTCCGCGATGCTCATCGGAATATTTAATTCTTCTGCTAATTGGTAGATGGCCTGCACAAGACTTTCTACTCCCTGTTCTGTTGTTGCTGCTGGCAGCCCTAATACACGTGCAATCTCTGCATAGCGTTTGTCAGCGATAAAATGCTCATATTTAGGGAATGAAACGAATTTTGTCGGTTTCTTGGCATTATATCGAATCACGTGCGGCAAGAGAATAGCATTGGCGCGGCCATGTGCAATATGGAATTGGGCTCCTAATTTATGGGCCAGGCTGTGGTTGATGCCTAAGAACGCATTGGCGAATGCCATACCGGCTATCGTAGAAGCATTATGCATTTTTTCTCTTGCTAAAGCGTTACTGCCATCATGGTACGCTTGAGGCAGGTATTCAAACACCAGCTGAATCGCTTTGATTGCCAGTCCGTCCGTATAGTCATTAGCCATATTTGAAACATAAGCTTCAATCGCATGGGTCAATACGTCCATTCCGGTATCTGCTGTAACGGTTTTCGGCACTGTCATAACAAATTGCGGGTCAATAATCGCTACATCCGGTGTTAATTCATAATCTGCCAACGGATATTTTGTATTGGTCTCTTTATCGGTAATTACTGAGAAGGAAGTCACCTCAGAGCCTGTTCCGGATGTAGTCGGAATCGCGACAAACTGTGCCTGCTGACCCAGCTTCGGATATTGATAGACACGCTTACGAATATCCATAAACTTTTGTTTTAAGCCATTAAATTCTGTGTCTGGATGTTCATGGAACAGCCACATTCCTTTAGCTGCATCCATTGCTGACCCGCCTCCAAGTGCAATAATGACATCTGGCTGAAAGGCATCGATTGCTGCTGCGCCGCGCATGACGGTATCCTTTGACGGGTCTGCTTCTACATCAGAGAAGATTTCACAGTGAACATAATCCGGGCGTCTGCGCAGGTAATAGAGCACCTTGTCAACATAGCCTAATTCCACCATCATCGGATCAGTAACAATAAAGGCTTTAGATATATTTGGCATTTTCGCTAGATATTGAACCGCATTTTTTTCGAAATATATTTTAGGAGGTACCTTGAACCATTGCATATTTACATTCCTTCTCGCCATTTTTTTAATGTTCATTAAATGCATTGCCCCTACATTGGAGGAAACAGAGTTGCCGCCGTATGAGCCACAGCCAAGTGTCAGTGATGGCATATAAGCATTATAGATATCGCCAATCGCTCCGTGAGAAGATGGGGAGTTTAAGATGATTCGTCCTGCCTTCATCCTTTTACCGAAAGCATCCTGTATCTCCTGATTATCGGAATGAAGCACGGCAGAATGTCCCAGTCCTCCAAATTCCAGCATTTCCTCCGCGCGCTGCAGCCCTTCTTCCGTGCTGTTTACTTTATAAGCAGCTAAGACGGGGCTCAGCTTCTCGCGGGAAAGCGGATGCTCGGCTCCCACACCGGTTAATTCAGCAACAAGTATTTTCGTATCCTGAGGAACTTGAATACCAGCCATCTCAGCAATTTTCGATGCTTTCATCCCAACAATAACAGGGTTCACGGCACAGGTGTCCGCATTAATGACCAGCTTTTCTACCTTTGCTTTTTCCTCTTTGTTTAAGAAATATACGTTGTTATCTATCATTTCCTGTTCTACCTGCTCATAGATTTCTTTATCGACGATGATTGCTTGTTCAGAGGCACAAATCATGCCGTTATCAAAGGATTTAGATAGAATGACATCATTAACTGCACGTTTCACATTGACTGACTTTTCGATATAGCAGGGAACATTGCCGGCTCCTACGCCTAATGCCGGTTTTCCGGAGCTGTATGCCGATTTCACCATTCCCGGTCCTCCAGTTGCCAGAATGGTTGCGACGCCGTTATGCTTCATGAGTGCCTGCGTTGCTTTAATAGACGGCTTTTCAATCCACTGAATACAATTTCTTGGCGCCCCGGCTTTAACAGCTGCTTCATGGACAACTCTTGCCGCTTCCGAGCTGCATTTTTGGGCAGATGGATGAAAGGCAAAGATGATCGGGTTTCCTGTTTTAATAGATATAATAGATTTAAATAAGGTGGTAGAAGTCGGGTTCGTTACAGGCGTTACACCGGCTATCACACCAATTGGTTCAGCTATTTCAATCATGCCCTCCTGCTCATCTTTGCTGATGACACCAATCGTTTTATCATACTTGATATTATGATAGACATATTCGGTGGCGAAGATATTTTTGATGATCTTATCCTCATAGACGCCGCGGCCGGTTTCCTCGACAGCTAATTTTGCGAGCTCCATGTGCTGATCTAATCCTGCAAGCGCCATTTCCTTTACAATGTTATCGATTTGCTCCTGATTTAACTGCCGCATTTCGGTTAATGCTGTCTGAGCGTTCTGGACCAGCTTATCAATACTTTCCTCAACGGTTACTTCCTGTTTCATCTTCTCTTTTGTAATCATGTTAAAAGCTCCTTTATATTAGTTTGTGAAACATTGAGCATGATATTCCAAAAAAATAAAACTACATTGTTGACGGGTGACGGGGGACTTTGACAAAAGCTATATCTTTAATGAGACATGTATTCGGTTTGATAACTACGGTATAATGCTTCGTCCAAATATAATTTGGTATGTCATGACCTTCTTCCAGACACATCGCTTCAAAGGTATCGCCGATATGCTGTTCAAAGATTTCTTGTGAGTACGATTCAGCATCCGTGTTAAACTCTTTCCATTCATTTAGAATCATTTTTAATCACCCCTTTGTATTTTCTGACTTAAGCATAGCATCTTTCAGCGTGTTTGTGATAAAAAAAACTGTTACATATTTGTGAAATGTTTCACAAACTTATTTTATCCTAGTCAGCTTGCGTGATGAGAGGTGTTTTATATTGGGATTTCTGTTTTAAAGGAGGGGGTTTTATATCATTTCGCAGCTGTTACTTCCATAAATCGCCATACTTTGTTCTATTGTGCTGTGGGAAATGATATATTTCTTTTTATTTTGAATATGGTAGAATGATGCGGTATATCCATTTGCATATGGAGTCTTACCATCCGTTAAACTGATACATGTGACTTTTTTCGACATTATTTCCCCGGAAATATTCTTTGATGCGATTTTTTCAGACACGATTTGCATAGAAAATCCCTGCACAATAATTTGAATCGTATAATTTCGCGATTTGTATTGAATATAAGCTTTTGAGTAGGGAATGGGAGTTTAGCTATTGTTCATGATATTGTTGAAAGTCAGCAAAGTGCGCTTCATGCAAGAGGTTTGCATGGCATTCCGCTCATTCAGCATGCGGTAATGGGTGGAAAACAAGCAGGAGCGGTATTAGAATAGATATAAGGATGATTATCCAAATCAAAGGAGGCTGTGAACGATGATTAAAGTTGTAAATACATTACGCGTCAAAAAAGGAAAAGTAAATGAAGTCGCAGCGTTATTCAGCAAGGCTAAATCGGTGCATACCTTTAATGGATTTGTATTCATGGAGGTACTGATAAAAGAGAACACAGAGGAATATGATGAGCTGCAGGTCTGCACAACATGGGAAGATCATGCTTCCTTTGAAGTTTGGAGAGAAAGCAGAGAAACTAGAAAAGCCCATGAATCACAGGACAAACAAGAAAAAGAAGACAATCCGATTCTTGGTTCGGAAATATCTACATTTGAAATATTTGTCCAGCATCACCCAGCATAATTTCAATAGCATTGCTTCATAATACATGAAAATCCCGCTTTCCAATAAAGGAAAGCGGGATTTTTGCGGTTATCGACTTTCTTTTCTTTCATTAACTAGACGTTTCCCTGCAGTTTAAGAAAAATTTAATAAATGCTTTAGAAATTAATAATAGACGGGCTGTAATATCTATTCTATCGAATGATGCAGAAGACAACTAAACGGGGAGCGTGAAAGCAAGCCGAAAATATATTTGGAAAGGGAATGACTGTAAATGACAACTAACCAAGCAAAGCAGCAAACTAGAACACTTATTTTAGGATTAGGTGCGTTAGCACTTATCAGACCATTGATGAAAATAACCGGATTAATCCATATCTTTGGCAGTGAAGCGATAGGAAGTATTGCGATGACAATCCTAATCTCCATAGCCTGGATTCTGATTGTTATCAAGAAAAGGTTATCTAATCCAATTCCAGTTCTTGTTTTAGCAGGCGTCAGCTACGCAGCTTTTGCAATTATCCTAAGCGGTATCCTGTCGCCTGTTCTTGACGGCGGATTACAGGGGCCATTGACAAATCCAATTGCATTGGTCAGTGTTTTTATTACCAATATTGTTTGGGGATTTGTACTGGGTGTCATTGCTGCAGCAATACCATATAAAAAGGGATAGTTGTTTTGGAAAAGGCGTTTTTCCGAACGAAGGAAAAGCGCCCTTTTATAGATTCGAGACATTTCGTCAAGGATAAAAGAAGGGACAGCTGTCTCTTCTTTTTACAGCATGGCAGCCTGGATTTTATTATAATAGAAGGGAAAGAAGGTGTTTCCATTGTCTATCAGAAAACGGCTGATTTTATCTAATATAGCGATGATTCTTATCCCGGGTGCTTTATTGTTGATAGCAGAAATTGTTCTCGGCTATCTCCTATTTGTTGTTTTTAACGGCAATCCGCAAGGGGATGATTTAAAGGTTTTTGTTCAATTTCGATTTATCGCGATTGCTCTTATTTTAATCCTGACCAATGGTTTATTGACCTATTTTATGTCCAGGAGTATTATCAACCCTATTTCTAAATTATCAACTGCAGCTAAAAAAATCAGTGAAGGCGATTTGGAATACAGCGTCCAGTCGGATAAAAAAGATGAGTTAGGCGAGCTTGCGAATACATTTGAGACCATGCGCCTTAAATTGAAAGAAGCGGATAGAGAGCAAAAGCGGTATGAAGCGAACCGGCAGGAGCTGATTGCCAGTATCTCTCATGATTTAAAAACACCGCTGACCTCCATCAAAGGCTATGTGAAAGGGATTCAAGACGGGGTAGCGAACACGCCGGAGAAGCTGGACAGGTATATGGATACGATTTATAGAACAGCCAATGATATGGACGGACTGATTGATGAATTATTTCTATACTCCAAACTTGATTTAAAGAAGGAAGCCTTTCAATTTGAAAAAGTAGATTTATATGCCTTCTATGCGGATTTTATGGAGGAACTGGCCTTTAATTTAGAAAAGGAACAAGGGAAAGCGATTTTAGCAGCTGATCCTAAGAAAGACTATATGGTAGAAGCAGACCGGGAAAAATTACGAAGAGTTGTGATGAATATTATTCAAAACAGCTTAAAATATATCGATAAAAAGCAGAAAGAAATTCAAGTGAATTTGACATCTGATACAGATCGAATCGTTGTAGAAATGAGAGATAATGGCAGTGGTATAAGGGAGGAGGATATTCCTTATATTTTCGAAAGCTTTTACCGGACAGATGCGTCGAGGAACTCTGCAACCGGCGGAAGCGGTCTGGGGTTATCGATTGCTGCGAAAATCATTCAAGCGCATGGGGGAGAGATATGGGCAGAGAGCCGGCGCGGGCAAGGAACGAGTATCTATTTTACATTGAAAAGGATGATGTAAATGCAACGTGTATTGATTATTGAAGATGAGAAGGATATTGCAGAATTAGAAAGAGACTACTTGGAGATAAATGGAATTGAGAGTGATATTGCTGCAACGGGAGAAGAGGGATTGAAACTTGCAGCGGCGAATTCTTACAGCCTTATTTTATTAGATCTCATGCTGCCGGGTATCGATGGTTTTGATTTATGTAAAAAGCTGCGGGCGACATTGGATGTGCCTATATTGATGGTGACGGTCAGGAAAGAAGATATTGATAAAATCCGCGGCTTTGGCAGAGGAGCGGATGATTATATTGTAAAACCGTTTAATCCGAATGAACTGATCGCAAGAGTGAAAGCACATATGGCAAGATACGACCGCTTAACCAAACGTGATAAGAAATTAAATGAAATTCATATTAGGAACTTGATGATGGATTCTGATTCACGACGGGTTTTTCTGGATAATGAAGAGAAAATATTTACTGCAAAAGAGTATGACTTATTGTATTTTCTAGCATCTCATCCGAATATCGTTTTCACGAAAGAGCATTTATTTGAACAAATTTGGGGATATGATGCTGTCGGAGATAATACGACCGTGACGGTTCATATCCGGAAAATCCGGGAGAAGATAGAGGAGAATCCGTCCTTGCCGCAGTTTATTGAAACGATTTGGGGCGTGGGGTATCGGTTTCGGAAATGATGTATGTATATTCTAGCAATGGCAGCTAATATCTTTGTATCTATACAGGTATTCAGCTTGGCTGTTGCAGCAGATAGATTAAATAAATGATAAAGTAAAACTTCATTCCATGTTTTTTTGCACCCATGGAATGAAGTTTTAGATTATTCATCATCCGTTGTTTTCTCATCGCCGGCAATTTCTAAAAGCTCTTCCCGTGTTTTTTCAAGCAGCTCCTGCAGCTGTTTTTTCTTTTCGGGATTGTCCATAACCTGGCGACCTGTCTTAAAGAAATCATGGAATAGCTGTTGCATCTCAGATCGTAAGTGCTGCATTTCCTCAATATCTACATTTTCAAATTGATTCATCCGTGAAACAAACGGATCCTCCTTCTGATGTTGGTCTAAATAGGCATTGCCTTCCTCGGTAATGTGATATACCTTTTTCCTGCCCTCTTTAACGGCTTCTACAAAATCCTGATCTTCCAGCATTTGCAGGGTTGGATAAACTGAACCGGGGCTGGGTGAATAAAAACCCTTAAATCTTTCTTCCAGCACCTTGATAATGTCATAGCCATGTCTTGGCTGTTTTTGTAATATCTTCAACAAAACAATTTTAATATCTCCGCGTTTGAAAAAACGTTCGCCGCCACGGCCTCCGCCTCTAGCGTCATGTCCTGCAAAGAAATGAGGGCCGCCTCGTCTTTCAAAATGTTCATTCCCCATTCCAAATTTATTCCGTTTTAAGAAATCCTTATGAAATGTGTTGTCTCCAGCAAAAGGATGATGATTAAAATGAGCCTGCTTTTGGAAAAAGGGATGTTCTTCTCGTTGAAACATAATATATTCCTCCTGTTATTATTTTTTACTTTAAAGTTAACGATATATCGTAATGTAATAATAAGCGATATATCGTTAACTGTCAAGATAAAGCATTTTATGGTTTCAACAGGTGGATGAATCGCAGTTGAAATCATGGTTTACTGCATTGTTGGAAGAGGCAGCGTCTGTATATCGGGACGGTTATGATGAGGTGGGTTTAGTGATTACATTCAATTAGAAATCACATATCGTATGCTATACTGAAATCAAATATATATTTTTAAACAAGGCAGGTGCAGTAGATGACAAAAAAGCTGTTGTTAACTGGGTTTGAACCCTTTCTCGATTTTTCTGTGAATCCAACGAAGAAAATTGCAGGAGAATTAAACGGGGCAGTGATGGGTGATTACACGGTTATCTCCCATGTGTTATCTGTAGATTTTCGTAAGGCTGGGAAGCAGCTCCTCCAATTAATAGAGGAGACGAAACCTGATGCTATTATTTTGCTTGGGCTTGCCGGCGGCAGATTCAAGGTTAATCCAGAACGCATTGCCATTAATGTGAATGATGGACCCAGGGATAATCAAGGTTACAAGCCGGAAAATGAAGTGATACAAGAGGATGGAGCAGACGGACTTTTCTCTACATTGCCGATAAGCAGGATGGTTGAACAATTACAAACTCAAGGTCTTCCTGCTGAAATCTCGAACACAGCGGGAACCTATCTCTGTAATCATGTAATGTATCAAGCTTTGCATTATGCGAAGACAAATAACCGCCATCTACCTGCTGGTTTTATTCATCTTCCTGCCTCCCATGAGCTTGCAATCGAGCATGGAAAAATCCCCAGCTGGAGCCATGATGATTTAAAAAGGGCGGTTATTATTTGTATAGAAACGTTATCAAATTAAAATGGCGGGAGGAAATATAATGAAGCTTCGGCAAATGGCGGTCGCTTTTCTTTTTAATGATCAGCAGGAAGTTTTGTTTCTTCAGAAAAAATCAAACAGTCCCTTTCTCCCCGGGAGAATGGTTCCAATTGGCGGACATATAGAGGCGGGGGAAATAAATACACCATATCATGCATGTATAAGAGAGATTAAAGAAGAAACAGGATTAACAGAGAAGCAGTTAAACAATCTGAGACTTCGCTATGTTGTACACAGAATGAGAAATAACAGTGAAATTAGAATCCAATATGTCTATTTTGGAAGCGTATCAGTCCATTCTAATCTACTTGAAAGTGATGAAGGAGAGTTATCTTGGGTGAATGCGCAGGATATTGTTCATCAGGCAGTCACTGCCACTACGAAAGAAATGATGAAACACTATATGGAAATTGGCAAATCAACAAATAAAGTATATGTAGGCACGATGAAATCGTTGAATGGAGAACCGGATATTGCTTGGGGTGTACTGGAGGATTGGGAAAAGTAAGTGGATGGAGAGATAAAATAGCATTCATTAATTATCATTACCAGCTTCATAACATTTAAGAAATGAGGAATAATCCATGAAAAAAGCATTGATAAATATTGATTATACGGTAGATTTTGTGGCAGATGACGGCGCATTGACATGCGGGAAACCCGGCCAGGATTTGGAAAATAGGATGGTTGCTATAACGGAGCGATTTATCAAGGAAGGCGATTATACCGTCTTTGCAGTAGATGTGCATGATAAAGACGATGCTTATCATCCAGAACAGAAGCTGTTTCCGCCCCATAATATCCGCGGGACAAGCGGAAGGGACCTATATGGAGAGCTGCAGGAAACATATGAAGCAAATCGGGATAAAGAAAACGTATATTATCTGGATAAAACGAGATATTCTGCCTTTGCCGGCACAGATTTAGAAATTAAATTACGGGAAAGAAATATTGAAGAAGTACATCTGGTTGGTGTATGTACCGATATTTGTGTGCTGCATACAGCAGTTGATACTTATAATAAGGGTTTTCGCATTGTTGTGTATAAAGATGCGGTTGCTTCCTTTAATCAGGCAGGGCATGATTGGACGCTGGAACATTTTGAAAACTCGCTGGGAGCTGTTGTGAAGGAATCAGAGGATAAATAAAAAGCCCATATTAAAACACAGAGAGTATTTTTGCTGTCATGATCTCTGTGTTTTAATATGGACAATTATCTACACACATCATTTTCTTGGAGTAAATAATTCTTTTTAGAAAATGAAACTTTTCTACACCAAAATGCCTTTAAACCTTCCGCTGCTTCCAAAAATGGAGAAGGCATGAAAGTTCAACTGGAAAATTTTTATCATTAAATGGAAAGCGTAAACTATACTTTATAAAGGAACAATGATATTATTTCTAATATAGATTCATATAATTGAGAATTTACTTAAATATGCGAAACTTGAATAAAAAGGAAGGGAGGAGAAAGGTTATGTATTCCAATATTCTTAGACATCCTGGGCCTACGCCAATTCCTAAAAAAGTGGAAATGGCAATGGGACAAAATATGATCAGCCATCGTTCCGAGGAGTTTACCAGGCTATATCGGGAAACAACGGAACGTGTGAAAACCTTATTCGGAACGAAACAGGATATTATGCTGCTTCCTTCAGGCGGTACGGCAGCTTTAGAAGCGGCTGTGGCCAATACTGCTTCCGCTGGTGATGAAGTAGTCGTTGTCACGATAGGAGCTTTTGGGGATTATTTCGTTTCAATTTGCGAGAAGCATGGTCTGCATGTTCATAAGCTTGAAAAAAACTGGGGTGAAGCGTGTACGAAAGAAGAGCTCGCAAACTTTTTAAAACCCTTATCCGGAATCAAGGCGGTTTTTGTTACTTATAATGAAACGTCTACAGGGATTTTAAACCCGGTTAAGCAATTAGCAGAAGCAGTACACGAGCACTCAGATGCGCTGTTTATTGTGGATGGGGTAAGCTGTATTGGAGGCGCTCCTGCAGAAATGGACCAATGGGGGATCGACATTTTAGTGACTGGTTCGCAAAAAGCAATCATGCTTCCGCCGGGACTTGCTTTTGTGGCTGTAAGTGAAAGGGCATGGAAGGTCATAGAAGCAAATGGTACGACAGTTTATTATTTAGATTTATTAAGCTATCGTGATTGGGCAGAAAAATCAATGACACCAAATACACCGGCGATTTCATTGATTATGGGATTATCTGCTGTTTGCGATTTAATAGAGGAAGAGGGCGGATTTTCAAAAACCGTAGAACGTCATGAACTCATGAAAAATATGGTTCGGGAAGCCATGAGAGCTCTCTCTATTGACTTGTTAACAAGTGATGAGCATGCCTCCCCAACATTAACGACGATCTGCGCTCCAAAAGGAGTGGAGCTTTCCGACTTTTTAGCACATTTAAAGAAAAAGTATCATCTTGATTTCGCAGGCGGTCTTGGTCACCTTCAAGGCAACGTTTTTCGATTTGGACATATGGGCTATTGCTTCCCAAGCGATATATTACAAGCAGTTTCCTTGATCGAAGCAGGCTTGCAGGATTTCTCGTATTCATTCGAGAGCGGCGCCGGGGTAAAAGCGGCGCAAGATGTTTTCTTGTCCTCTTTAAAAAAGTAATAGATTCATCAGGCATGAAAAGAGTTTTTTAGGCATTCCCTAAGTTTACATAAATTTAGGGAATGCTGCTTTTAAGAAAATGATGGATTAAAATGCAAGCCTAATCTGCATCCATTGCCGGTTTCCTATAATGTAATTTCTCTTGCTTTTATTTTCCATTTCTCTGCATTTTTCTAACATTATCTGAATGAAAAGGAGAATCTTCTGCTTCATTCACCACGCTAAAAGGATTTCCATCCAAATCGAAAAAGTCAAAGCATTTCATACCGCCAAAATTGTTTATTTCAGTAGTTTCTACATTATGGATCTGAAAGTGATGATGTGCTGCTTCGATGTCATCTACAACAAAATTATAATAAGCATTTTTCTGGCGCCCCTCCGTGATAAATGCAACAGGCTGCTCGGATTCTGCTTTTATCAGAGCTAATTGTGTGGAACCGGCGGCTAAATAAAACCCGGCTCCGTTATCCCAACTGTCAATTTTTTGTGCTCCGAGATATTTTTCATACCAATCTGCAGCTTTTTCAATATTAGTGACAGGAATAAAGATACTGCCGATTTTAAACATAACCATTCCCCCATCCAGTGTTAGTTATTAAAGTAATGAATACTCCCGCCACTTCATTTCTGCTGAAATTTGAAGGGGGGGGGTTTCTGGGGTATCGACTTTTATGACGATTAACCGCCAGTGGAGTTGACACGTTGGTGTGCTAAAAACACCCAACCCCGCTATCCCATTGGTCCTGCCTTTGGGACTACTTTTATTTAAGAATGATTGCTGCCGGTCGAAGCAGCATCTCAATGCAAGCGAAGGGTTCTTCAAATGCTTCCCGAAAGACTTTCTTCATAATATTTCCGGCTCCATTGACATCGGCATTCACCATAACTCCATGCTTGGACTGATACAGCCCGCGTTTTATTCGCTTACCTGAAAAGGATTTTTTGGAAATCTTTTCACCGTAAACAGGAATTTCATCCCGATCAAGAAAGCTCGCTTTCGATGTGTAGGATTCTTCTGTCACAATAACTTTGATTCCATGTCTCTGGGCTTTGTATTTGATCATTTGCATCAAAAGACGATGCGGAATGGTTGTAAACGATTGGTTGTTTCGTTTCCCCATTTTGGCATGTTGTTTCCACGCTTTATTTTGCCCAATAATGATGGTATCAATATCCTCTTCCAGGGCTATTTTTTCGATTCGGTAACTCGCTTTATGAAATAAATCTTTGATTTGATTAAAGCGTTTGTAGTTGATTTTCTCCAATCGTTTCGACGTAAACAGACCTTCATTGGTGTTTTTACCCTGTCTAAGAATTCCGTGATAATGCGCTTTCAATTGGTTGTAGCGTTGATTGATGGATTTGATATTTTTGCCCTTCACTATAGCAGGCTTTCGTCCTGTGTTGGTGACAATGGTTGCAAGGTTATCCATTCCTAAATCAACGGACATGTACCGTTTTTTCGATGCTTTCATTTCTTGTTCTGACGGCATTTGAAAAATCAGCTCTACCATGTAGTGACCATACTTTGGGATAAGGCGGACTTGTTTCAGTCTTCCTTCCGTAAACCCTAATTTACCGATGTTTAAACGTTCCTTCGTTTTAGGAAACTTCAAAAATTTATTCTCTTTTATGACACAATCTTGGTTTGAAAAAAGAACTTCTTTTTCTTTCTTACGACGATATCCTGGAATTTTTGGTCTTGCTTTAAACTTGGAAGGGTTCGTTTTATATTCTCGTAAACTGCCATAAAATGCTTTCCAATTTTGGAACACCGTTTTCATAACCCCTTGACTCGATTGCGTTGGCAGAGAGCGATAATCTTCTTGTGCCATGGATTTAAAAAGAGCATCCAAAAAATTGTAATCAACATAAGGGTTTTCTCTAGAAGGTTCTTTGAATAAATGACACTTGATTTCTTTTCGTTCTCGGGCGGGTTTTGAATGTTCTTTTACGACCTTCTTTTGATAAACAACGAATTGGTTAGCGTTGATTATTGGCATATGTTTTTGGATAGTATCTAACACTTCTTCCTGAAGCGGCTGAAACGCTTTTTCCTGCGTGAAAGCTGTAAATACCTGCCGGATATAAAAATTGGTCGTGTTATGCATATTCTTTGCATGTTGACACATTTCTTTGAAATATCCGTGCATACGGTGATTCTTTTTTACCCATATTTGCATTGTTTGGTAATTCGCCATTTACTTTTCACCCCCCTCTATATCGAACTAATGTTCTATAACTTATTTTACTATAAAGGGAATAAAAATTCTAGCAAAAAAAAGCGAAAACCGCCAATTCACCTCCCACCTAAAATTCCATCGAATTTTTGAGGAAGGAGTCCTCTTGGCTGAAATGATAGATATCCAAAAATCTTAAGCAGGATTTTGTATTATGCACTAAATTCATCGTCCTTCGAGGCTTGTTGCGTTTCATTTGAAATGGCATATAATCCCAAGCTGCCCCCAGATAAAGTAAGCAATAAAGGAATAATACTTCCGAGAAAAAACGAAAAGATCATGGCAATGACAGCTACGGATATATGCGGTTTGACTGACATGATAATCCCAAGGAAAAAGACAACAATAGCTGCACACATAATAATGAACGTATATATCATATACCCTGTATGAAAAATCCCGCTTACGAGATCAAATAATCCGGAAGTCAATTCAATGATTGGGAAGAATGGAAAAATTGTATCTATCTCGGAAAATTCATAACTGTCTAAGCTGGAATAGATAAAAAAGAACTGGATAGCGGATATTAGACCGCCTAATGAAATAAGTAAACCAGAGATCATTTTTTGTTTATGCATTTTAGTTCATTCCTTCCGAATTCTCTTCATTTTACCTCATTTCACCTGTATCCTCATTCCAGTTTATGCAGAATAAAAGAAAGCAGTGGTTGAATGAATGCTTCAGGAGACAACGTGCTTTTTTTCCATTCTACGGAAGCTCCGTAAATGGTCCAGCTTAGGATGGCTGCCATTTTGCGAAGGATATCTTCTTCTTTAGCAGGATTCTCTTTTTGCAGCAGCGGATAGATGATAACTGCCAGATGTTCTCTAATAATACGCGCAATTGTTTCTTCATACCCTTGGTGACAACGGGATGATAAAGTGGTTTGAAAGTTTGCCACCGCAATAAATAACTGGGTGGCAGCATGGTCCCCCCATGTCATTTGATGGATTGCTTTCGTATCTAAATTAAAAAGCAGGACTTCAGATAACACTTTTTCTAATAAATCATATTTATCTTCGTAGTGATAGTAGAAAGTAGCGCGATTGACCATCGCTGCTTCGGTAATATCGGTGATGCGGATATCATTGAATTCTTTCTTCTCGGAAAGGGCAATAAATGCATCCATGATGAGTCTTCGCGTCCGTAATATTCTCAAATCTGTTTTCTCTTCGGTCACCGGAATCCCTCCTGTTTTTCAACAGTTTTTAAAATATGTTGTATATACGATAAATCTAGAAGTTTATTGGTTTTTATGTTATTGCTTGTATCCTATAATAGAATAAGAACAGTGTAAATAAAAGAAATTAGGATGAAATAGCTGCTATTTAAAGTAATTTAGAATAAGGAGATTGAAGAATGAGTCAAAAAAAGATGGTATGCGATGTGGAAACAGGTCTGTGTGGAGAAGCTGACGGGGAAGAGATGGAGGCAGTTCAATTCAACCAGCCCAAGAAAGAAATTGATATCTATTATGTGACAGATCCGATTTGTTCTCATTGCTGGGCGCTCGAGCCGGTATTACGGCGTTTTCAGCTACAATTTGGATCGTATTTTAAGTTTCATACTGTGATGGGCGGACTTTTGGAAAAATGGAGCGATACGCCAGTTGACCCGGCTAATGGCATATCAGGACCAGCTGACGTCGTAGCGCATTGGAAAGAGGTTGGGCAGCATTCCAGAATGCCGATTGATGGGTCATTAATGGCGGATGACTATGTCACCTCATCGTACCCGCCGTCCCGCGTTTTTAAAGTAATTCAAAAAGAATACAATGACAAACTGGCGTATACGTTTTTGAGACATGCACGAGAAGCATTATTTGCTTTTAACCAGAACATCTCCGATTCTAAAATACTTGTTGAACTGATAGAAGGATTGGGTCTGGATGGAGAAAAAATTGTTCAGCAGGCTGATTCAGCATTGGGGCATCAATTGCTGGAGGAAGACTTCAACCTGAAAGACAATCTTGGTGTCAGAGGATTCCCGACGATTATTATGGTGAATCAGGAAGGACAAGGAATTAAAATAGTCGGTGCCCGTGCGTTTGATGATTATGTCAGAGGTCTGCAGCAGGTGCTTCCAGAAGACAGACTGCAGCCGAAACAGACTCCTGCATTTGCGGATTTATTAAAACAGGAGAACCTTTTATTCTCTAAAGAAGTGGAAGTACTATATGACCTGGAGCACAGCCAAGTCGGCAGCTTTGCTGAGAAAGAGCTGGAAGCGGAAGATTATCAGATTCATAATCTTCTTGGAGAAAATTATTATACCCTTAAAAAATAAGAGAGGTGCGTAAGAATGGCATATATTTTACAAATCGATTTTACGATGGAAGGACCTTTTGGCGAAGAGATGGCAACTGCATTCCATGATTTGGCAATGAGCATTCGCGAAGAGGAAGGCTTCCAATGGAAGATATGGACAGAAAATCCGGATACAAAAGAAGCTGGCGGCATTTATGTTTTTGAAACAAAGGAAGCTGCTGAGAAATATTTAGATATGCATACAAAACGTCTGGCACAATTTGGGCTGGAGAATGTACGGGCAAAAGTGTTCGGGATCAATGAGACATTGACTAAAGTGACGGATGGTCCGGTGGAATAGAAATTTACTAAACAGGTGATGACTGTGAGAAGCGGACAGTCATCACCTGTTTTTAAAACGAAAATCCTTTCCTTTTGGAAATGTTTGCTAATTCTATTATCGATTTTCTGAAAGAAAAAGGCTGCAGTTTTAATTGTAGGAGCGGGCAGGGAAAGTAATATGGAGTAATAAGTAATCAATACTCAGCGAACTGTTTAAATTTCGTTGAGTATTTTTTGTTGTAAATACAACAAAAATAAATTAAAATTTACGTATAACAGAAATCGCCGGGGGTGAAAGCATGGCTGAAATCCTGCGTGAAATTGGAATGATTGCGAGAGCGCTTGATTCTATCAGCAACATCGAATTTAAAGAATATGATCTTACCAAAGGTCAATATTTATACCTGGTCCGTATTTGTGAAAATCCGGGTATTATTCAAGAAAAGCTCGCTGAAATGATTAAAGTAGACCGGACAACAGCAGCACGCGCCATCAAAAAGCTGGAGACAAATGGTTTTATTCACAAGAAGTCGGATGCGAATAACAGAAAGATAAAAAAGCTGTTCCCCACAGAAAAGGGAGAAAGCATTTATCCAATGATCAAAAAGGAAAATGATTACTCTAATCAGGTTGCTTTAGAAGGACTGACAGAGGAAGAAGCAGCAGCCCTGGTTTATTTACTCGAAAAGGTTCGAAAAAATATGGAGGTAGACTGGGAATTTGTGAAGAAGGGTAATAAGCGTGCATATTAAATGGGAAGAAGGGAAGATAGAAAGATGGCTATCAAAATAAAAGTTTGCAGTCAGGATGATTTGCAGGCGCTCCAAGAAATCAGTATCGAAACATTTACGGAAACATTCCAAGAACAGAATACACCGGAGAATATGCAAGCGTATTTAGAAAACGCATATACATTGGATAAGCTTCAAAAGGAAATGTCACAGAGTGATTCAACATTCTTTTTCATCTTTTATAATGACCAGCATGCTGGATATATGAAAGTGAATACCGATGATGCGCAATCAGAAGAAGTTGGAGAAGACGCATTGGAAATAGAAAGGATTTATATTCGAAGCGGGTTCCAGCGAAAGGGATTAGGAAAATATTTGATGGACAAAGCAATTGAAATAGCGAAGGACAAAAAGAAGAAAAAAGTATGGCTGGGAGTTTGGGAATATAATAAACAGGCGCTTCTTTTTTATGAAAAGAATGGTTTTGTACAGACGGGATCACATTCCTTTTTTATGGGAAGCGATGAACAGACGGATTATATCATGACGAAAACACTGAAAGTATACGCTTAAAGGAGGCAGACAATGTATGTACCGAAGCGTTTTAAAGTAACCGATACGAAAGAAATATGGGAATTTGTCAAACAGCATTCTTTTGCAACGCTGGTGACAGCAGAAGATAATATACCTGTTGCGACACATCTGCCAGTAACTGTGAGCAGGGCGGATGATGATTATCGAATCACAGGTCATATGGCGTATGCCAACCTGCAATGGAAAACATTTGAAAGCGTGGATGATGCATTAGTGATATTTCAAGGGCCTCACGCTTATGTTTCATCGACATGGTATGCCCATGAGAATGTTCCGACATGGAATTATCAGGCTGTCCATATGTATGGAACGCCGCGTATATTGGAAAAAGAAGAACTTTTGGAATCATTAAAAACGTTATCGGATACGTATGAAAATCATCGGGACCCTTCCTTTTCAGTGGAGGGTTATACGCCGAAGCTATTGGATGCACAGTTGAAAGCCATTGTGGGTTTGGAGATAAAAGTGACAGAGGTGCAGGCTGCGTATAAATTAAGTCAGAATCGGAACGAGACAGATTATCAGCGTATTATTGATCATTTGAAGAAGGAGGGGGATTCTGATTCTGAGCGGATTGCAGAGCAGATGGAGAATAGATTGGAGAAATGAAAAGAATAATCGAAAAAAGCAGCACGTTTTCTGTATTATACGTGCTGCTTCGTTATAAAATTCTTAATTAGAGGTCTTTTTATCCTCTTTTTTCGATGTGTATATTAAAATTCCTATCGCAGTAATAGCGATAACAAAAAATACAATGGCAGAGATCCATACATAAGATTCGCTCTCTGGGCTGCTGCCGCCAGTTACTATTTTTGCAATGATCTCGGGCAAGCAGATCAAGAATATAAACAAAGCCAAAAAGCCTTGTTTCATAATAAGCGGAACGATAATGAATATGCTTAAGAGAATAGCCCCGATAATAAGGTTTACAGTTTGATTACTTTCTGCGATAACAATTCCCGGGTAGTTTCGGATAATAAACTGTGCGCCGACCATAGATGCTATGAAAAGGGAAAAGAAAATTCCATAGCTAATATAGGTTTTTTTACTATCCCCGTATTTTGTAACGATTTTTTTTACAATAATAATTGTACCAACTGTTCCAATAGCCAACACTGCAAGGTTATAAAGGATGACACTAGTATTTAACTCGAAATCCCCGCTAATTAAATCGGGAATGATAAATACCCCCAGCAAATAGATAAGCAATAAAATACTGTATTTTATAAAGCCTTTATCCCGCGGCAGTTCTTCGGAAATGGAACGGATATAATCTTTGACAGAGCCTCCGGTAATGCTTTCGACACTTTGTCCATGTGCTTCTGCTTCTTTTAAATGATCTCGCAATTCTTCTTCTATTTCTTGAATATCTTTATCCTTTTTTCCCCGGCTCATTAATTCCAGACGCAAATTCAATAAGAATTTTTCCGCTTCTTTACTTAGCATCCTCCACACTCCTCATCAAATTATTCATCCCCTTATTCAAATAAGACCATTTATTGCGAAATACAGCTAATTCTTCTAATCCTTTATCTGTAATGGTGTAGTATTTTCGTTTCGGGCCGCCCGTATCGGATTTTTTAAGTTCGGTTTGAACATACCCTTTTTTGCTTAAGCGAAGAAGGACAGGGTAGATACTACCATCACTGATTTCCGGAAAATCTCGTTCTTTTAATTTCTCAAGGATTTCATATCCATACGTTTCTCCTTGCGAAATCAATCCTAGTATTGCACCGTCTAATAATCCCTTCATCATCTGATCAGATACTGACATGTCGTACCTCCTTAACTATCTTATAATACACTATAGTTGAATGAAAGATAATTGTCAACTATCTTATATAGAAAGGTAGTTGAGGTGTTAGTTGTTTTTTTATGAGAGGAGTGTAGAAGTAAAAGCGCGTATAAAAGAAAAAGTACGTTGTTTCCGTTCGTTTTATCGTCTAAAATTAGAAGTACGATAATAAGGAGTTGAAAAGCAGTATAATCGGATTACAAATCGGGCTATGCTTTTGCTTTATTGCTATATGTGCCGTTATTGCCTGGTACGAAGGAAGCGGAATAATCATCTCTTCAGACGCATGGAATACTTCTGTTACAATGTTTAATCCGTCTAATGGAATAATAACAAAAGCAAGTGACTTAGTTGTTTGGGTTTTTTTGTATATGCAGCGAAACATTCACCAATCTATCTCCTTATCATGGTTGTGATAAGTCTATATTTATTTGTTTTAATCGGATATCTGCTTCTCAAAAAAAGGAATAAGTTTCCTCTTTATTTGTGGGAATTATCAGCTGTATTTGTTTTTTTAGTGTGCTATTTATTAGTGCAGATATGGTAGACAGAAAAGCTTTTTCTTTACCTTTCAATATGAGCGCGATGATTTGCTGTATTGCCGGATGGTTAATTAAAAGTAAAATGAAGTTACTTTCTCTTTACGAGTAGGACAGGAATAAAGTTGTTATTGAATAGTATAAAATAATATAAAGAAGAATTTTTGGTAATAAAATGATTAATTGTATTACTATTGAATCTAAGAAAATAAAGGAGTGAGTACATACAAAATGGAGAAAAAAGCAAAAGATAATCTTTTAGATAAATCATTAAAAATCATTCAAGCATTTATTGATCACAATGAGAGTTGGGGAGTCAGAGAATTAGCTGCGTATTTGGATTATACCGTTCCGACCACTCACCGGATTTTATTACAATTAAAAGAACATAGTATCTTAGATTATGACGAACATAAAAATAGATATATTGTTGGAACAGAACTGATAAGAATAAGTGCTAAAGTGGCGTCTAGATCCAGTTTACAAAGTATAGCAAGACCGTTCTTGAAGGCACTTGCAAAGAAATATGAGGAGACAATATGCCTTTTGATGTTAAGAAAAGATACCAGAGAAATTTTTTGGGCAGATAAAGTAAACGGCCCTAAACCGCTGCAATATATTATACCTCTGGGAGAATTGCAATCACTGCCCTATGGAAGCAGCGGGAAATCTATATTAGCATTTCTGGATGAAGATATAATTGATGAGATTTTGAAAGACGACAAATTCACTGAAAAAGAAGTAGCTACTATAAAAAAAGAGTTAATCAAAATAAGAGAAGAAAGATATCATTATTCAGTTAGTGAAAGACTGGAAGGATCTTCAGGAATCGGTTCTCCTATATTTAATTCAGATAATGAGCCAATAGCGAGTATCATCCTGACAGCGCCAACACCCAGAGTTACGAAGGAAGTAATAGAATCTGCATCGGTTGATATAAAAAATACAGCTAAAGAAATTTCTTCCATCTTAGGTGCAACAAAGTAAAATAAACCCGTTTCATAAACTTATGAAATGGGTTTATTTTTTGTTGACAACATAATTTCAATGTTGTAATATAATCTCAATATATGATACATTGTACCAAAATACGATACAAGATGTTTTGATTATTATAACAGAGGTGAAGTTTATGAAGAAGGTTGGTTTTATCGGCGTGGGCGCCATGGGGCATTGGATGGTTAAAAATTTGGTTGGCCATGTTGAAAGTCTAATTATTTTTGATGCTAATAAAAAAGCATTAAAGATGTTTGAGCACGAGCATATTGACTTGGCGAATTCAATAGCTGAGGTGGGAGAGAAATCAGATCTTGTTATTTTAATGCTTCCTAATTCAACGATAGTTCAAGATGTTGTTCTCGGAGAAGGAGGATTGATAAATTCACTAAGAGAAAATGCTTTGATTATTGATATGAGTAGTTCTTATACCTTTGAAACTACTAAAATGAAAGCGCTTTTGGATAAAAAAGGAATACGATTGCTGGACGCGCCAGTCTCTGGAGGAGTTCCTAAAGCTAAAAGTGGAGAGCTTACCATTATGGTTGGAGGGGATAAGGATGATTTACAAGAGGCAAATGAAGTTATCAGACATTTAGGCACCCAAATCAAGCTGATTGGAAAGACAGGGACTGGACATGCTTTGAAAGCAATTAATAATTATTTAGCAGCAGCAACAATGTATGCCACTGCTGAGGCGCTCATGTTAGCTAAAAAAGTAGGGATAGCCCCGGAAACCGCTTTAGAGTCCATTAACACGAGTACTGGAAGAAGTCATTCGTCGGAATTTAAGTACCCGACCTATGTCTTACCAAGAGAATTTGTATCTAATTTCTCATTGGGCTTACAGCTTAAAGATATCAATATGGCGAAGGATATGGCTTCAGATGTTCATATGCCTATGCTCCTTGGCTCCAGTTTAATTGAAATTTATGAAGCAGCTAGCATTACAGGGGGTGATAAACAAGATCATACAGAAATAATTAAATTTCTAGAACGTATTAGTGAAGAAAAATTAACTTAATAGGCGAAGAAAACGATGTATGTAAGTAATTAAAAAATTAAAGATGAAGGAGAGTTATAAATGACTGAAAAATTTGATAAAGGTCTTGAAATTAGAAAAGAAGTGTTAGGTAAGGAGTATGTGGAAACGTCTATCAATAATGCAACTGATTTTAATATGGATCTCCAAAAGTTTGTTACAGAATATTGCTGGGGAGAGATTTGGGGAAGAGAAGGGTTACCCAAAAAAACTAGAAGTATTATTAACTTGGCTATGATTACAGCATTAAATCGTCCGCATGAATTAAAGCTTCATGTAAGAGGAGCGCTAAATAATGGTTTAACAGAAGATGAAATCAAAGAGGTGTTGCTGCAGACAGCCGTATATTGTGGTGTTCCTGCTGCGATTGATGCTTTTAGAACGGCAAAAGAAGTTATTGAGGATTATAACGCTAATTCATAAAGCTGATGAAAGGATTTCCTGAATGGGTCAGGTTTAGGGAATCCTTCCATTCAAAATCAATCAAAGACAGGGGTAAGGGAGGATATGTATGTCCAGAACCAATACTGCGGCCGATTTGTGGAATTCAATGTGGAAACAACACTACAGAATTAAAGAATTGTTTCAGTTTTCTTCGTATATGAAGAAGAAAGAAAGCTTAAAAGAAATTGAAGATAACAGTATTGAGGAAGAAAAAACAAATAATAATGATCCTAATTTTAAACCCACATATACAAAAGCAAGATTAATTGGATTAATTTTAGGACCAGCATTATTTTTAGTAACCTTATTATTCTTTCAACCATCAGATTTAAGTTCTCAAGGGGTAGCAACTTTAGCGATAACACTCTGGATAGCCACATGGTGGATTACGGAAGCTATTCCAATTCCTGCAACTGCTTTATTGCCTATCATTTTATTTCCTTCATTTGGGGCGCTGGGAAGTGGAGAGGTCGTGTCTTCATATGGAGATGACATCATTTTCTTGTTCCTGGGCGGCTTCTTAATTGCAGGTGCGATGGAAAAGTGGAATCTTCATTTAAGAATTGCGTTATTTATTATCAACCTGATAGGAGTCAGTTCGAATCGGCTAGTATTAGGGTTTATGGTATCTACAGGCTTTTTATCGCTTTGGATATCCAATACAGCTGCGGCGATGATAATGATTCCAATTGGTTTGGCGATAATTACCCAAGCAGCAAAATCATTTGAGAATAAACCCGAGAGTATAGACGATTTAAAGAAGTTTGAAAAGTCAATTGTATTTGGGATTGGGTATGCGGCAACAATTGCCGGTTCAGGAACGTTGATTAGTGGAACGGCTAACCCAATTATGGCAGCTCAGGCAAAGAAATTATTTGATGTGGATATTACTTTTGGGCAGATAATGATGGTAGGTATACCATTTGTTGCTATATTTATTACGCTGGTCTGGCTGTATTTAACAAAAGTGAAATATCGAACGAAAATAAAATATTTCCCAGGTGGTTCTGAAATAATTAAAGATGAGAAGAAAAAGCTGGGAAAAATGATTTTCGAAGAAAAAATAGTTCTTATTATATTTACTTTTGTTGCTTTTATGTGGATTACCAGATCTTTTATCTGGACTAATATTTTAATAGAGGTTTCAGATGGAATGATTGCCATGTTAGCGGTAATACTCCTGTTCTCTATTCCTGCAGCTAACAGAAAGGAAAGAATTTTGGAGTGGGATGATACGAAAAAAATACCATGGGGAATCTTAGTACTTTTCGGTGGCGGATTAGCGATAGCTGCAGCATTTACAAATACAGGACTTGCTGAATGGATTGGTCAACAACTGGTGCTGCTGGAAGGTGCACATTACCTCTTGATTTTAAGTGTACTAATTGCTTCTGTGCTTATTCTTACTGAGATAACATCTACTACGGCAACTGCTACGCTGCTTATGCCGATTGTAGGAATGTTAGGCGTAGCTATTGGAGTGAACCCGATAATTTTAATGTTAGCTAGTGCATTTGCGACAAATGCTTCGTTTATGCTGCCCGTAGCAACCCCTCCTAATGCAATCTTGTTTGGGACGGGAAAAGTTTCTATATTAGAAATGATAAAAGTTGGAGGAGCTCTAAATATTATTTCCTTCTTTTTAATTCTATTAATCGCAACCATTTATTTGCCTATGGTTTGGGGATTAGACATGCTTAACTTTTAATTTTAATGTTGGGAAAAATAATTAATGTTATTTTGAAAGCGTTTTATTATTGTCGTGAGAGGATAGATGTAATGGAAAAACTATTCATTAATGGAGAATGGGTAACGACCCAAAGTTCTGAATATCTTTATTCCCCGTATACAGAGGAAAAAATTGCAGAAATACCGATTGCTAAAGAAACAGAAGTTAATTTGGCTATTGATGGAGCATTTAAGGCGAAAGATTCTTGGGCAAGGATACCAGCACATGAAAAAGCTAGCATCCTAGAAAAACTATCAAAGCTATATGAGAAAAATCTGGAAAAAGCAGCGGAAATTATCGCTATGGAGTCAGCAAAACCAATTCGATTAGCTGAAATGGAAGTTTCCAGGACCATTCAAACCTTCAAGTTTGCTGCTGAAGAAGCAAAAAGGATACATGGTGAAACAATTCCCTTAGATGCGGCGCCAGGAGGAGAGCGAAGAGTATCATATACAATCCGAGAGCCTTTAGGAGTAATTGGTGCAATCACACCATTTAACTTTCCTCTAAATCTGGTTGCTCATAAGATAGGTCCTGCTCTTGCATCAGGAAATTCCATTGTATTAAAACCAGCAAGACAAACACCGCTATCTTCATTCTATCTTGCAGAACTTCTTGAAGAAGCTGGTCTTCCAAAGGGGGTATTTAATGTAGTCACTGGTCATGGAAGTGTAGTTGGTGATTTATTGGTGACGGACTCGCGAATAAATATGATAACTTTTACAGGAAGTCCGGAAGTAGGTGTAGGAATACGTAATAAAGCAGGATTAAAAAAAGTAACATTAGAGTTGGGATCCAATGCTGCAGTTATTATTGATAAGGATACAGAAGTGAATAAAAAATTAATAGATAGATGCATTACGGGTGCTTTTTCTAATAATGGTCAGGTTTGTATTTCGATACAAAGAATGTACGTACATGAAAATATATATGATAAATTTGCGGAGCAGTTTATAGAAGCAGCAAATAAACTAAAAATTGGAGATCCATTAGATTCAGATACAGATATATCGGCATTGATTTCCAAAAGAGAATTGGAAGACAGACTATCGTGGATTCGTGAAGCGAAGGAATCAGGTGCAGAAATAGCAACTGGTGGAAAAGAGGAAGGAACTGTGTTATGTCCAACAGTCATTTTGGAGGCAGAGAATAGATTAAAGGTATCTTGCCAAGAAGCTTTTGCTCCTATTGTCATTTTAAATAAAGTAAAATCTGCAGCAGAAGCAATCCATTTTGTTAATGAATCCAGGTTTGGACTACAGGCAGGTATTTATACAAAGGATATCGAGACAGCATTAGAAGCTATTGATAAGCTTTATGTAGGAGGAGTACTTATAAATGATATTCCGACCTTTCGTGTCGATCACATGCCTTATGGAGGAGTGAAAGAAAGCGGGATTGGCCGGGAAGGTATCAAATATGCAATCGAAGAAATGACGGAAATGAAATTAGTAGTTTGGAATAGAAATTGAGAAAAGGAAATTTGTAAAGTATATCTGAGAATAAAGGCAATAAGGAAACTCCCAACTACCATTTGAATGGAAAGTAGTTTGGAGTTTTTTTATGGGAGGAATAAAAGAATGTGCTGATCAGATAATCAACTATAATTTGTCGAACATAAGTGAGGAGCTCAGACGGAGCTGCTCATTTTTCTTTAGTCTTATTGTTTCCATAACCTTCAATTTAGTTCCCGGTTTAAAATAGCATTTTTAGCTTTTACAAAACGTTATAAGCTTGTTCAAAGCATTTATCTGTCCATTTTATATCTGCGACATGCAAGTATTTACGTCTAGATGAAGCTTTAATTTGCCGCCCCTTCCACAATGGATTAGATGCAAATAGACCTTAAGGCGTAGACAAAGATATTTCTTAGGCTCATTACGAAAAAATGCTAGAACCGATAAGATAAAGATACGATAACGAAAGGGGAAAAAACAAAATGAAAAAATTCATGTTGTTTATCGGAGGACTCATTGCAGTACTTGTCCTTCTCGCAAATTTAGGTCCAATGGTATTGCTGGTGTTAAGTGTAGGCTTACTTTATGTATGCTTTAAAAAATTTATTAAAACAGATTCAGTTGCCGCAAAAATAGGATGGGTGATTTTAGGGTTAATCGTATTAAGCATCACATTCTCTAACATTTATGCTGTTTTAGGCATTGCAGCGGCTTATGCACTTTACCTTATCTATAAAAACTGGAACACACCGGAAGGCTCTGTTGTCCACGAAATAAAGGAAGATGATGATCCATTTACGAATTTTGAAAAACAGTGGGCAGAGTTAAATAAATAAAAAAATTTAAAGGAGAGATTGACTATGTCAACAAATATTTTTACACGAATGAAGGATTCTATTTCAGCAGATTTACACACGATGATGGACAAAAAGGAACAAAAAAATCCGATTGCAGCACTAAACCATTATTTACGCCAAAGTGAGCAGGAAAAAGAAAAAGTAAGAAAGCTGATTGACCGTCAGTATAAATTGAAAGAAGAGTTTGCACGTGAGTATATAAAAGCACAAGAACTTGCAGATAAGCGCTTAAAACAAGCACAAATTGCCGATCGTGCGCAAGAAGAGGAAATGCATGAATTTGCTTTAAAAGAACATGAAGAATATCAAAATCGTGCTGATCGCATGAAAGCGTCCAGAGAAGAGGCAATCACGCAGCTGGAAAATCTGGAGCAGAAATACGAAGAAATGAAGCATCGTCTGAAGGATATGCACCTGCGCCGTATGGAATTGATGGGCCGCGAAAATATAGCCAAAGCGAATCACCAAATTAATCGGGTCGTGGATGAATCATCAGAAAAACCTTTCTCCAAGTTTGGAGAGATGGAGCAATATATCGAAAACCTGGAGTACAAAGTAAACAATGCTTACTATAAAAGTACTTTTGACAGTAAAATTGCTGCCATTGAAAAGAAATTAGATGAAAAGGAAGTAAACTAGAGCTTGAAGGTAAAAGCGAAAAAAGTGTTCTTTACTGCTTCAACAAAACTCCTCTACATTACAAATTTGTAATGAGAGGAGTTTCTATTTAAAAAAACCAACATGTTTGCAGTATAAAAATCATTTAATAAAATGAGTATGACGTGCTTTCCAATCTTCCAGTTTAATAAACACCCAGAATCCATAGATACCTAATGTGATAATCGTTAAAACCCACCATTTGATCCAGTTGCCAAAAAGACCGACAGCTGAACCTGAAAAATGCATTCGTTTGCCGTCAACAAATGTATGATTTATTCTCCACCCATAAATCATTGTAATTGACCAAGGATAACAAATTCCTAGTGTGAAGACAGTCATTAATGTCCCAAGAATAACCCAGCCAATAAATTGAAGTAATCCACCATCAAAGAAGCCGGTTCTTCCTTATACTGTAGTAAAAAAGTGAGCCCTGCTAAAAAGTTCAGCTCACTTTTCTTTTGTTTTCATATCCTGCCTAACATAGTTAAACCGCGTTATTTCCTCAAAAGCTTTTATCAAATCGTCATACGTATGTTGAAAATCACTATCTGCCCATTTCATCAGGATATTCCACATTCCGCCTGCGTTGAAAGCTAAAGCAAATTCAATATTTTCTTCACTGATGGCATAGGCAAATTTGTTTTCAGTGAGTCCATGGATAGAAGGCAGGTGTTTATTAAAAGTCTTTAATAGTAAACTATCTAAATCATTTTTTCGAATGATACGAATAAAGTCTATATTTTCCATCCAAAAAATGATGAAAATGCTTGCCACTTTCCCCATGTCCATATTTTCTCCTGCATCCAGCCTTCGCAGGTATTCTTGTGCCAGCTGATGGAGGTATCGTTCCAGAACAGCATTTTTCGAATCAAAATGCCGGTAGAAGGTACTTCGGTCTAAAACGGCTTGTTCAGCAATCTCTTTAATGGTGATTTTATGGAAGGATTTTTCTTCCAAAAGAGATAAAAGTGCGTCTGTAAGCCATTCTTGAGACCTGATGGCAGAAGGATTATTGCTTGTATCAGACATCTTGTTCCACCCCTCTTTGTACATCCTACATATAATGGGGGGTTGTAGGACTTACTTAAATTGTATTGATTCTTTATTACTGCTAGTATACGATACCCTTAACAATGCAACAAATGTTGCACTTATTTGATGGGAAATAAGAAGGTACGTGGATTTTAAAACATTTACAAAAAGGAGAATGGATATGGCGAAACTGGTCAACAAAGGGATTGTGAAAGCGGCAGGAATGATGAAAATGGATAATCGAATAAACTATTTTAAAGTTGCTCCAGGTGCAATGGCACCCATTATGGAATCTGAAAAATATGTCAGGAAGACTTCGATTGACAGGAAGCTGAAAGAGCTTATTAAGATTAGAGTTTCACAGATTAATGGGTGCTCCTATTGTTTAAGCATGCATACCAAGACGGCTAAAAAGTTAAACGTATCTGACAAACAGATAGATGCACTGAAGCATTGGAAAACGGAAGAAATATTTACGGAGATGGATCGGGCTGCATTTGAACTGGCAGAGAATATGACGCTAGTTTCAGAAAATGGAGTCAGTGATGCGTTGTATGAGAAGGTAAGGGAATATTTTGATGAAAAGGAATATGTGGAGCTTGTAATGGTCATTATTCAAATCAATACGTGGAATAGATTGTCTATTGCGATGGGGAATCACGCTGAAAGTTAGAGGGTAGAATACAGTAAATCATGCAGGTGGTATTTTAAATAACGAAGAACTACAATTTTTTTCTGAATAATATTTTAATTCATTAGTTATTTCCTATAAAATGAAATGTAAAAAGGAGAGAATACAAATGCCTTTTCAGTTTGACCACCTTGTTCATTTTGTTGACAGTCCAGAAGAAGCAAAAGAGGAGTTAAAGAAGCTTGGTCTCCACGCTGTAGATGGAGGAAAGCATGATAATGGCGGCACTTATAATGCGCTTAGTTATTTTGGTTTAAGTTATATCGAACTGATTGGCGTGTTTGATCAGCAGTTAGCTGATCAGCCAGCCGAAAAATATAGCCTGAGAGATACCTTTCAAAAAGATGGTTATGCTTCAGGTTTATCCAGAATTGCATTAAGGTCCCGTAATCTGGAGGAGGAAGCAAAGCGTTTTAAATCACTTGGACTGGAGGTTATTGGTCCAGTTCCTTTAGGGAGAAAAAGAGCCGATGGCAGCACGATAAATTGGAAGCTGTTATTTGCAGGGAAGCCGGAAGAAAAGCTAGTCTTGCCATTCTTTATTGAATGGGAAGAAGCAGATGAAGAACGCAGAAAAAGCCTGGAAGAGCAAGGAACGATTGCCGCTCATCAAAAAGGAAACCTTTCCTTAGAATCTGTCGGCTTTGCTGTGAAAGATGCAAAAGCTGTTATCGAAAAGTGGGAGACTTATTTGGGATTGGAGCAGGGAGAAGCGTTCTTTGATAAAGGTCTAGATGCGACAGGACACCGTTTAAAGCTGCCAGGCGGAGACATTCTATTTTATGAGCCTGAAGGTGAAGGGATAGTTTCTGATACGCTGAAAAAAAGAGGTGAGAAACCTTTTATCGTTACTATTTCAGGAGGAAATCGGCAGGAGCAATTTAAAGTAAAGGATGCCATTTACCGGTTTGTTTAACGCATTAAACAGCTGATTAAACCTGCTGTATAAGTGATTTTTCTGCTATTCAAATTAACGAATCACCTTACCCCTGGCCAGGGGGTATTTTTTTATGGAGCAAATATGCTATGAGGCCGATTTTATGTGCTTATTTTTACAAGAAAGCTTGTACTTTCACTAAAAAAATGATAGAAAATTAGCCAGTTATTCTTCTTCAAAATGGATAAAATACCTTATCCTTTGTTCATTGAATAAAACCTGTTATATAAATTTAACATGTGAAACTAATTAGAATATGGTACAGTTATATAAATTGTAGCGATACAAATATTGAATGTTTACAATTCCTAGAGGAAAGGTTATAATTGAAGCATTATTCAATAGAGTAAAGATATTTAAAGCTTTAGGAATATACATATATTATCATGAAGCAAGTGTATTCTGTTCGATTCTTGCCAGATTCAATCAATCTGTTTACATATTTTTGTTGATTGAATTGAAACAGAGTGCAGGGAGTAAGATACAAAATCTTGTCGAAAAATTCATACATACGAAAGGGGCAGAATGAGTGAAAAAGAATAAGTGGTATAATAACCAGCTATTTCCGTGGTTATTACCGATTGTTGTGGTACTTTTATGGCAGGTGCTTGGCGACCGCGATTTGATTAAGTCTACTATGCTGCCGACTCCGCTCGAAGTTGTCGAAGCCGGGAAAAACTTATTTCAAACGGGGGAGCTGCAGAAGCATGTATATATAAGTACAGAGCGTGCTGTCATCGGATTCCTCATAGGCGGAACGATTGGTTTTCTGCTTGGGCTGTTTAATGGAACCGTTCTATTTTTAGAAAAATTAATCGATACATCGATTCAAATGATACGGACGATTCCGCATTTAGCGCTTATCCCGCTCGTTATTTTATGGTTTGGAATTGGAGAGAGCGCCAAAATATTTCTTGTTGCGGTCGGCGTGATGTTTCCGATTTATATCAATACGTTTAATGGTATCAAGAATGTGGATTATAAATTAATCGAGATGGGGAAAGTGTACGGCATGTCGAAGTGGCAGATGTTCACGAATATTATTTTACCTGGAGCCATGCCGAATATTTTGGTCGGAATTCGTTATGCGCTTGGAGTGACATGGATTTCGCTAATTGTTGCGGAGACAATAGGTGCTGATGCAGGGATTGGCTATTTGGCAACAACAGCTCGCGAGTTTATGCAAATGGATATTGTGGTGTTAACGATTGTACTTTATGCAATTTTAGGAAAGCTGTCTGACTTCATTGCTAAAGTATGTGAACAGCGCTTGTTGAAATGGGACCCGGCATACCGGAAGAATTAACTGCTAAAGTCAGTCAGGAGGGGTTACATGTTTGGTATCGAGTTAAAGAACGTAGGGAAACGTTTTGGGGCAAATGAGGTTCTACGAAATATTGATTTATCCATACCGAAAGGCAGCTTTACAGCAATTGTAGGAAAAAGCGGCTGTGGGAAAAGTACACTGTTAAGAGTGATTGCTGGACTGGAAGAGGTGACGGGCGGCTCTTTAGCTTATACCGGTGCAGAAGCAAAAAAATCGAATATACGCATTATGTTCCAGGATGATCGCCTGCTTCCATGGAAAAATATTTTAAAGAATATCGCTATTGGCGGAGTAAATAAGGCAGACGCGGAAGCAGCATTAGAAAAGGTAGGACTGCGTGGTAAAAAAGGGGATTGGCCAGATGAATTGTCTGGCGGGCAAAAACAGCGTGTGGCACTAGCGAGAGCTCTGGCAAGCAGCCCGGATGTCTTATTGTTCGATGAGCCGCTGGGAGCGCTGGATGCCTTAACCCGGATGGATATGCAGCATTTAATGGAAGGACTTTGGCAAGAGCAAAATTTTACTTCTGTTTTAGTAACGCATGACGTATCTGAAGCGGTTCATTTAGCAGATCGTGTTATTGTACTGGATGAAGGCGGCGTGAAATTGGATCAGGAGATTGATTTAGAGCGGCCGCGGGAGCGAAATGAAAAGTTTACAAGTTATGAAAAGAAAATACTAGACCAAATCGTAGGAGGATAAATGATGAGGAAATTACTCTTTGCACTGATTACTTTTAGTTTCATAGCTGTACTGGCAGCTTGCGGCGCTGATTCAGATGCGTCTGAAGATGGCGAGACGATCCGTCTAGGCTATCAAAAAGGGAATACTATGAATCTATTAAAAGCCCATGGTACGTTAGATGAAGCATTAAATGAAGCCGGCTATAATGTAGAATGGAAAGAATTTGCAATGGGTGCTCCATTGATTGAAGCGTTGAATACGAATAATATCGACTTTGGCCATTCCTCGGATGTACATAGTGTGCTGATGCAATCTGGAGGGCATAACGTTAATTATGTAGCTTCGGAGTCCCCTTATCCAAAAGGCGTTGCGTTACTGGCAAGAGAAGGTTCAGGCATTGAAACCTTAGAAGATTTAAAAGGGAAAGTAGTCGGTGTGACCAATGGCGGGAATCAGCACTATCTTCTATTAGAATCATTAAAGCAGGCTGGTATCGATTGGGATGAAGTAGATATGAAGTTTTATAAGGACGCCTCCGAAGGCTTGATGGCTTTTTCCAACGATGAATTTGACGTGTTTGGAACATGGGACCCCTTTTATGCGATTGTACAGGACCAGAATGAAACACATACGATTCTTGATGGAACAGACCTCATTGAAAATCGTACGTTCTATTTAGCAAGAGATGATTTTGCTGATGAACAGCCAGAAGCGCTCACCATTATTTTAGAGGAATTGGAAAATATGGATCAGTGGGCAAATGAAGAGAAAAGAGAGGCTGCTGAAATACTGGCAGACGAGTTAGGATTAGATCCGGAACCGCTGGAGGCTGCAAATGAGCGACGGCAGTTTGGCGTGCAAAGAATGACAGAAGAAGTGATTGCAAACCAGCAGCAATTAGCTGATACCTTCTATGAAGCAGAACTGATAGATACGGAAATCAGCGTGCAAGAAGCGGTAGATGCGTATGATTTAGATGAATCGGTTTTTCCGGATAATATTGAATAAAATAAACAATTGCCTGTTCCCGAATAACGGCACATGCGGGTAAACAGTAACATAAGGACAAAAAAGAACTCATTCCATCTGGAGAATGAGCTCTTTTTATATCTATTTCTTATTTTAAGCTGCAGCTTTTGGTTCTTTATCCGGATAAAGTAAAGAAAATACAATCCCGACTATCAAACAGATAAAGAAGGTTGCAGCTTTGGCAGATACAATTGCTTCGAGCGGTGAAAGAGACCAGGCGACAGCACTGACTGCGCCGACAATAATGGTTGCAATAACACCGATTCCCGAAACGCGTTTCCAAAAGAAAATGAGCAGCACAACGACGGAAAAAGTGTTTCCAATCCCTGCCCATGCAAAGGAAACGAGACTGTAAATAACAGATTCTGATTTCAGTGAAATAATAATGCCGATAATCCCGCTGATTAATGCCACGAACCTGGATAAATGTACGAGTTTTTTACTGGTAATATTCCACCTGAGCGTTTTATGGATAATATCTTCGCTGATGGAAGTAGTAATGACTAATAACTGCGAAGATGCTGTCGACATAATCGCAGCCAGAATCCCGGCAATGATAATTCCGGAAACCCATGGCGGTAAAATTTCAAAAATCATGTGTGGCAGAATCATTTCTGGATCAGCCAGTGTGCCTTGTGAATATAGAGCAGAGGCAAAAATAGCTGATAGAAAGGCTCCTATATAGACAATCATTGTCCAGATAATAGCCATGTTTCGGCCGGTAACCCGTTCTTTTTCTGTTGTAATTGCCATAAACCGGGAGCTTAGCTGCGGCTGTCCGCCGAGCCAGCCAAAAAACCAAGAGAAGTTGGTAAATAGCATTGCTCCTAAGGCGAGACCATTTAGGCCGCCAGTCCAGCTGTCAGCACCTCCGCCTCTTAAAGAGAGTTCTGCAGAGACGCTCAAACCTTGATTCTTAATCTCTATAAAGGCAACGATAGGTATGATAATAAAAGAAAACAGCATTAAAAAGCTTTGTACAGCATCTGTCCAGACAACGGACATAAAGCCGCCCAAACAGGAATAGGCGATAATAATCATTGCGATAATAATCGTTCCCCAGGTAATGCTGAATCCGGAAATAGAATAAATGGTTTTTCCCATTCCAGAAAACTGGGCTGCTAAATAACAGACAAAGAAAAATACCATGACAATCGATGCTAACCAGCGGATTATATCCGCATGCTTCGGAAATTTAACTGCAATATAATCAGTTAAACTATTCACCTTGTATTTTTGCTGCTCCATCATAAATCGTTTGGACAGGAATAACCAGGAAGCGAGCACTCCAAAGAACATTCCTGATAATACCCAGATACCGGATAAACCGGCGACATAAATAAATCCAATCGCTCCAAGGAACATATAGGCAGATTCCCCGGTAGCACGTTCTGAAAAAGCGAGGACCCAGCCCGGGACTTTGTTGCCTCCCAGAAAATAATCGTTATGTGTTAAATCTTTTTTGCTAAAATAAATTCCTATTGCAAGCATGGCGAGCAAATAGAGAATAATTTCTACGTAAATTACCGTTTGCACAAGCTTTTTCCTCCATCTATAGTTAAAATGAGATAAAACCTATTAGTTTTATCAGATATTATGCTGTTTTTAAAGATTTGTCAATCATTAATTGGAAAATCCTCCGTTAATATTTTACATATTTCTACAAATTTCATTGCTGCCGGTGATGGATACGTGTTTCGTTTATAAGCAATGCCAACGGTGCGTGCATGGTGTTCAGAAAAGTTCTTTTGAACAAGACTTGCAGGCGCATGGTGTAAAATAGATTTGGGAACAATGGAAACACCTAAATTTTCCGTAACCATTGTTAAAATGGCTTGATCGACCGATAATTCATATACGACATTTGGGGTAATGTCATGCTTGGATAAGATACGTAATACATCGCGGTCAATATTTTGTTTTGGCATAATCCAGCGCTCATCCTTTAATTGCTTCAAGACCAGATCTTCTTCTGCAGCAAGCGGGTGATCTTTTGCCATAATGCACAGAAGCTCATCCTCAAAGATAAAATCAAATACTAGATTTTCAGATACTGGCTCCGCAAGAAATCCAATATCCACCACACCATGCTGCAGCCAATTTTCAATTTGATCATAATCTCCTTCCATCAGCTGAATAGTGACGTCCGGATGATGCTCCTCGAAGTAGGATAAAACCTTTGGCAGCAATACAAGCGAGATACTGGGAAGGACACCGACGGTAATCGTTCCGCCAATCAATTTTTTTAAATTGGCGACGGTATTTTCAAGCTTTTGCTGCTCTTGCAGAATTTTCGAAACGTGTTCATAGACCATTTTTCCATTGCTTGTTAAAATAATATTATTCCTATTCCGAATGATTAAGGAAAGGTCCAGCTCCTTTTCTAAATTATTCATTGCATGCGTGATGGATGATTGTGTCAGATTGAGCTTCTGGCCGGTTTCCGTAAAGTTGCCGGTTTCAATTAACGTGTGAAGAGCGATGTATTGCGCTAATGTAGGCATATTACAAACTCCTTTTTTAAATATATTTTTATGAATTTATTTCATAGTACTATATTAAAATATTCATTCGATTTATAGTTGATTTTATTTTATAATAGATTTAAACCCAAGTAAAATAATAAGAATTTAAGGAGATAGATAAGATGAGTGAAGAAAAGCTGATGATGAAAGCTTTGTCCATGGATATTATTACAGCGAAAATGTTTACGGAACTTCATCTTTCGATTACAGAAGCATATGGTGAAAAAGAAGGGCGAAAGCTTGTACAGCAAGGTTTGGAAGCATTCGGATTAAAAGATGCCGAAACCATGGCACAAAAAGCAACAGCAGAAGGACAAAATCATGCCTTTTATGAATATTTACCTCAAGTTGTGGAGGAAGAAGAAAAATATGCAGAATTAACAACCTTTGCACGTTTTTCCAAAATGTTTGCCCAAATTTCAAAACAGGTCGTAGACAAATATGAAGAAGAGGGTGAGGATGTCATTCGGCGTGCTGTAGAAAGGTACGGAAGAAAGCGCGGAGAAGGGATTGCCCAGCGTGCGCGTGCCAATGGATTAGAAAATAATTCGGATAATTACTTGAAAAACTATGATATGGCCCGGAGTGAACTATTTGAAGTAGATACCGTGCATAAAGAAAATGAAGTAGAACAAACCTTTACGTATTGTCCGTTCGGTCAGCAATGGGCAGATGATGATATGGGCAAATACGGCATTCTTTACTGCCAGGTAATCGATCCTTCTGTGGCGAAAGGATATAATAAAAATTTTGAAGTTGTGCATGACCAATATGTACTACGTGAAGGCCAATGTCACTTCCAATTTCAGATGAAGGAGTAAGACCATGATAAATGCCAATAGATTGTTGCAGCGACTGGATGAGTTAAGCCAGATTGGCCGGAACCACGAAACAGGCGGTATAAACCGCTTCTCTTTTACAAAGGAAGAGCAACAGGCAATTGACCTTGTAATAGAATATATGAAAGAAGCAGGCATGCAGGTAAATGTGGATGGAATTGGAAATATTATTGGCTCTTATGGAGATGCAGAAGAAACAATTATGCTGGGCTCGCATATCGATACCGTTCCGGATGGCGGGAAATTCGACGGCGCTTTAGGGGTGCTGACGGCCATTGAAGTCGTGCAAACCCTTCATGAAAACCAGATTCCCCTTCATAAAAAGGTGGAAGTAACTGCATTTAAAGATGAAGAAGGAACGCGATTTGGTTTCGGACTGATTGGAAGCCGCGCGATGGCAGGACTGTTAAAGCCAGAACAATTACAGAAAACCGATGCTGCGAATATCACCATCGAAGAAGCAGCACGGCAATTTGGATTATCCCCCTTTCCTTTAGAAAAATTAAAGCGGGAGGATATCAAAGCATATTTGGAGCTGCATATTGAGCAGGGAAAAGTACTGGAAAAGGAAGATTTGCCGGTAGGTGTAGTCACTGGAATTGCCGCTCCATTGTGGTTAGAGGTAACTGTGAATGGAATCAGTGAGCATGCCGGAGCAACCCCAATGCATATTCGGCACGATGCATTAACCGCAGCCAGTGAGATGATTTTGGCAGTGGAACAAAGCTTCCAGACAAAAGGCGATTCTGTCGGCACCGTAGGAAAATTGCAGGTCGAGCCAAACGGTGTCAATGTTATTCCGGGAAAAGTAACCTTTACCATTGATATTCGTGATATTGATGAAAAGACTATCCGTGAATTAGAACAAGAAGTGAAGCAGCAAATTAATGACATAGCAGCGCGACGGCATGTCACCGCAGCGGTAGTAGAACTGCAGCGTGCGAAGCCGGCAAAGGCTGACGGAGCCCTGCAGCAGCAATTTGCAGCTAGTATCGAAAAACAGGGGATCCGTCCTTATACTTTAGTCAGCGGTGCCGGCCATGATGCCATGAATATCGCTGCGGCCGCTCCGGTTGCGATGTTATTTGTCAGGTCGAGGGATGGGATCAGTCATAACCCATTGGAATACAGTTCGGATGAAGACATTGTGATTGCCGCCAATGTGCTTTATGATACGGTTTTAGAGATAAGCGGGAAAAAAGATTAGGACAGAAATATACGCTATATAAATTGAAATTAATAGCTACCGCTACAGAAAAACACTACGCTTTCCGTGGGCTTGAGCTCAGCCTCCTCGAAAAAAAGAAGTTCGCTTTTTTTCTGCGGGGTCTTCCCTCCGCGCATTCCCACAGGAGTCTCCGTGTTTTTCTTCCGCTAGTTACTGTTTTCAATCATTATTTCGTCATTTTTATAAGAAAAATAAAGTGTAATTTCTTGCTTCAATTTATATAGATAACAGGTAGTGATTTTTCACCAATGGGTGGAGAATCACTATTTTTTGTTTAAATAAGAAATAAAAAAGGAACGATATAATAAAGTACATTATTTATGGAGGGTGAAACGAAATGACAGAGACACATATGCCAAAAGACAAAGGTTTGGATCATACGCTGAAGCTCTTGGATGAAGGGTACCGATTTGTAACCAATCGTTCGGATAAGTTTGAATCCCGTGTGTTTGAAACAAGGCTGTTAGGGGAGAAAACCATTTGTATGGTAGGTGAGAAGGAAGCAGAACTTTTTTATGATAATGCTAAATTTTCTCGAAAAGATGCTTCGCCTGGCCGAATTCAGAAAACGCTGTTTGGTGAGGGAGGCGTTCAGGGATTAGACGGAGCGGATCACCATCATCGGAAAGCAATGTTTATGTCTCTGATGACAGAAGAAAGGCTGAACGAGATGTCTGCTATCATTCGGGAGGAATGGGAGCAGGAAATGAAACGTAATTCTAAAGAAGAAATACAAGTTTATCAAACAGCCAAATATGTATTGACGAAATCCGCCTTACGATGGACAGGGGTTCCTTATAAACAAGAAGACATCCCAGAATGGGCAGACCAGCTAAGTGACATGTTTGAAGATGCCGGTGCAGTTGGATGGAGCCATTGGCAGGCCAGACAATCAAGATCAAAAGCGGAAGAACGAATAACGGGCTTGGTGGAGAGAGTCCGCGGAAACACGGCAGAAGAGGTTCGTAAGGATAGTGCCGTATACCATTTTGCAATGCATCGGGACGTGAACGGAGAATTACTGGATGCTTCCGTTGTTGCCGTTGAATTACTGAATCTGTTGCGCCCAATCGTCGCAATTGCTGTTTATATAGACTTTGTTCTGCTGGCTGTACACGATTACCCGGAAGAAGCAGAGAAATTGAAGACAGAAGAAGATTTGCATCGGTTTATTCAGGAGGTAAGAAGATTTTATCCATTTTTCCCAGTTGCTCCTGCACGGGTCAAAGCGGATTTTACCTGGGGAGAATATACCTTTAAAGAAGGGACATTAACATTATTGGATTTATATGGTACAAACCATGACCCGGTTATTTGGGAACAGCCAAATCGGTTTCAGCCGGAAAGGTTTCAAGGGTGGAAGGAGTCTCCGTTTAATTTTATTCCGCAGGGCGGCGGAGAATTTGACATCGGTCACCGCTGTGCCGGCGAATGGATGACAATGGATGTCTTAAAAACGACACTCGACTTTTTCGTAAACCATCTTTCGTTTACATTTATTGAACAGGATTTGGATTATGAGATGAATGAAATTCCGCCTGTTCCAGAGAGCGGGGTAATTATTGAAGGAGTACAATTGAAATAAGATTTCTTGTTTGAAGTTTGAAAGGGAATGGTGTATCGCTTTATGTGATACACCATTCCCTTTCTTTTTTTACTCTGATGAATTATTTATCCCTTATTTGTTTTAAGGTTTCATAGATTTTGAACATAATAATCAATAACTCACAATAAACTCGCACTAAGAGGCTTCCAACAACAATCGTAAGAAGACCTGAGAAAATAAGTAAAAATTCTTCTTCAATAATTCCTGTAAAAATAGTAATAAGGCCAAATATAACGGACGCAGCAAGTCCAATCCAAAATAATACCTTGATGATAATAGGTGTAATCATCTCTTCAAAACTAAAAAATTTGTTCATAAAGTTTCCTCCTTTGTTCTTTTTTAACAGTATACGTTAAAAACATTTGATTTTTCAAACGTTTATAGGTGTTATGCGTATCAAATTTATTGATAAAGCATAGAAGTCGATTCTGATATTTGGTATATAGGTAATTAGTTTTGTTTTGAATTTTAATTCACAGGATTAAAGACCCTTTTATATAAAACATGAAACTTCCTTCCTGTTTTTTGTTAAATCCCTTATTTCTGCAGGTTTTGAGTTTGAAAATAATTAATTTATGCTAATGTTAAGTATATACTAAAATATCAAACATATTGAATCTGGGTAGAAATCTCGCTTAGGAAGATTTGTTTGAAGTAGTATAACTCAAAAAATTATACAAGGAGTGGTAGGATGGAGAAAGAGGATAAACAGCAAGAAAAAGGTGTAGAGGAGGAACACGCTGCATCAGCACCGGATGGAGAGAAAATGGAAGAACTGGCGATGGAGCAGGAGACACAGCAGCTGGATGCTTCGAATCAGCCGGAGCAAGAGCCGAATGAAGCCAAAACACATCTAGAGCAGGCTGCCGGCGAATCCAGTGAGGCAGGTCAGAAGGAAAAAACAAAGGGATCGCAATTTGATTTTCAGGAAAGCTTTAATGAAATCAAAGGGATTGCATTAGACGCAGCATTAAGGCCAAATACACTTATTCATTCCGGCCGGTCGATAAAAGTGGAAACCAGTCTCATTATTTTCGCTTTATTAGCTGTGCTTGTAAGTATTTGCCATTATTTATTTTATCGATATGGCTTTGATGGGCTGTTCTACTTTTTGGGAGACATTAATTTCACCTTTGTTTTACAAACCTTTGTCTCTTGGCTTATTACATTTGCGATAGGTTATTTCTCGCTCTATATTTTGCTGAAGCAGTTCGGGAATAAAACAATGGAGCATAAGGAATTATTGACGAAATACGTGGTGGTCAATATTCCGTTTGTCCTTGTGTTTTGTCTCGTGACATTGTTTTTTGGCTTATTATTCATTGATTTATTTATTGTGACATATGTATTTTCATTATTACTTTTCGGCTTTATACATGTTTATTTATTTTTAGCGCTTATGGAAAAATCTCGTTTTGATGTTTTTTGGACCTTAACGGTATATCAGCTGGTACTTATTGTTGCGTCGTATTTCTTGGTTGGCGTGGACTTTGGAGGAATTTAATTTATCTCAACGGAAAAACCAGAGCGATCTTCGGATTACTCTGGTTTTTTGATTTGCCCAATAAAAGTGGCAAATTCCCTGCTGTTATGTCTTTTTAACTATTTTTGTGCAAGGGTAGATATCTCTTCCTGTTTTTAATGCTTACTAAAACAAGGCTTGGGCCTATACGGAACGCGGATTGAATAAACCTTAAAAAATGGGAAATTTAAAATAAATTTTAAATCATTTGTCAGAATTTTATATTTAGGTATTGTCACAAAATGTTCAATGTTGTAACATTGTATTACAAGTTAATTTGAAAGCGCATACAAAGGGGTGTTTGAATGAAAGGTAAGCTATTTTTATTTACAGTACTTATTTTTACCTTTGTTTTATCTGGATGTAATTTTGAGAAGAAAGAAATTTACAACATCGCAACAGCAACCACTGGAGGTACATATTATCCGATCGGGGTCGGAATGGGGCAGCTTTGGACAGAGCATTACCGGGAACAGAATATCAAATTTAACGGACAGGCCTCTGCAGGTTCTGTTGAGAATATCGATTTACTCAAGAATGGAGAAGCTGATTTTGCCATACTCCAAGGGTTGATTTCGACACAGGCAGCGGAGGGAAGCGGTATTTATGAAGGAGACCAATACGAAGAGCTTCGGTCTGTGGGGATGATTTGGCCAAACGTAGAGCATTTTGTATTAATGGAAGATTTTGTTGAGTCTGGAGATATCTCTGATATTGCGGGCAGATCGTTTTCTGTAGGTCCTCAGGCAAGTGGTACAGAACAATCTACCGTAACAATGATGGAAGGGATTGAGTTAGGAAAAAGTGATATCAGAACAGAGTATCTTGGATATGATGATACGATTTCGGCAATGAGGGATGGCCGGTTAAATGGTGGATCTCTTCCTGCAGGAGTACCCGTATCTGCTATTACAGATATGTATGCAAGCGGATTGAATGCCGCTATTTTAGAGGTGACCGATGAACAAATGGACGATATTAATGATATCGTTCATACGTGGTACCGCTATACTATTGAAGCTGGTTCTTATCCAAGGCAGGAAGAAGATATTGATACGATTGCCCAGCCAAATATTTTAGTTACCACTTCGGATATGGATGAAGAAATGGTTTATAACTTAACCAAGATACTATTTGAAAATCGTGAATATATGATTGGGATTCATAATTCCGCCCGGGAAATGCAGGTGGAGACAGCGTTGGAAGGCTTGAATACACCGCTTCATGCAGGAGCTTACCGCTATTTTGAAGAGCAAGGTATAGAGATTGAAGCGCATCTGAAACCAGAAGAGTTAAGAGAGGAGGAAAATTAATGGCGAATGCACAGGCAAAAAACGTAGATATCGAGAAAAATCCAAATGATAACCCGATTGCAGATCCGAAATCGTTGCGTAATAAAATTATCGCTGTTGTCGGTATTATCTTATCAGTCTTTGTTTTACTCACTTCCAGTTATCTAAACATTCAGGAATTTTATAGAAATACAATCTTTTTAATCTTAATCTTTGTAATGGGATTTTTGCTTCATCCGTCAAACAAAAAGAAGACAGGGAAAATATCATCAATAGATATCGTTATGCTGTTCCTGTCGATTATTTCCATTGGATATATTACGGTCACGTATACAAATTTGCATGTGGATCGGTTATCCCAGGCAAATACAGTTGATTATATATTTGCTGTCTTATGTATTTTAGTATTGTTTGAGATAACACGCCGGGCTATCGGCTGGTTTATTCCTATTTTGAGTGTTATTGCTTTGCTTTATGGCATTTATGGTGCGTACTTTCCTATTGATTTTGCTCACTCCGGTTTTACATTTGAAAGATTGCTGTATCGAATTTACATGACGTCTGATGGAGTTTTCGGCAGCACGCTATCCATTGCTTCTACTTATATTGTATTGTTTATCTTATTTGGTTCATTCCTTACCGTGAGCGGTGCAAGTAATTTGTTTAATGATTTAGCTCTGGCGATTGCAGGACAGCGCCGGGGAGGGCCAGCCCAGGTTGCCGTTATTACAAGTGCACTGACAGGGTCATTGAACGGCAGCGCTGTAGCGAATGTGGCGACAACGGGTGCCTTTACGATTCCACTGATGAAAAGTATCGGATTAAAGCCGAAGTTTGTGGGAGGAGTAGAGGCTGCAGCTTCTACGGGAGGCATGCTGATGCCGCCGATTATGGGAGCGGCAGCATTTATTATGGCAGGCTTTTTAGGAATTCCTTATACGGCGATTGTTTTAGCCAGTATCCTGCCCTCCTTGTTATATTTTATTGCTTTGGTATTTGCGATTGATACAGAAGCAAAGAAGCTAGGACTGAAAGGAATTAGTAAGGAGAATATCCCAGATATCAAAAAGGTACTATTGGAAAGAGGCGCCTTACTTTTGCCGATTATTGTTGTGATGGGTGTGCTTCTATTAGGGAAAACAGCGATTTTTGCCGGTTTTGCCGGAATTATTGCTACAATTATCACTTCTTATTTAACCAAAGACAAAACAAATCGGATTACCTTCTCTAAGCTCTTTGAGGCACTTATTGATGGAGCCAGAAACTCCGTACAGGTCGCTATTGCCTGTGCTTCTGTAGGGATTATTATTGCTGTTGTTTCTATGAGCGGTGTCGGATCGATGCTTGCCTATAATGTCGCGGATCTTGCAGGAGGAAATCTGTTTATTATATTAATACTGATTATGATTACTTGTATTGTGCTTAGTCTGGGGCTTCCATCCACAGCATTATATATTGTGGTAGCTGTAACAGCTGCGCCGGCACTTGTTCAAGTAGGCGTTAATCCTTTAGCAGCTCACTTTTTTGTATTTTATTATGGCGCCATGTCTAACGTAACGCCGCCTGTCGCGTTAGCTGCCTATACCGGAGCAGGAATTGCGAAAGCGAATCCGATGCAGACGGCTTGGACAGCTTTACGGTTAGCATTTCCAGGATTTATTATCCCAATCATTATCGTTTATGATCCAATCTTGCTGCTGCAGACGGATGATGGACCAATTAATTATTTCTTATTAGCACAAGCATTTATTTCTGCGGTTATAGGAGTTTATGCCCTCTCTGTTGGATTCGGGAACTATATTCGAGTAAAATTAAATATAGTAGAAAGAATCATATTAATCGGAGTGGCCTTCTTCTTGATTTCTACGAGTCAATTATTAGACGTCATCGGACTGGCATTATTTGTAATCGTACTTGTTTTCCATTTCATAAGAAGCAGGCGGCTCCTGGAGGCAGGATAATAAAATGAAACCGTTCAAAAAAGAAAAGTTATCTGATATTATTTTTTCCCAGTTAGAAAATATGATTAAAACTGGCGAATACGCTGAAGGACAAAAGCTTCCTTCAGAGAATGAGCTGGCGAAATATTTTGATGTCAGCAGAGTACCCATCCGGGAAGCAATCAGTAAATTAGTCTCTGTCGGCTACGTAGAGTCGATGCAGGGAAAGGGAAGTTATGTCAAACGTCTGGATGCGGCGGATGAATTTAAGGAATATACTTACGGCGAATTTACAAAAAAAGAGTTATTTGATCTGTTAGAAATGCGAGCGCTATTGGAAGTGGAAGCAGCAGGATTTAGTGCAGTAAGGCATACGCAAGAAGCGCTTTCGAAAATTGAACAGGCACTGAAGGACTTTGAAGAAATTACAAGCAATGAATATTCGATTGGTTTAAAGGCAGATTATAATTTTCATCAGGCGATTATTCAATCGACAGAAAATAATTATATAATCCAAACCTTTCAAAACTTAGAGCGCGTTCACAGGAATGCATTGGAATATTCACTGAAACTGAATATAGGAAAACCTAGAAAAAGAGAAGAGGTTTATAGCGAGCACGAACGTATTTATTTGGCAATAAAATCCCAAAATGCAGCAGAAGCCATGGAAGCGATGCAATTACATCTGACAAACATGCGCAGAAAGTTGGGTGACGACAGAATATAGGTGGGTTAAATAATGAAAGAAAAAATAATAGAAAAATTGACTGAAATAGTAGGAGAGCGTTTGTTAATAGATGTTGATGACCGAATATCATACGGCTATGATGCGTCTTTTGGGCAATATATGCCGGATTATGTGGTTCAAGTGATGTCTACAGAAGAAGTGCAGAGAATTGTGCAATTGGCGAATGCTTATGAAATTCCCATTTATCCAAGAGGGGCGAGCACCAGCCTTTCCGGAGGACCATTACCTGTACATGGAGGTATTGTGATAGATTTTTCACAATGGAATCAGTACCTGGAAATTTTTCCGGATGATTTGTTAATCAAGGCAAGCCCAGGTGTGAAAACAGGAGATATTCATCAATTGGCAGAGGAGCATAACTTAATGTATGCGCCAGACCCTTCTTCCTCCTCCATCTGCACCATTGGCGGGAATTTAGCAGAAAACGCCGGTGGTCCCCGCGGAGTAAAGTATGGTGTGACAAAGGATTATGTATTAGGACTGGAAGTGGTTACTGCGGAAGGAAAAGTTATCCGTACGGGCGGAAATACTGTTAAAAATGTGACCGGCTATGATTTAACGAAGCTTTTAATCGGATCAGAGGGGACCCTTGGAATTATTACAGAGGCAACTTTAAGGCTGATTCCAAAGCCGATGGATACGAAGACAGCAATGATTATATTCGAGGATTTGTATACCGCCGGAAAGTCTATTTCCAAAATTTTAACGTCAGGGGTAAGACCTTCTAAAATGGAGATTCTTGATCAGAATGCGATAAATAAAGTGGAGGATTATGCTGGACTGGATTTACCCAGAACGGCCGCGGCTATTCTGCTTGTTGAAGTGGATGGGGATTCAGATGTATTGATGAAGGAACTGCATGTTATTCAACAAGCTCTTTTAGAAATTGGTGTAGAGAATGTGCAAATTGCAAAAACCAAAGAGGAAGAAGCAAGGCTCTGGCAGGTGAGAAAATTAGTTTCACCTGCGATTGTCCAAAGCGGCTACACCAAAATATCAGAGGATGCGACCGTCCCGTTGAGTAAGATTCCAGACATGTTTCGGAAGATAGATGAAATGAAGAAAAAGTATAATCTGAATATTGTTGTATTTGGCCACGCTGGTGATGGCAACCTGCACCCAACGATTAATACCAATATGCGGGATGCGGATGAAGTTTCCAGGGTGGAGGATGCGGTCGAAGAAATTTTTCATTACGCCATTGAATTAGGCGGAACCTTATCAGGTGAACATGGAATCGGAACGATGAAAAAGCCGTTTTTTCCAAAAGAAGTGGGAGAAGCCGGCATGCTATTCCAAAAAGCGATTAAACAAGCGCTTGATCCGAAGAATATCTTGAATCCAGGAAAAATATTCCCGGAAGCGGGAGAGAAAAGGTTAGTGTTAAAAAATGACTGAGCAATTAATTGAAAAATTGGATTATCAGGCAACCTTTGATTGTGTGCAATGCGGGTACTGCTTGCCTGCTTGCCCCACCTATCTGGCTTTCAAAAAAGAAAAGCATTCTCCAAGAGGACGTATCAATTTAGTGCAGATGGCAGCGGAAGGAAAGATAGATATTGAGGACATGCGGGAAGGGATTGATTTATGTCTGGGCTGCCGGGCATGTGAAACCGTTTGTCCAACCAATGTCCGTTACGGCGATATTCTGATGTCGGCCGTCGAGGTGCTGAAAGATAATAAAAAAATGGGTCTATTCGAGAAGGGAGTCAGAACAGCTGCTTTTAAAGTGGTTTTGAAAAACAAACAGATTCTGAGATTGGTGAATAGGAGTTTATATGCTTATCAGGTGACCGGAGTGAAGCGTGTGGTTAATCGGCGTAATCTTCTAAAACCGATGGAGAAATACCGAGACTTGAATAAAGCCATGCCGGAAGTCCAACTAAGTAAGCGGCTGAAAAACCCGCCGAATCCTTTTAGAAAATCAGCAATTCAGGTTGGTTTCTTTCAAGGCTGTATTATGGACGTATTTTTCAGCCGGATTAATGATTTAGCTTTTAACATTTTAAACGGACATGGAATGGAAGTAACGAATATTCCGTCACAAACATGCTGTGGTGCCCTGCAGCATCATGCAGGAGAACACGATCAAACGGCAGAGCTGGCCAAAAAAAATATAGAAGCCTATGAAGCTTATGACTTTGATTATATTGTCAATACCATTGGCGGCTGTGGAGCAACGTTAAAAGAATATCCAAAGCTGTTTAAAGAAGGAACAGAATGGCATCAGCGGGCATTGAAGTTTACGGCAAAGGTTAGAGATATTTCTGAGCTGATGGCAATGGCTGATTTGGATTTTCACTATGAAATTCCGAAGAATGCTGTATTTCAGCCGTCGTGTCATTTGGAAAATGTACAGCAGGTGTTTGAGGACCCATTAAAAATCATTAAACGGATTCCTGGACTGAACTATATGGAGTTAAAGGATAAATCGCTCTGCTGCGGTTCAGCAGGTATTTATAATATCCTGCATTTTGAGGAATCCATGCAAATTTTAGATATGAAGATGAAAAACGTTAAAACAGCAAGACCGGAGCTGATTATTACTTCCAATCCGGGCTGTCATATCCAAATGCAGCTAGGAGTAGAAAGAGAAGGCTTATCGGATGTGATTTCAGTGAAGCATATTGTGGAAGTAGTCGCGGAAGCTTGCGGTATTCAAACAACTTAAGCAGAGGCAGGGGAAGCACAGTGAAAGTAGACATAGTGATTGTTGGAGCAGGGATTATTGGCTTGAGCACCGCTTACCAGCTATCGAAAATGCATCCAGATAAAAACATTGCAGTCGTAGATAAAGAAGCAGAGGTAGCGAAGCATCAGACAGGACATAATAGCGGTGTGATTCATTCAGGGATTTATTATAAACCGGGCTCCTACAAAGCGAGATTTGCCCGGAATGGATCGAAATCGATGATGGAGTTCTGTGAAAAGCATCAAATAGAATATAACCAATGTGGCAAAGTAATTGTGGCAACAAGTGAGTCCCAACTTGCGAACATGAATAAGCTATATGAGCGGGGAATCGAAAATGGGTTAGATGTCGAGCGCTTAAGCCGTGATGAAGTGAAAGAGATTGAACCATTTGTAAATACAGTCGGCGGGATCCACGTTAAAAATACCGGCATTGTGGATTTTAAAAAGGTTACAGAGAAGTACGCCGAGCTGTTTATAGAAAATGGCGGCATGCTGCAGTTACATAATGAAGTGAAAGATATCCAAATGGAAACAGAAAAAATAACCGTAGTAACGAATGAAACGACATATGAAGCGGATTATTTGATTAATTGCGCCGGACTGTATAGTGATAAGCTAGCGCGTATGGCCCATATCGAGACAGATGTTCAAATTATTCCATTTCGCGGCGAGTATTTTGAATTAGATAAGCGTATTGAACATTATGTGAAAACATTGATTTATCCAGTCCCTAATCCGGATTTGCCATTCCTGGGTGTCCATTTTACAAACATGATTGGCGGCGGAGTCGATGTAGGGCCTAATGCCGTGTTGGGGTTTAAGAAAGAAGCGTATCAAAAAATCGGTTTTAATTTAAAGGAAACGTCGCAAATCATAACCTTTCCGGGGCTGTATCGAATGGGCATAAAAAACATGAAGGAAGCTATCGGTGAATATTATCGGTCATTTAGTAAAAAAGCATTTGTAAAGGAAGCACAAAAATTAATTCCTTCATTAACAGCAGCGGATATTAAGCCGATGGAAGCGGGAGTACGTGCGCAAGCGATGAAGCCGGATGGAACGATGCTGGATGATTTCTATTTTGAAGAAAATGCGTCAAGTCTGCATGTATTGAATGCACCATCGCCTGCTGCAACATGCTCGATTGAAATAGGAAAGGAAATTGCAAAGCGTTTTAACCAAAAAATGTCGGCGATAACCTGAAAGGTATCTTTCAATGGTTCACACTCTTGGTTTAGAAACAAACAAATCCCAGGGTGTCTTCTATTATTTGCTCGGAAGACATCCTGGGATTTTGTATAAGCAATATTTTCACAGCCAGATTTCCTGTAACTCCTTTGATGGAGATAGACAGTCTTATGCTTTTGGACGTGTACGAGACCAGGAAATAGCTGTCATTACAATCAGAACAATCACGGAACTGATAAAAGCAGCCAGACTTATATTGCCGATAAGAGCAGCATCTTCCCCCTCAAAGAAATAACTGATAAAGATAGAAATAAGACTGATTGAGCTGACAACCATCGGTGGAACAATCCGCTTCTCTTTCACAAATATACTTATTAATATGAGAATAACGGCAACGCCAAGCATGATTGGTAAGTATCCTGTTAAAAATTCCATTATATCACTCCAGTAACTGAACTAAATATGACGCTTCTATTGTATAAAGTTTCCCGATTTTGGATGTAATTAATCTGACACTTTTATCCTAATTCCTCTCTCTTACAAAGAGCAGGAAAATAAAGCTTTCCAATCCTTTTTAGAACACCCCTTAAATAAGAATCCAAGAGAAATTCCTGAAAAATAGGTTATTATATCAAACCGAGTACGGGGGGGACACATAGTCTATAGAGAAAGATTAAAGAAATGGAAAGGAGGTCCTTTACGGTGAGAGGTAGTAACAAACATCATCAAGGACAATTTAATCAAGGCTGGGGGAACCAAAATCAACAGGTACAAGGAGCTTCTATGAATGGTATGAATGGAAATTGCAATGGCAATGGAATGCCACAGCAAATGCCGCAGCAACAAATGCAGCCAGAATACTGTGCACCACAAGTATCACCTACACAACAAGGTCCAACACAAGTATCTCCAACAAAGCAATACGTAAAAACAAACGTTTCTAATACTGAGGTAAAGCATGTCCATCCTAGTCACACTACAAATGTTAATAAGCATATGACAACACACAAGCACTATTTCCCTCATACAGAATCTGTTGTAAATGATATTAAAGAACAGCATGTTATGTGCGGAAAGCCGCATCATCCTTGTCCGCCGCAAGGCCCTTGCGGGTGCTAAGGAGATTTGTGTGTAACTAGAAAAATCATCGATTCGCAGTTTGATGTGATGCTGCGGATTGGTGATTTTTTCTGTCAAAAAACCGGCCAAGTTATCATAGTATTGAGAAAAAATAGCGTGGGACTTGGTTTCTTTAGAAGAAATCCGTTATAATAAGAAAAGGTTCATTTTAAATTTTTAGGCAGAGAGGATCGAGTATATATGAAGCAAGAGATTGGTGTTATTGGCTTAGCTGTTATGGGTAAAAATATTGCGTTAAATATAGAAAGCCGTGGCTTCGCTGTATCTGTTTTCAACCGTACCTACCAGAAAACAGAAGAATTTATGGCGAACGAAGCAAAAGGGAAAAACTTTTACGGTGCCGAAACGATTGAAGATTTTGTTCAATCTTTAGAGAAGCCCCGCAGAATAATGCTTATGGTGAAAGCTGGTCCAGCGACAGACGCAACGATCGCATCCTTGCAGCCATACTTAGAAGACGGCGACGTGTTGATTGATGGAGGAAATACACTTTATGAAAATACGATGCGCCGTAATGAAGAATTAGATAAAACAGGTATCCATTTCATTGGAACTGGTGTATCCGGCGGGGAAGAAGGCGCATTAAAAGGACCTTCAATGATGCCTGGCGGACAAAAAGAAGCATATGATTTAGTTGCTCCAATCTTTGAAGCAATTTCGGCAAAAGTAGATGGCGAACCATGTGTAACGTATATCGGACCAAATGGTGCAGGTCATTTTGTGAAAATGGTTCATAATGGAATTGAATATGGAGATATGCAGTTAATCGCCGAAGCATATGATTTAATGAAGAATGTGGTCGGCTTAGATGCAAAAGAACTGCATGAAGTGTTTAAAGAGTGGAATAAAGGAGAGCTTGATAGCTTCCTGATTGAAATTACAGCAGATATTTTCACAAAAGTGGATGAGGAAACGGGCAAACCGTTAGTTGAAGTGATTCTTGATAAAGCAGGCCAAAAAGGTACTGGAAAATGGACAAGCAAAAATGCCCTCGACTTAGGGGTGCCGCTTCCATTAATTACAGAGTCTGTATTTGCACGCTTTATTTCTTCCTTAAAAGACGAGCGCGTCAATGCAAGCAAAGTGTTCTCTGGGCCTGCCAAAACAGATGTAGCTGAGAGCAAGGAAGAGCTAATTGAAGCTATCCGTCAGGCGCTTTATATGAGTAAGATTGTTTCTTACGCACAGGGCTTTGCACAAATGCGTGCAGCGTCTGAAGAAAACAATTGGGACTTGAAATATGGCGATATCGCAATGATTTGGCGCGGCGGATGTATTATTCGTGCAAACTTCCTGCAAAAAATCAAAGAAGCATATGATCGCGATGGAGACCTGCCAAACCTGATGCTCGATCCATATTTCAAAGAGATTGTAGAAGGATATCAAGCGTCTCTTCGTAAGGTTGTTTCGTTAGCTGTGCAGCATGGTGTTGCTGTACCGACGTTCGCGAGTGCGATTGCTTACTATGACAGCTATCGTTCAGAGGACCTGCCAGCTAACTTAATCCAGGCGCAGCGCGATTATTTCGGTGCGCATACGTATGAGCGTAAGGATAAAGATGGTGTATTCCATTCACAATGGTTTTAATGAATTTGTGAGAAAGATGTTTGATTTTTAATAATGCTATGATGTCCCGGAGTCAATTGGTTGATTCCGGGACTTTTTAATATCACTCCGTGTAAAGTAAGCAGCATGAAAAAATAAGATGGGGCGGGATAACGATGAGAAAAAGAATAGGATGCTTACACGCTCATTACTCAGTCATTATGTGCTTTACTAAATAGAAAAGAACGAGAACACCGTATTTGCCTATCAATATGCTTTCTTGATTCTTGGTAAAAATGATATATTTACATAAGACAGGGAGTGAATATAATGTCTATTATAGATAAATTAAAGCTTCATAAATACACAAACTTGGCTGTCATCAACCAGCCGAATGACTATGATGTATTCACGGAACAAAATCAAGCATTGCAGCAAGCGCATGATGCGATTTTTATTTTTGTAGAAACGTTGGATGACATGATTACATATACAAATCAAATTGTAGCGCAGCAATTACTGCTCCCAAAAGGATATTTATTTTTTGCTTACCCTAAAAAGGGAAACAAGCGGTATAATACCTCTATTCATAGGGATGAGATTTTCCCCGCCATGAAGGTGGACGAAGAAGGGTATGTGTCAGGCAGTGATTTGAAATTTTCCCGTATGGTACGTATGGATGATGTGTTTACTGTAATTGGCTTAAAACGCGAGGAGCGAAAAGAGAAGAAATCTGCCTCATCGAGTCAGCGCATAGCAGATTATGCCGAGAATGTGAAAGATATTGAAGCGTTATTAGCTGCATTTCCTGAGGTGCTTTCATTTTACCGGAGTCTGACACCTGGCTATCAAAAAGACTGGGCGCGCTACCTTTTTTCTGCGAAACAAAAAAAAACACGTGACAAGCGTAAACAGCAGATGCTTGATATTTTGTCTCAAGGATATAAATCGATTGATTTGTACCGCCAGCAGAAGAAATAATTGGTTTAACACGAGGAATCGCCCCTATCATTTTCACTGAATGAAGTTTTTATTCGTCAAAGAGGAGGATTGTTATGATTAAACAAATTCCAGTAACCAATGATGAAATTTATGAGCTGTCCGCTTTTGCCTTTCAAGCTACGCCCGCACCAGGAGAAATAGAAAAGAAAAAAGAAGCAAAAAAGAATGAAACGGTTTGGGGCTGGATGGAAGGAGAAAATCTTGCTGCAAAGGTCCATCTGATTCCATTGGAAACACGTATCCATGGCAAGGTTATCAAAACAGGGGGCATTGCCTCTGTGGCAACTTGGCCGGAGTATCGGAGGAAAGGAGCTGTTCGGCAGCTGCTTATCCATGCTCTAGGCGAAATGAAAAAAGCAGGTTATCTTGTTTCTTATCTGGCGCCGTTCAGTGTTCCATTTTACCGGAAGTTTGGCTGGGAAATGACCATTAATGAGATGCAGTTTACGATTCCGATGGAGCATGTACCTAAATTTAAGGATATAACAGGCTGTGTGCGTCGGATGAAAAAGGGTGAAGAAGCGATTTTAAAAGAGGTTTATCACGCTTATACCGAACAGTATACAGGGATGCTGGTACGCGATGATCATTGGTGGGAGCACAAGATTTTCAGCAAAGAAGAATTAATCACAGCGATTAGTTATGATGATGCGGGAATGGCAGACGGATATGTCCGTTATCAGGTAAAGAATAGTAAGCTGGACATCGATGAATGGGCTGCGGTTACTCCGGAAAGTAAAAAGCGGCTGCTGCAGTTTATTGCCAATCATGATTCGATGGCAAAGGAAGTACAAATGACACTGCCGGATGATGATTTACTAACGCTTTTTATGGAAGAACCGAGGGCAAAGCAAGAACAAAAGCCATATTTTATGACAAGAATTGTTGATGTAGAAGCATTTCTAAAGGTATATCCATTCTTGACGCCGGCAGAAAAGGAAGAAAGCTTTAGGTTGAAAGTGGAAGATGACGTTTTGGAAGAAAACAGCGGCGTTTATCAGATTTATTTTCAAAATGGATCACATTATGCAGAAAAAACAGAGGACACGGCAGGAGAGAATGTGACAGCATCGGTGACAATTCAACAATTAACGATGATTTTGTTAGGGAAACAAACCTTGGAGCAGCTTTACCAGCAGGCGTTTATCTCTGGTGAATTAGAAAATATGGTAAAGCTGGATACGTATCTCCCTAAGAAAAAACATCCGTATCTTGCAGACTTTTTCTAAACCATCATAAAAACCAAAGTCGGCCCTCTATATCAAGAAGACCGACTTTGGTTTTTTCATTAGACTTCCTTGCTGCTTGCCGTTTCTTTTTTGGCTTTTGTAGCATCATCTATTTTTTTCTGGTGATACATACTGTTTAACAACGCGCCTACCAGAAGAATAATGCCTGTTAAGAAGAACCAGATCATCAGAATGATAATTCCTCCGAGACTTCCATACGTTGCAGAGTAATTGCCGAAGTTAGATACATAAATGGAAAAAGCAAAAGAGCTTACCAGCCATAAAATACTTGCTGTTAATGTTCCAGGTAAAATATGGCGGAAAGGAAGCCGTTTATTTGGCGCAAATCGATATAAGCCGAGTAAAATAACGGTAACAATCACAATGACCATCACTAAACGTGAGATTTGCAGGATAAATCCAGTGCCTTCGCTGATGCCGATAAAGGAAATCAAGAAATTGATAATAGCATCTCCGAATACAAGCAAAATGATAGACGAAATGGCCGCTAACAGTACGCCGATAGTCAGCAGGATAGCTATTCCCCGGGCTTTAATAAATGATCTGGTTTCTTCCACTTCAAATGCTTGGTTGGATACCTTGATGAAAGCATTAACCCCGTTGGATGCAGACCAGATTGTACCTAAAATCCCGACAGTCAATAATCCGCCGCGTGGGGTCTCAACCAAGCTGATGATATTTTCTTCAAAGGTTGCTGCAAGCTCTTGCGGCAAGATGGAGCCGAGAAACCCGACAGCATCATCTGGACTTATGTTAAAATAAGGAATAATTGCAAAGCCAACGATAAGAAGCGGGAAGACGGCTAATAGAAAATAATAAGCAAGCGCAGCTGCAAGTAATGTCGTATTATTCTCAGTAAAACGTTTCATAAAATCTTTGCCGAATTGTTTAATATCCATAGTCGCCTCCAATAAAAATTTTTTTCATACCTTTCCATTTTAGAGGGAATCCCAGAAAAATGGAATAAATATATCCATAACGTTTAGGGAAAGATGAAGGTATGTAAACTCTATACCCAAAAATAAAGAGATGTAATCTTGGTAAATAGGAAATAAGATAACTTTCTGTACGTATGACAGAAGACGAACACCAGCCTTGATGATTTTCATCACCGCAGGAAGATTGTCTGGAGAGGCGTTTGTTTGCCTGAAGAGTTGTACGCCAGTGGGCAAAGAATTTGAAGAAAATACCATGTACTTGTATGACTCCCTTTAACGAATGCCGTGTTTTCTGGTATTATAAAGAAGAAACGTTTTATTTATTTTTTCAGGTGGTATAATATTGTTTATAAAGGCTATTTAAATAGTCTGATTGAAAATGGAGAAATCCGGGCAGCTTTCTGAAGGAATCGCGAGTCCATTTTATCCTTTTAAATAAGCAGGACTGGATGAGGCTATTCTTGGATGAGGAATAATTCAAGCTTAAATGTATACGCACTTATATTTTGAAGAAGGAGGGGTTTTTTACATATGCCTATTATTTCCGTAGGGATTTTACTTGTTGCTATCGCGTTTGCGGTCGTATGTTGTTATATAGCTTTTATGTTAAATCGGCTTACCTATAATATTCGTTCGCTCGGCAGATCAGTCGTAAAAATGGAAGAAGAAATGAATCATATTACACCTGAAATTTCGACATCCTTACAAGAGGTGAACCATTTAATTGATGATACGCATGAGAAGCTGCAGGCAACAGACAGCGTCTTTGGCTCTTTAGAAGATGTAGGCACCTCTGTCCAGAGCTTAAATGAAGCTTATAAAGTGAAACGACAAGCTTTGGATGATGCGAAATTGGAAGAAAAATTAAATCTGGCAATGAAAGGTATCACGTGGAGTGAAGCGGCGATGCAGATTTATAAAAGTTACCAGGCAAGTAAAACAAATAAAGTCAACCAGACGAGGGAGGAAGTAAAATGACATTAATCGGAGTCGGCGTCATTATTATTGGAGTCGCAAGTGTTATTTTAGCTATTTTTATTGCTCATTTATTAAATAACTTAGCAAGTGTATTAAGCGGCGTCGATAAGACAGTACAGCAATTACCGGAGCAAATGGATGGTATTTTAAAAGAGACAACAAGTATCATGCATGAAAGTAACCAGGCTTTAGCTGATATTAATAACAAGATGGAGCAGCTGAGCCCGCTGTTTTATATCGTTGGTGATGTTGGGAATGCAACACGGAAGCTATCTTCTTCCTTAGTGGATGTAACGGATTCTGTAAAAACAAAAACAGAAGTCGGTCAGGAAGTTTCCGGTAAAAACAACTTAGGCGGCGTGTATGGCGGAGTTGCCCTTGGTTATTATTGGTTAAAGAAAAAGCGGGATCTAAAACGCGAGAAACGGGCATACACCCATGAGCAATAAAGGATCTAAAGCAGGTATCGTTGTCAGTTCAGCTGTTGGGGCTGTATTAGGCTGGGCAGCAAGTTCTTATGTAGATAAGAAACGAAATTTAGAAGAAAATCCGTCATTATTAACTCGTCTGCGTGATTTTGAACAGCGGTTGTATCATGATGGCTTTCAAAAATCGACAGAGCTTCAGGAGATACGGCAGGAAGTAGAAAATAGAATTGCAGAAGAAAAGTAAAAAAACGCTTGGAACAAAGGTTCCAAGCGTTTTTACATTGAGCTACTTTCTGTTCTGTTTTACAAGGAAATATCCAATAGTAGCTAAGCCGTAAATGCCTTGCAAATTTTTATTGGTTATCGTCATATTTGCTTCTTCTGTACTTTCCTGTAATTGATTTGCTGTTTTAAGTACAGACGATGACAGGTTATGTGTAGCTCGTCCTGCATCACCAACTAAGTAGAATAAAGGAGATAATTCCTTGATTTGCTGGTTCACCTGCTGCAAGGTTTCATTTCCTGTTTTAAGGACGTCTGTTATTTGCGAGGTGATGCCTTCTACTTGCTCCGGCAATTGATCTGTTGTTTTTTGAGCACTTGCGATGAGCTTGCTCGCCCCTCCTAATTTTAGAAAAAGAAAAGCAGCTACCGCCAATAAACCAACTCCAATCAGAACAGCTCCAATACCTAATACAATTAATATCCAATCAGCCATAATCATACCTCCGAATCATTATTCCTAAATATACAATATCACATGAGGAACAGTTTCAAACATTTATTTTTATTTTAGCATACTACAAAAGATAAGTCATAAACCTAAGGGTGCGCCCATAAATTTTAATAAAGGCTTTGGCAGTTTATATTCCTTAACGTTTGTACATGCTGTAGGAAACAGCTTTGTAATAGCAGAACGTGTGAAGAATCCGTTTTTCTCAGATTAGCCTGAGACAGCGGCTGCTCGTCCCGGTAAAAGGTTACTAACATGTATTATTGCCATCATTATTCACTTATATCGACTATTTCTGGATAGTGCCCAAATACATCCCTGAAGATGGGAACGAAAGGAACGAGACAATATGTCTAAAAAGAAAAAGCAGGCCTTTTGGTTTCTTGGTTTATTATTACTTATTTTCTTATTACAGTATCCCACCAAACAAGCAATTAATTCTTCTAATTCTACGTGGTCGATGCCACTAAACGGAAAAGTAATTGTTATTGATCCGGGGCACGGCGGGCCAGATGGCGGAGCGGTAGGATCAGACGGCACCGTTGAAAAAGATATTGCTCTGTCTGTAGCTAAAATTGTGCAGTCTTATTTGATGCAGCATGGTGCGATTGTTCATTTGACGCGTGAAGAGGATGTTGATTTGGCAGCAGAAGGGACAAGCGGTCTGGCTAATCGTAAATCAGAGGACATACGAAATCGATTAGCGTTTATTCAAGAGAAAGAAGCTGAGTTTTTCATTTCCATCCATTTAAATGCATTACCTGATTCCCAGTGGCATGGTGCTCAGACCTTTTATTATCCAAGGTTTGAGGAGGGAGAACATCTGGCGACAATGATTCAGGAGGAAATTATCCGTAATTTAGAAAATACGGATAGACAGCCTCTTGCGATTGACCAGATGTATTTATTAAAGCATGCAGAGGTTCCTGGTGCGTTAGTAGAGATTGGTTTTTTATCGAATGAGACAGAAAGGGAGCTATTAAAAGATGATACGTATCAGAGACAAATGGCAGCCAGTATTTACGAAGGAATCTTGCGTTACGTTACGGAAGATCCGCAGGCAGAGGAAAGTGAATGAACAGTGCCTGGATGACGATGGCTTTTTAACTTTTACATGCGAAGAGGCTTTGGCTGATGTCAGGCCTTTTTTTATGGATAAATACTATCACAGCATGAGCGTCCTTAATTTCTCCAACGAGGGATGGGAAAGAGATGTGAAATATGGCTGGAGAAAAACGGACGCTACATTTCCTGATTAACTCAAGCTAGGTTCAATTGGTTGAAAAGCAAACCAACTGAATGAAGTTTCGTTTTATGTTATACTTGCACTTGGATAGATTCATAAGGGATGGTGAAAATATGTTAACACAAGAAGAGGTTATTGAGTTACTCAGCTCTATAAAGGATCCTTTTTTACATAGAAACTTGAAGGAATTGAACGCGATTACTTCTGTTACCATTAAGGAAGAGAAGAAGCATGTCAGTGTCAAGGTTGGAATTTCCAAGATGAATACAGGCGAGCAGATGCAGATGCAGCAAGAGATTGTTGGTGTTTTAAAACGCAATGGTGCCAATACAGTAGGATTGCGATTTGAACAGCTTCCTGATGAAACAGTGAAGAAATATCAGTCTGAAGCAGAAAAAGAAAAAGAAGAAACGCTGATCAGCGGTGCCACTAATACACAATTTATCGCCGTGGCAAGTGGAAAAGGCGGTGTTGGTAAATCAACTGTAACCGTTAACTTAGCTGTTTCTTTGATGCGTCTAGGCAAAAAAGTAGGAATAATTGATGCAGATATTTATGGCTTTAGTGTACCGGATATGATGGGCATCGAGGAAAGGCCAGTCGTTCGCGGAGAAAAGATTATTCCTGTTGAGCGCTTTGGTGTCAAAGTGGTCTCCATGGGATTCTTTGTGGAAGATAATTCGCCAATTATCTGGCGCGGACCGATGCTCGGGAAAATGTTAAACAGCTTTTTCACAGAAGTAGAGTGGGGAGAATTAGATTATCTATTGCTTGATTTACCACCTGGAACAGGCGATATCGCAATGGATGTTCATGAACTCTTACCATCTTGTAAAGAGGTTATTGTAACAACACCTCATCCGACTGCAGCTTTTGTAGCAGCTCGTGCGGGACAAATGGCTCTGAAAACAGATCATGAAATTCTTGGTGTTGTGGAGAATATGGCATATTTTGAAAGCAAGAAAACTGGTGAGAAGGAATATGTTTTCGGAAAAGGCGGAGGTAAGAAGCTTGCGGATGTTTTGAAAACAAAGGTTCTTGGTCAATTGTCACTCCAACAGCCATATGAAGAAGACGATGAATTCGCGCCATCTGTTTATCAGGAGGACCATCCAAATGGAAAAGAGTATCATAAAGTAGCTGCCAAAATCATTGCGAAACTAGAGGAATAGGATTGCAAACAAACGGGGTGTCTGTTTAGATAAACAGCACCCTATTTGTTTTAGAAAAATACATGCAGCAATTCCTTAACCGGATGAATTTGCTCCTTCATTTTCCTTTTCCTCTTCCTCTTTATTCTCTGAGGAATTTCCGCTATTTTCTCCACTGCCGCCGGAAGCATTTTGCTTGGCGGCTTCTTTTAATGCCTGATCTATTTTTTCCTGAAATAGCGGTGATTGAAACGCTTCTTGGATTGTTTTCTCCAGATGGGCACGGAATGCTTGGCTCGTCATGATAGAAAGCATTTGCTCATCCACCTTAGGGTTATTCAATATCTCAATCATTTGCTCTTGAAATTGACTGTCATGCATCAGATCCTTCATCAGGTTCTTTTGTTCTGCGGAGATGGATTTCGCATAAGTTTGTATGAATTCAGGGTCTTGGAACATTTTTTTCCAGTTTTCCTTGCTGTCTTCGGATGATAAAGCTTTCGTAACAGCCTCTTTTACTTCATCCGACTCAATAACCACGCTTTCCTGCAGTTCGTCATCGTTTAGTATATCCTTTAACGCTTTTTTTCCTTCCTCTGTCTGCAGGATATCGACAACCATCCGTTTCGTGGTTTCGTATTCTGCTTCACGGGATTCATCATTATTTCCACAAGCGGAAATAAAACAAAGCACTAGGAGTAGAAATAAAATGGACAGGTGACGTTTCATATATACGCTCCTTTCTTCATGGAATCAGAAAGTATACCTTTTTCACGAATTTATTTTCAAATCGGGATTACAACAGCCTGGCCTCAGGTGCCAAAAATCAGCATTTTCTGCAATAATCCTGTGTTCTATTCGTTGATATTTCTTCAGTGATAAGAATATAATCTATACTCTTAATATGTTTGATAATTTAACAAAATATACACAAGCAATGAAGAAAAATAGGTCACTTCATGATAAAATACCAGTGGTTACTTCTTTAGGGGGTGAAAAATTGAACACAAGAATATTGGTTAATTTCTTTTGGAAAGCATTCTGGCTTGGCGGGCTTGCTGGATTAATTGCGAGCTTTTTTATACGGCCGGAGGAATATCTTACATATATGTCTCCGTTTGATGCAATGGAGTTATTCGGGGTATTTATTTTCTTTTTAGGGCTTGGCCTGACTTTTGCGGCGGTAAGTATGACAGGTTTCTTTGCATATTTATTTGTGAATCGGATGGGGCTGAATGTTTTTAAAGGATACTGGCCTACTGTGCAGGTTGGTTTGATTATCTTTATTTTATTTGATCTGGTCTATTTTCCATATCGCGCCACAGGTGGAGAGGTAGCAATTTATTGGTTTATATTGATTGCTGCTGCGATGCTTTTGATTAGCTGGATTGTAGCAAAGATAAAAGCAAAAGGGACGAATTCGACAGCTTTTATTCCAGCACTTTTTTTCATGGTTGTTTTTACAACTGTCGAATGGGTTCCCGGCTTAATGGTAGATGGTACAGATTATGCCTGGTTAATGGTTGTTCCACTATTAGTATGTAACACCTACCAGATGTTAACGCTGCATCGCTTACCTTTTGTGGAAAAAGAACCGAAAAAGGAACAAAAATCGGCATCAAAGCCAAAAAAAGGGCAAACGAAGAAAGTGTGAGTCCTGGAGCCCTTCCTTACCATGGAAGAGCTCTGTCAGCTTGCTTTATCTGATTCATGAAAAGTATGCCGAAGCTGTTTCTTCTATAATGATAAAAGGCAGCTCCTCTTCAGATAATTAGGGGAGCTGCCTTTTACGTTTACGTCCGTGCTGGTAATTTATATTTAAAAGACCGGCTCATCGCCTAAGTCTAAATTTGTGAATGAAGTTCCTTATGAAAGAGGAAGAATTGAGAAATGGAAGCAAGGATTAATCAATAAGTTCCGTATCTGCTTTTGCCTGGTTGACCATTTCCGATATAGTAATTAAACCATACCCTTTGTTTTTTAATCCGGGAAGAACCGACTCTAAAGCTTCAGCAGTCTGCTTGGCACTATCTGAAGCATGCAGCAGAATAATATCGCCATTTTCTGTTTGATCCATAACTTCATCAATGATTGATTCTACTCCAGGATTTTCCCAATCATCCGGGTTGACATTCCAATGAACAACCTGAAATTGCATACTTTCCGCCAACTCAATGATTTCTTCGTTTAAATGACCATGTGGTGTGCGGAGAAGGTGGATATCTTCATATCCTAATTTGTCCATAACCTCTTGTGCTTTGATTAAATCTTGTTTTATTTGTTCTGGCTCCTGATCTAAATAACTTTTATAACGATAGCCGAGCAATCCGATTTCATGTGTACCTTCAGAAATGGCCTCTAATAAATCTGGATGACGTTCAGCCCATTCTCCGCTGACGAAAAAGGTAGCTTGGACCTCTTCTTTCTCCAGTACTTCAAGAATACTTTCTACTTTTTCCTCTCCCCAACTAATATTGAAGGTGACGGCAACATCTTCTAAATCTTCATTTCCTTTTGAGAGAGCAGCTGGCTCGTCCTTCGTGAACATCGTTACAATAGAAGGAGTTTGCGTCCAAATAAGAATGGCTGCTGCTAAAATAATAACGGTGCTTAATATAATTTTCTTCCGGTTCAAACGAATTGTGTAGAAGTGATTCAATTTTGTTCCTCCTTTTTTAATGTAGTACAACCCATGAAAGCATTTGTAGTAGTGCGAAATAATTCGTTCTAGTTTATATATATGTTCTTGTTTATAGAGATATGTACAAGCTTGCAATATTCTTTTAAAGACAATTGGTATCCAGAGGAGCAGCGAGTGTTGATAAAGGAAAGAAACGGCAAGTTATATATGGTATATTTTGCAGAGATAATGTTAAAATTGAGAGGAGGCAGCCTGATTAAAATGACGATGCTCAGTCTGCAGTTTTACGGACGGCTCTTTGCGATAAATGATTCTAGATAAATATCTCCTCTAATGATTAAGAAGAATCAAGATGCCTGTGAAACGTTATTTAGTGGTTTTATAATCATTTTTTACATAGAAAATAGAAAAAGTGATTTGTTTAGTCATTTTTTTGTGAAAAGGTATTGCCCTTCTCTATTTTCTATGGTATATTAATTTTTGTTGTCGGAAGCAAACGAAATAAAGCGAAATTATTTCGACAAAATACTTTAAAAAAAGTGTTGACAACAAAAACGAAACATGGTAAATTATATCTTGTCGCTAAAAACGACAGAAACAAATTGCTCTTTGAAAACTGAACAAAACAACCAGTACGAAAGAAGAAAAACACCTCGTTTTTCTTAAAAAATAAGTCAGAAGTTGACTTCTGAAAGCTAAAGTTTCAAACACTTTTATGGAGAGTTTGATCTTGGCTCAGGACGAACGCTGGCGGCGTGCCTAATACATGCAAGTCGAGCGCGGGAAGCGAACGGAACTCTTCGGAGGGAAGTTCGTGGAACGAGCGGCGGACGGGTGAGTAACACGTAGGCAACCTGCCTGTAAGACTGGGATAACTCGCGGAAACGCGAGCTAATACCGGATAACACTTTCTATCACCTGATGGAAAGTTGAAAGGCGGCTTTTGCTGTCACTTACAGATGGGCCTGCGGCGCATTAGCTAGTTGGTGAGGTAACGGCTCACCAAGGCGACGATGCGTAGCCGACCTGAGAGGGTGATCGGCCACACTGGGACTGAGACACGGCCCAGACTCCTACGGGAGGCAGCAGTAGGGAATCTTCCGCAATGGACGAAAGTCTGACGGAGCAACGCCGCGTGAGTGATGAAGGTTTTCGGATCGTAAAACTCTGTTGTCGGGGAAGAACAAGTATGATAGTAACTGATCGTACCTTGACGGTACCCGACCAGAAAGCCACGGCTAACTACGTGCCAGCAGCCGCGGTAATACGTAGGTGGCAAGCGTTGTCCGGAATTATTGGGCGTAAAGCGCTCGCAGGCGGTTCTTTAAGTCTGATGTGAAATCTTGCGGCTCAACCGCAAACGTGCATTGGAAACTGGAGGACTTGAGTGCAGAAGAGGAGAGTGGAATTCCACGTGTAGCGGTGAAATGCGTAGAGATGTGGAGGAACACCAGTGGCGAAGGCGACTCTCTGGTCTGTAACTGACGCTGAGGAGCGAAAGCGTGGGGAGCGAACAGGATTAGATACCCTGGTAGTCCACGCCGTAAACGATGAGTGCTAGGTGTTAGGGGGTTTCCGCCCCTTAGTGCTGAAGTTAACGCATTAAGCACTCCGCCTGGGGAGTACGGCCGCAAGGCTGAAACTCAAAAGAATTGACGGGGACCCGCACAAGCGGTGGAGCATGTGGTTTAATTCGAAGCAACGCGAAGAACCTTACCAGGTCTTGACATCCTTTGACCACTCTAGAGATAGAGTTTTCCCTTCGGGGACAAAGTGACAGGTGGTGCATGGTTGTCGTCAGCTCGTGTCGTGAGATGTTGGGTTAAGTCCCGCAACGAGCGCAACCCTTAATCTTAGTTGCCAGCATTCAGTTGGGCACTCTAAGGTGACTGCCGGTGACAAACCGGAGGAAGGTGGGGATGACGTCAAATCATCATGCCCCTTATGACCTGGGCTACACACGTGCTACAATGGACGGAACAAAGGGAAGCGAACCCGCGAGGTCCAGCAAATCCCATAAAACCGTTCTCAGTTCGGATTGCAGGCTGCAACTCGCCTGCATGAAGCCGGAATCGCTAGTAATCGCGGATCAGCATGCCGCGGTGAATACGTTCCCGGGTCTTGTACACACCGCCCGTCACACCACGAGAGTTCGTAACACCCGAAGTCGGTGAGGTAACCTTTTGGAGCCAGCCGCCGAAGGTGGGACGAATGATTGGGGTGAAGTCGTAACAAGGTAGCCGTATCGGAAGGTGCGGCTGGATCACCTCCTTTCTAAGGATATATAACGGAATTCGTACTGAGTTGTTTGGTTCAGTTTTGAGAGAGCAATTCTCTATCATATTTAGATGGGCCTGTAGCTCAGCTGGTTAGAGCGCACGCCTGATAAGCGTGAGGTCGGTGGTTCGAGTCCACTCAGGCCCACCATCTAATTATATTATATTCATGGGGCCTTAGCTCAGCTGGGAGAGCGCCTGCCTTGCACGCAGGAGGTCAGCGGTTCGATTCCGCTAGGCTCCATTTTTGTACCTTGAAAACTAAATAAGAGTAACAACGACATCAAACTTTAAAAATAAGGCAAAAAAGCTATTGATATAGCGACACAACTGATTACATTCTGTAATCAGCCATCTTATTCAAAAACTTTAGTTAAGTGAATAAGGGCGCACGGTGGATGCCTTGGCACTAGGAGCCGATGAAGGACGGGACTAACACCGATATGCCTCGGGGAGTTGTAAGTAAACGTTATATCCGAGGATTTCCGAATGGGGGAACCCACTGTTCGTAATGGAACAGTACATCTATCTGAATACATAGGATAGGTGAGGCAGACCCGGGGAACTGAAACATCTCAGTACCTGGAGGAAGAGAAAGAAACATCGATTTCCTGAGTAGCGGCGAGCGAAACGGAAAGAGCCCAAACCAAGAAGCTTGCTTCTTGGGGTTGTAGGACATTCCATTGGAGTGACAAAGAAATTCTTTAGATGAATCGATCTGGAAAGGTCAGCCAAAGAGGGTAACAGCCCTGTAATCGAAAAAGAATTTCCTCCGGAGTGTATCCTGAGTACGGCGGAACACGTGGAATTCCGTCGGAATCCGGGAGGACCATCTCCCAAGGCTAAATACTCCCTAGTGACCGATAGTGAACCAGTACCGTGAGGGAAAGGTGAAAAGCACCCCGGGAGGGGAGTGAAATAGAACCTGAAACCGTGTGCCTACAAGTAGTCGAAGCCCGTTAATGGGTGACGGCGTACCTTTTGTAGAATGGACCGGCGAGTTACGATCGTATGCAAGGTTAAGTGGAAGACACGGAGCCGTAGCGAAAGCGAGTCTGAACAGGGCGAATGAGTATGCGGTCGTAGACCCGAAACTGTGTGATCTACCCATGTCCAGGGTGAAGGTCAGGTAACACTGACTGGAGGCCCGAACCCACGTATGTTGAAAAATGCGGGGATGAGGTGTGGGTAGCGGTGAAATTCCAATCGAACACAGAGATAGCTGGTTCTCTCCGAAATAGCTTTAGGGCTAGCCTCAAGATAGAGAGTACTGGAGGTAGAGCACTGATTGGACTAGGGGCCCCTACCGGGTTACCGAATTCAGTCAAACTCCGAATGCCAGTTACTTACACTTGGGAGTCAGACTATGGGTGATAAGGTTCATAGTCGAAAGGGAAACAGCCCAGACCGCCAGCTAAGGTCCCAAAGTATACGTTAAGTGGAAAAGGATGTGGCGTTGCACAGACAACCAGGATGTTGGCTTAGAAGCAGCCATCATTGAAAGAGTGCGTAATAGCTCACTGGTCGAGTGACGCTGCGCCGAAAATGTACCGGGGCTAAACGTATCACCGAAGCTGCGGATTGTTCTTACGAACAATGGTAGGAGAGCGTTCAAAGTGCTGCGAAGTCAGACCGTGAGGACTGGTGGAGCGCTTTGAAGTGAGAATGCCGGTATGAGTAGCGAAAAAAGAGTGAGAATCTCTTTCACCGAATGCCTAAGGTTTCCTGAGGAAGGCTCGTCCTCTCAGGGTTAGTCGGGACCTAAGCCGAGGCCGACAGGCGTAGGCGATGGACAACAGGTTGATATTCCTGTACCACCTCATGATTGTTTGAGCAATGGGGGGACGCAGGAGGATAAGGAGTGCGCACCGATGGATGTGCGTCCAAGCATGCGAGGAAGTCAGACAGGCAAATCCGTCTGACATGATTCTGAGCTGTGACGGGGAGGGAAATAGAGTACCGAAGTTCCTGATTTCACACTGCCAAGAAAAGCCTCTAGTTAGATCATAGGTGCCCGTACCGCAAACCGACACAGGTAGGCGAGGAGAGAATCCTAAGGTGAGCGGGAGAACTCTCGTTAAGGAACTCGGCAAAATGACCCCGTAACTTCGGGAGAAGGGGTGCTCACTTGTGAGTGAGCCGCAGTGAATAGGCCCAAGCGACTGTTTAGCAAAAACACAGGTCTCTGCGAAGCCGAAAGGCGAAGTATAGGGGCTGACACCTGCCCGGTGCTGGAAGGTTAAGGGGAAGAGTTAGCTCTTCGGAGCGAAGCTTTGAACCGAAGCCCCAGTAAACGGCGGCCGTAACTATAACGGTCCTAAGGTAGCGAAATTCCTTGTCGGGTAAGTTCCGACCCGCACGAAAGGTGCAACGACTTGGGCACTGTCTCAACGAGAGACCCGGTGAAATTATACTATGCGTGAAGATGCGCATTACCCGCGACAGGACGGAAAGACCCCGTGGAGCTTTACTGTAGCCTGATATGGAATGTTTGTGCAGTTTGTACAGGATAGGTGGGAGCCTTTGAAGCGTGAGCGCCAGCTTACGTGGAGGCATCCGTGGGATACCACCCTAACTGTATGACCATTCTAACCCAGGACCGTAATCCGGTTCGGAGACAGTGTCAGGCGGGCAGTTTGACTGGGGCGGTCGCCTCCTAAAAGGTAACGGAGGCGCCCAAAGGTTCCCTCAGAATGGTTGGAAATCATTCGAAGAGTGTAAAGGCAGAAGGGAGCTTGACTGCGAGACCTACAAGTCGAGCAGGGACGAAAGTCGGGCTTAGTGATCCGGTGGTTCCGCATGGAAGGGCCATCGCTCAACGGATAAAAGCTACCCCGGGGATAACAGGCTTATCTCCCCCAAGAGTTCACATCGACGGGGAGGTTTGGCACCTCGATGTCGGCTCATCGCATCCTGGGGCTGTAGTCGGTCCCAAGGGTTGGGCTGTTCGCCCATTAAAGCGGTACGCGAGCTGGGTTCAGAACGTCGTGAGACAGTTCGGTCCCTATCCGTCGTGGGCGTTGGAAGTTTGAGAGGAGCTGTCCTTAGTACGAGAGGACCGGGATGGACACACCGCTGGTGTACCAGTTGTTCCGCCAGGAGCATTGCTGGGTAGCTACGTGTGGTAAGGATAAGTGCTGAAAGCATCTAAGCATGAAGCCCCCCTCAAGATGAAACTTCCCATCACTTTAAGTGAGTAAAATCCCTCAGAGACGATGAGGTTGATAGGTCCGAGGTGGAAGCGTGGCGACACGTGCAGCTGACGGATACTAATCGATTGAGGACTTATCTAAGTTTTTTCATGTCACGTTACTCTTATTTAGTTTTCAGGGTGCAAAACCCTATATTAAGTAAGTCTGGTAGCGATAGCGAAGAGGTCACACCTGTTCTCATGCCGAACACAGAAGTTAAGTTCTTCAGCGCCGATGGTAGTTGGGGGCTTCCCCCTGCGAGAGTAGGACGCCGCCAGGCTTATTTTTTTACATATTTAATTTATATTCCACAGTAGCTCAGTGGTAGAGCAATCGGCTGTTAACCGATCGGTCGTAGGTTCGAATCCTACCTGTGGAGCCTTTTGCTTCCATAGCTCAGCTGGTAGAGCACCACCATGGTAAGGTGGGGGTCAGCGGTTCGAGTCCGCTTGGAAGCTTTCTGTTAAACGCTTATCCTATAAGGAGGAGAGCGTTTTTTTTGTATTTATAATAGTTATGAATAGAGGCTCTATACTGAATGTGGTGGTGTCCTCCGTTCCATCGCCAGATGGAACGGAAGCAAAAAAATACACTCCTTTTCCTCTCTCTGATAACCTTGAGTTGTCGAGACAAAAGGAATGGGAGAGGAAAAGAGTGCAACATCATTTTATCACAGAGTTATTAGGAATTAAAGATACACATGTAGATGTGTGGGATATCAGAGAAGAAGAAAGTTATTTGATTGCGGAATTATTCACGAAACAGCGTATGCAGAAATGTCCTTGTTGCGGGAAAAGAACGAAACGGATACACAGTTACCGCTGTCAAAGCATCCAAGGATCAGTGTTAACGACAAAAGAAGTTCATATATCTCTGCGAAAGAGACGTTATATTTGTATGTCGTGTCACCACACATTTTATGAGCGTCTCCAAATGATCCATCGGTATCAACGGTGTACGGCGAGTGTGCAAACGGCAGCGATGATGCATGCCGCTGTAAGTTCCTTTCGTACAGCGGCGCTGGTAACGGGAGTAACAGTGAACCGTGTGTTACGGTGGTTTGATCAGAAGGAACTGCCCACCAGCAAAGTGTTACCGCGAGTCATTGCGATCTATGAGTTTAAAGGCGACGCAGATGGAGAGAGGTTTCAATTGAATGTGGCCGATATGGATATGTCACCTTTTTCTTGTATTTCATTGTAAATTGAAATACCCACATCTATTTTATAGTATCCTTTACGATTAAAATTAGAGATAAACAAGAGACTGTTCGTATTGTTAAGAAGGAAAATTTATCAAATAAAAAGGTCTCCATTCAATAGATATATCTATTGAATGGAGACCTTTTAATCATAAAACAATTATTAGAACTAAGAATTATTCCTTTGGTTCTAAATCCTCAAGTGAATCAATATCCATATAAGCTGGTACAGCCAAACCAGTCTTAGCGCCATCTAAGTTTGGCCCCAAATCATCAAAATCGCTTTCGTATTGCTCATATAATCCAGCATGTGTTACTGGCATCCATACAGCTAAAGATGCATCAGCGCTTCCAGTGGCGATGGATTCAAACATAATAGCTGGGTCAACTTGTGTCAATGTTACTTGAAATCCTTGTTGTTCTAATGCAATTTTAGCAACATTTGCTGTGAAAATAGCATCATCCCAAGGTAAAAGAGCCAGCTCGATGGAAGTACCATCTACAGAATCTACACCGTCAGTCCACTCTGTAATAATTTCTTGATTAGCATCTGCCCAATCCTGCGCTACTGTTTCAAAATCCTTTTCTTGAGCTTCTAATAGCGCTTCTTCTACATCTGGAAGCTCTAGCTGTATACGATCAAGAATCGTATACGCTTCAGGTATTTCAACCTTCAGTCCCTCTCTGGCTATAGTTGTGATTTGTTCTTCATCCCCATGGATACCTTGTGGATCATCTAAGTATTTTAAATCCCACTGAGCAAACTTATAGTGAGGAGACCATGCACTAAAAACGATTGGTTCTTCATTATCAATAGCATCAGTTAATTGCGTTAACATTGCTCCTGCGGAAGACAGCTCCTGCTCCCAGCCGGCAAGGTTATCGTAAGAATCTAAAACTTCTTCATTTTTTTGAGTTTGCCCGGCACCAGGTTCAGTTCCTGTGATTGTATAATCTAGTTCTTCACTAATATTGACTTCTGCTTGTGCGTCCCCATCGTCGGAACCGCAGCCTGCAACAATGAGAGATAAAGATAAACCAAAAATTATTCCTAGCCTTTTCCATGTGAAATTCATCATATGTAAAAATACCCTCCATTTTTATGAACTGCTTATCTAACAACTTTATCGATTGCTCTATAATACACAATGATTGTGATGAGCCAACAGAATTAATGCTATACTTATTAGCTTTTTAACTCAAACGTTAAAAATAGTTGTTTTTGCACAAATAAGTTGCTAAAAGCTGATTAAACATTGGTTTTTGTAGAAGAGCAGCCTTTTACTGCGTCTATCTCTGTATTACATGTTCCTGTCGAATTTTAGTTAAAATTAATGTGTTGAAAGTATAGGGTGACAGGAATTTTGTAAATAATTCGATTCAACAGTACAGTCTTCGTTTGGAACGCTTAAATTATAGGAAATGAAAGTGGTTTTAAAAGAACGTATGATGTTGGAGATGATTAAATTTAATATAGTTAATAATTGAATTTAAAGAGCTCAAAAAGTAGAAATAAAATAATGTAGCCGGAATTGAATAAGTATCACTATCTTAATAATTAAGATCAGGAAATGTGTCTTCTTCCCTCTGGCAACCCGATATAGGAAAAGAGTAAATAAAACATGTGTAATCCAGTTTAATTTCTCTGCCTTTTTCAAATTTTAAAATGCCCTTTTTTATATAAAGGGCATTAGCTATACTACATTCGTTTTACAATAATAAATAGCTGATATTAAGGTGCAATCAACTCTACTTTTACTCTATCCGGATCTTCAAAATAAACGGCATAATGATTTTCACCGCCCGCAAATGGATGTTGGTCAGCATAAAGAATAGTTGCCCCTCTTTGCTGGAGCTTTTTCGTCATGTCATCTACAAATTTCCGGGAGTCTGCATGGAAGGCTAAGTGATTTAAGCCAACGCGGCATCGATGATAAGGAATATCCAGAAATCTTTCTTCCGCTTGTACAAAAACGAGATACGTTTCTCCCAGTTTCCAGCTTTGCCCGCCTTCCCATTTTTGAAAAGGTGTATATCTCAGCTCGCTTAAAAACCAGTCCCAAAAATGAATCGTTTTATTTAAATTAGAAACATAAATTTCAATATGATGAATTAGACCATGATTCAAAGGAACGCCTCCCTAAATGCAGTAATTACCTTGACTTACTTGATTATTTTCTATGTAGATAGATACAACAGCTTTGAAAAAAGTTTACAAAATACGGGATGAATGAGAAAATAAATAGTATGTATCTTGATAGAATAAATGCATTATAATCTATTATAGAAGAGTTAAATGATAAAGAAAAGTATTGGAGGAGGAGTTCGATGGTTGAGCGTTATGTTAAATTAGATAAAATTAATGATGTAAAAGATTTTGTAGAAAGAGTATCTGGGTTTGAATACAAAGCAGAGGTTATTTCTGACACATATATATTAAGTGCAAAATCCATTATGGGGATATTCAGCCTGGATTTGACAGAACCATTAAAACTAAGAGTTCATGCAGACAGCTGCGATGACCTATTAGAAAGCATTTCACTTTATCTTGTTGATAAAGAATAAACTATAAGGGGTATTCAGTTACGGAACTACATATACTGACACCCCTTTTTTTATGTGCGTAAGTAATAGATTTCTCTATTAGATAACTAATCCCTCAAAATGTTTTCCTCGGTGAATGATAAATAAAATTTTTCAATTATTATTCTGTTTTATCCTCAATGTTGTAATTATTTCTATGTAATTCTTTTCAACACATCTTCGTGCCATTTATAAATTTATCCTTTTTGATTATTTTCAATTACTTTCGTTTGGTGTAATATTTTAATAGCCAATAAACTGTAATTCTTTGTTAGGTTGAACGCATTATTTAATCAACCATATTGAAAACCTGATGACTTCATAATTTCTGACACACACGGTAACTAACAAGGGTAGTTTCCATAAGTATAGTCAAGCGTTACATCTAAGTTATATAAGATAGAAGGAGTTAGGTAATTATTCTTATTTTAAGAGGATTATCGAAACAAAACAGGTTCTTTATATGTTTTAATAGGAAAAATTATCAAAATAAAAGATGGTATAAATAATAATCGCAAATATAATCAACAATGAAAAAAAGTATTAACTAAATTTATCACAAAAAAACAAAAATATTATTGACAAATCGAAAATAAATGATAATATTAATCTAAGGATTTTGAAACCGATTTCAAATTACTTTTTAAAGTTTTATCCTTTATACAAATAGGGAGGTTACAAATGAGTATTAAATTTGGTTGTCATACATCAACTTGGGAACTAGATTACGATAAAGAGACAGATTATTTAGATAATGTAATGGACACAGTAAACAATGCAGGATTTAAAGGAGTGGACGTACAGGTAGCAATGCTTGGAAGATATCAAAATAACCCTGAAAAATTAAAAAAAGCCTTGGATGAAAGAAGTATATATTTAGCAGCTTTAACGGTACCATTCACTTGGGCAAATGATGAGGAAACAGAAGAAGAAAAAGAACGTGCAGACTATTATATTGATTATCTGGCAAACTTTCCTGGAGCAGTTATGAATCTCCCATCACGTGTCGGGCCTAATAGAGACAATTTATTAGAACGTCAAAAACAGATTATTGCTTGTGCAAACGCTGTCGGAAAAAGAGCGCATGAAAAAGGAGTACAAGCTTCTTTTCACCCTGCTTCGCCAAAAACATCTTATTTTAGAACAAAACAAGATTACGATGTTTTGTTTGAACTACTAGATAAAACATATATGAGTTATACTCCTGATGCCGGTCATATAAAAGCTGGAGGAATGCGTCCAGAAGAAATTATTAAAGACAATCTTTCTATTATTAAACATGTACATTTGAAGGACTGTTCTAATAATAATGAGTGGAAAGAAATGGGCACAGGTGATATTGATTTCCTTTACATCGTAAAAATACTTAAAGATAGTGATTATAACGGTTGGATAATGATTGAGGAAGAAACAGAAGAAGCTGCGGAAGATCCAAATAAAGTAATTTTAAATGTTGGGAAATATGTTGAGAAAAACTTAAAGCCAATTGTAAATTAGTTTCAAATGAAGAGGAGATATATGATTTTAAGGAGGACTTAAGATGAAAAGTAAAATCAATTATTTAATAGTTTTAATATCAATTTTCACTATATTTTTGGCGGCATGTAGTGATGATTCGGATGCTTCATCTGGATCCGGTGAAGCATCCGATTACCCTTCTAGGAATATTGAAGTATTAGTTGGGCATGGTGCCGGAGGAGGAACAGATTTATTTGCAAGAGCTGTTGTTAATGAATTAGAGGGTATTTTGGATGTGAATATTAATGTTGTTAACCAAGAAGGCGGTGCAGGTGTTGTAGCTTTACAGAATGCATATAATGCTCCTGCTGACGGGTATACATTGATTGCTGATGCTGCTTATTCTATTACAACTGCTGCAGGTACGAACCAACATGGCTTAGATGATTTTATTCCAATTGCTCGTTTCCAAAATGATACTTATGCATTATGGGTTAATGCAGAAGATTTCTCTTCTATCGACGAATTTATGAAAGCTGTTGAAGAAAACCCGGGAGAAGTAACGGTTGGCGGGACAGGTTCATTGGGTATGGATGAAATGACTGTGTTTATGTTAGAACAAGAAGCAGATATTGATTTGAACTTTGTTCCAATGGAAGGTGCAGGGGAGATGCATGCTGGAGTACTTGGTGGACATCTGGATGCAATGGTTGATGAGTTTGGTCCGACAAAGTCATTAGCAGATGATGGCTCAATTATCCCTTTGGCAGTGTTTTCTGAAGAAAGAATTGATGAATTTCCAGATGTCCCAACTACAGTTGAATTGGGATGGGACTTAACTGATGGTAATGAACGTGCTTTTTATGTGAAAAGAGACACTGATCCCGAAATTATTGAAATACTAGAAAGTGCAATGGAAGAAGCTTATGAATCTGAAGATTATAAAAAATATGAAGAGGACAATTATTTACATCTAAGAGATGGGTGGTTAAATTCAGATGATTTTGAAGAGAGAACGGAAGAATTAATTGAAAAATACGAAGTGATTATGAGTGAGCTTCAACAATAATTTAAATTGGAGGAGGGATTCCTCCTCTTGAATTTAATTAAAGGGAGTGAGAAAGTATGGCTTCTTATAAAAAAGATTATATATTTTATGGGATTGTAATTTTGTTTGCAATTTTCTTTTTATCGGCTACAACACAAATTCATTCTGCGAATACTACAGCCACTTTAGGCCCGAAATTTTGGCCACTGATTATTTTAATTATGATGCTAATCTTTGCTTTTATGGGGATTATTAAAACTTTTATAAGTCATAAAAGAATAGTTAATGGAAATGTGACCTGGGCTGAGGATCCTGAAGATTCTGAGAGGAAACTGTTTAATATACCTTTGAGTTTAATATCTATGTCATCAATTATACTTTACGCATTAGGTATATTCTTTATTGGTTTTATTCTCTCAACAATTATATTTTTATTTGTACTCACACAAGTACTAGGTGCAAAAAAGAAATTGTTATTATTAATTCTCTCAATAATAATCACGGGCTTGTGTATAGCATTGTTTTCACATGTTTTATCTGTTCCGCTACCGCGTGGGATAGGGATATTTAGAGAACTAAGTTTTTGGTTTTATTAAGATAGTGAATCCATTAAATTTCAAATTTGTGAATATATTAATAACCGTTTAAGTCAAGGAGGGAGAATATGCTAGAGTACTTATGGATAGGGATATTAAATGTTGTGACTGAACCAATGAACTTATTAATGTTATTTCTGTCCATTGTTATAGGTTACATAGGTGGAGCAATACCAGGGTTAAGTGGAACGATGTTGATTGTTATATTACTACCAGTTACATACTCATTTGAGCCTGCTGCAGCTTTTATATTACTCACAGGGATTTATTCGGTTACAGCATTATCTGGTGCTTTTGGATCGATATTACTTCGTACCCCAGGAACGCCGGAAGCGATTTTTACCACTTATGATGGCTATCCTATGGCGCAACAAGGATATGCCGGGCGCGCGTTAGGTATTACAATTATTAGTGCGGTGTTAGGTAGTTTATTTGGAGTTTTCTGTTTAATCACGTTAACGCCATTGCTTGCTAATGTAGCTTTATCATTTTCATCACCAGAGTATTTTGCTTTAGCATTTATGGGGCTAACTGTTGTAGCATCTTTAAGTGGGAAGGATATTTTGAAAGGGTTAATAGGAGTTTTATTTGGCTTAATGATTGCAACGGTAGGAATGGATGCTTTAACGGGAACTTTGAGGTATACCTTTAATTATACGCCATTAACGTCAGGTATCGAATTAATTCCTGTGATTACCGGACTCTTTGCATTGTCAGAATTCATTAAACGCAGTACAGAATCTCATAGTTTGGGCAATGCAATAAAAGTAGTAAAAACAAAACTATTTGAAAGAGAGATATTTAAGAAAATTAGAGGAACAATTGCAGGTACATCAGTACTTGGTATGTTCATTGGGATTTTACCAGGCGTCGGAGCAACAACAGCAGCAATGCTGGCATATAGTGAAACAGTTCGCTGGTCTAAAAAAGAGGAAAAAGACACTTTCGGTAAAGGGAATCCAAAAGGAATTGCTGCATCAGAAGCAGCTAGTAACTCTGCTGGTATTGGTACATTAGTACCTTTGCTTTCATTAGGGATACCAGGAGGAGCAACAGCAGCAATTTTAATTGGAGCATTTATACTTCATGGAATGCAGCCTGGACCAATGTTATTTAATTCTGACCCTGTTTTAATGTATACCATTTTTGCAGGCTTATTAATTTCTAATATTTTAATGTTGTTTCTTTCAACACCATTCATTAAAATTTTTGAGAAAATAGTGAAGGTTCCGTATTCCATTCTGGGACCATTAATTGTTGTTCTTTGTTTAATTGGAACTTATACACTGAGAAATAGTTTTTTTGATGTAATTGTAATGGTGATTTTCGGTATTATTGGATATCTCCTTGAAAAATTCAAATTCCCATTGGCTACAATTATTTTGGGCGTTGTTTTAGGTCCAATTGCAGAAAGTCAATTTCGACGTTCAGTTCAAATGTCTGATGGTGATTTTTCAATATTTTTCACTCGGCCAATCAGTTTAACCTTAATTGTAGTATCAATTGTTATGTTATTTTTACCAATAATTATGAAATATATAAGAGATAGAAAAGTTAATAAAGCAGATTATTCTGCTTAAATATTTAAACAGAAGCTTATTATACATTGGAGGAGTTAAAATGAGTAAACCACGAGTTGGGTTATTATATGGAGATGCGGCAGGGGTAGGGCCAGAAATTGTTGCGAGAGCAATGATAAAGGAAGAAATTTTAGAACAAGCAACATGGGTTTTAATAGGAGACGAAAGAATCTTTCAAAGAGGTGCTGAGGTAGCGGGTAATGAAATGAAGTATCAAAAGGTAGATACAATAGACGATGTTGATCCTGCGAAGGGCAGCTTATGGCTTATTGATGTAAAATCTACGGATCCTAATGATGTCGAATATGGTACTTTATCTGCTGACTCAGGAAAAGCTGCAGGAGACAATTTAGTATATGCGCTTAATTTGGCAAAAGAAGGAAAGTTGGACGGTTTAACTTATGGTTCTATGAATAAAAGTGCCCTGTATCAGGGCGGGTATGAATTTAAGGATGATATTCATTTAGTAGCTTCTGTATTTGAATTAGAATCAGGATTTAGTGAAGTGAATGTAATGAATGATGTATGGTTTACGCGTGTGACATCTCACGTGCCTTTAAAAGAAGTTGCAGAAAATATTACTAAAGAAAGTGTACTAGAAAGTATCTATTTTGCTAATGAGATTGTTTCTAAAGCGGGTATTAAACCAAAAATAGCAATTGCTGGGCTGAATCCACATGCAGGAGATAATGGATTATTAGGTGATGAAGAGAATGATATTATCATCCCGGCAATTGAAGAAGCGAAAGAGAATGGTGTGGATGCTCATGGGCCATTCCCGGCAGATACAATGTTCCTTAGGTTAGAAAAAGAATCATTTAACACTCTGCTCGCAATGTATCATGACCAAGCTCAAATAGGAATGAAAACATTAGGATTTAGCAAAGGAATTACGATTAGTGGGGGATTGCCAATTGTAATTACAACCCCTGCTCATGGGACAGCATTTGATATTGCAGGTAAAGGAATTGCCGATTCAAATGCACTAGAAGAGTCATTAAAATTGTGTGTGAAATTAATCAATAACGGCTATAAGTAAAGCTATTACAACTTGTAGAGTTCCCTCCTCTAAAGAGAAAGGAGAGAACTCTGCAAAACAATACATAAATAACCGAGGAGGTTCCTCTCATGAAAAAAGTCATTAACAATCCAGGTGATGTAGTTGAAGAAATGTTAGAAGGGATCATGCGCGCGCATCATGGTAGCTTCCAAAAAGTAGAGGGAGTAAACGGAATCGTTAAAAAAGAATTAAAAGATAAAGTTGCTGTTGTTACTGGTGGCGGAAGCGGTCATGAACCTCTTTTCTTTGGTGTAGTTGGTGATGGGCTGGCTGACGGAGTTGCGATTGGAAATGTTTTTGCTGCTCCTACGCCGAATACGGTTCAAGAGGTAGCGAAAACAGTGGACTCTGGTAAAGGAGTTTTATTTATATATGGGAACTATGCAGGGGATGTTCTTAACTTTGATATGGCAGCAGAGTTACTTGAATTTGAAGATGTGCAGACGACGACTGTTAAAGTGACGGATGATGTGGTTTCTGCACCGTTAGAAAGAAAAGAAGATCGCCGTGGAATCGCGGGAGATATTTTCGTTATTAAAGTGGCAGGAGCAGCTGCTGAGAAAGGTCTTTCTTTAGAAGAAGTGACAGCGGTATCACAAAAAGCGAATGAACATACTTACTCTATTGGGGTAGCATTATCGCCGGGAACCATTCCTGATTCTGGAGAACCTACGTTTACATTAGCTGATGATGAAATAGAGTTAGGCATGGGTATCCACGGAGAACCAGGGATGGAGCGGACAAAACTAATGCCGGCTGATGAACTTACCAATCAATTAATGGAAAAGTTGTTAGATGAAAGCCAATTGACCTCGGATGATGAAGTGAGTGTTTTAATCAATGGACTTGGCTCAACAACGTTAATGGAGCTGTTTATCGTTAACCGCAAAGTAGCGCAAATTCTGGATGAAAAAGGAATTGGCATTCATGATATCGATGTAAATAATTATTGTACAACCCAGGAAATGGGTGGATTTTCGATTTCTTTACTGAAATTGGATGATGAATTAAAAGCATATTATGATGCTCCGGCAAATGCACCATACTACAAGAAATAATGGAGTTGGAGGGATTTACAATGACGGCAACGGACGTAAAAAAATTGGATGCTGCGCAAACAAAAGCAATGATTCTCTATGCAGGAGAAAAAATAAGAGAAAATAAGCCATTGTTAACAAAAGTGGATAGTGCGATTGGTGATGGCGACCATGGAATTGGTATGTCAGTAGGCTTTGAAAAAGTGGAAGAAAATCTAAAGAATCAAGAATTTACAACGGTTAATGATATTTTTAAAACGACGGGTATGTCCATGGTGCAATCTATGGGAGGAGCTTCTGGCGTTATTTTCGGCACGATGTTTCTTGGCGGTGTAAAAGATCTGGATTCTAAAAGTGAATTGGATGTACCTGTACTTTCGGAAATTTTTAGTGCATCCTTAGAAGCGATTAAGCAGCGAGGTAAAGCCAGTTTAGGAGATAAAACAATGATTGACGCTCTGGAGCCGGCTGTTAATGGGTTGAAAGAAAGTGTAACTGACTCTGCAACACTGTTAGAAGCTTTGAAAAAAGCAGAAGAAAATGCTGCTGATGGAGTAGAGAATTCTAAGAATTATATTGCGAAATTTGGAAGAGCAAAATCTTTAGGAGAAAGAGCGCTTGGTAATCAGGATGCTGGAGCTACAAGTGTATGGATCATCTTTAAATCCATGAGAGAATGGGTAGAGCAATTAAATAAATAGATATGAGGTTAATATAGAGGCATTTCTAAGGAGTGCCTCTATATTATTGAAGCGATTAAAAACAATAGCTTATATAAAATAAGGAGAAGGTGATTCAAAATGACAAGTACTACAAACGTATCGACAGAACAATTATCTATTAATACAATTCGTACATTATCCATTGATGCCATTGAAAAAGCAAATTCAGGGCATCCCGGTCTGCCGATGGGTGCAGCGCCAATGGCTTACACGTTATGGACGGAATTTATGAAGCATCATCCAAAAAGCTCAAAGTGGTTTAATCGTGACCGTTTTGTCCTTTCGGCTGGTCATGGTTCGATGCTCTTATACAGTTTACTGCATTTATCAGGCTATGACGTATCATTAAATGATATTAAAAATTTTCGTCAGTATGGATCTAAAACGCCAGGACATCCGGAAGTGCATCATACGGATGGCGTAGAAACCACAACTGGTCCGCTCGGACAAGGAATTGCGACAGCTGTCGGGATGGCGATAGCGGAAACGCACCTGGCTGCTACTTATAATAAGGATGAATTTCATGTAGTCGATCATCATACCTTTGCACTTGTAGGTGATGGGGATTTAATGGAAGGAATTTCTCATGAAACAGCCTCCTTAGCCGGACACCTTGGTTTAGGTAAATTAGTTGTCTTGTATGATTCAAATGATATTTCACTAGATGGTGATTTGGATAGATCTTTTTCAGAGAATGTACAGGAGCGTTTTCAAAGCTATGGCTGGGAAGTCATTCGGGTGGAAGATGGAAATGATGTCGATGCTTTAAGAAAAGCAATGGAAGCAGCTAAACAAAATACTGGACAGCCGACGTTAATTGAAGTGAAAACGGTAATTGGGTATGGGTCGCCAAATAAATCCGGGTCGTCTTCTTCGCATGGTGCGCCTCTTGGTGAAGAGGAAGCAAAACTTACGAAAGAAAACTATAGCTGGGAATATGATGCTTTTCACGTCCCCATTGAAGTATATGAAGATTTTAAAAATAAAGTTGCAGAAAAAGGTGCCAAGGCGGAAAGTGATTGGAATGAACTGGTTGAAGCTTATATCGATAAGTATCCGGAAGAGGGGAAACAATTGCAATCAGCGATAAAGGGAGAGTTACCGGCTAATTGGAATAAAAATCTCCCGGCCTATGAAGCTGGTTCTTCTTTGGCAACGCGAGCTTCGTCTGGAGAAGTATTAAATGCTATCGCAGAAAATGTACCTAATTTCATCGGGGGCAGTGCGGATTTGGCAGGATCTAATAAAACAACGATAAAGGATGTATCTGATTTTTCAAAGGATGATTACGCCGGGAAAAATATCTGGTTTGGAGTGCGTGAATTTGCAATGGCGGCAGCGCTTAATGGGATGGCCCTTCATGGCGGGTTAAACGTATTTGGCGGCACCTTCTTTGTATTCAGTGATTATTTACGTCCGGCAGTAAGATTGTCTTCTTTAATGAAATTGCCAGTCACCTATGTTTGGACACATGATTCTATTGCAGTTGGAGAAGACGGGCCCACTCATGAACCGGTGGAGCATCTTGCTTCTTTCCGGGCAATGCCTGGTTTGTCTCTTATCAGACCTGCGGATGGAAATGAAACGCAGGCAGCGTGGAGACTTGCTTTGGAGACAACGGATCAGCCAACAGCTATTGTATTATCGAGGCAGAACCTTCCGACTTTACCAGGAACAAAGGAAAGTGCTTATGAAGGTGTGAAGAAAGGCGCTTATGTGGTGAGTGATTCTTCTCAAGATGAGCCTGATGCTATTCTTTTGGCAACCGGTTCTGAAGTTCAGCTGGCTGTCGAGGCTCAAAAGGTATTGCGGGAGAAGAATATAGATACTTCTGTCGTAAGTATGCCATCTTGGGATCGTTTTGAAGTACAAACATCCTCTTATAAAGAAAGTGTTTTGCTGCCTAACGTGAAGAAGCGGGTTGCTATTGAAATGGCCTCTCCATTTGGGTGGGACCGTTATCTTGGTAATGATGGAGTAATGATTGGTATAGATACGTTTGGGGCTTCTGGAAATGGAGATAAGTTAATCGAAGAATATGGATTTTGTGTTGAAAATATTGTGGCACAAGTGGAGCATTTATTTGTTTAGGATCCGCATAGATTTAATTTTTTGGTGAACCCAATATTAATTCTGCCAAACTCATCATATCCTCATCTATGAAGAATCGGGAGCAAACCGAATCCGATAGATGGAGGATATTTCATTTCCTTTGTTTCTGCTTAGGGAGCATGGATACATAACTTTTAATAAAAAAACTCATTATTTAAAGTAAAATTATCAATCGCTTTCATTTATTATTTTATTCATTCATTTTATGGTATAATACACCATAGACAACTATGGACTAATTAGGAATAGGAATAGATACTTTTTTTGCGAGGATGACGGATGATGAAAATGTTTGTTACGGAAAGAAGAAACAAGATAATGGAACTCTTGCATGATAAGCAGCGGCTGACCGTGAAAGAATTGTCGGAGCAAATCGGTGTGTCTGAAGCAACCTTGCGTACAGATTTAAACAAAATGGAGAAAAACGGTCTTTTAACTCGTACACATGGCGGTGCAATGTTAAATCAACAGAGTGAAGTGGATTATGACACCAGTTTTTCTGTGCGTGAAAAGCAAAACCGTAAAGAAAAATCATTGATTGCTAAGGAAGCTTTTCAGTTCATTGAAGAAAAGCAATGTATCTTGCTCGATGCCAGTTCGACAGCACTTGAGTTAGCACGTTATCTTAATGAACAAATGATCCGGCTGACAGTGGTAACGAGCGGGATTCAAACAGCGCTGGAGTTAAAGGATAACCCGAATATTACGGTTATTTTAATTGGTGGTGTAGTGACGAAGGGTTCTACGACAATGGAAGGCACATTAGGGGTGGAGTTATTAAACAAGCTTAATATTGATATTCTTTTTACTTCTGCCAATGGGTTTTCGGTAGAAAATGGAATGACCGATTTTAATTTGTATGAGGTTGAATTAAAACAACATATGGTGAAGAAAGCGCAGAAAATTGTGGCTGTTATTGACCATTCTAAAATTGGGGTGACTTCTAGTGCGCCGTTTGCAAGTACAGATCAGATAGATGTACTTATTACCAATGATTCCATTGATTCGGATACAGAGCGGATTCTTGTGAATCATAATATTCAAGTGATTTCTGCGCTGTAAAGGCAGTAATTTTTTGTTTTTATATAACTTTAAGGAAAAGCACTGTACAAGAATTTTCTTACGTACAGTGCTTTTCCTTATGATAATATTGAAAGCGTTAACAAGAACTTTTTGCTGCATCTTTGAAGTTCTGATCAAGAAATTGGCTTTCTCTGTCAGTGATTTGATCTACTTTGCGTTGAGATCCGCCGGACCATGCTACATTCAGGTAGGCTTCCACTACTTTTTTAGCAGACTCTGGTCCGATGACTTGGGCTCCCAGTGCGATGATTTGGGCGTTATTACTTAATTGAGCGCGTTCTGCAGAGTACGTGTCATGCGCTGTTGCTGCGCGGATTCCTGGGTATTTATTAGCTGCAATTGCAACGCCGAGACCAGTTCCGCAAATAAGCACGCCGCGTTCTATTTTCTTCTCGCTGATGGCTTCTGCTACATTGAAGGAAACCCCAGGATAGTCCACAGCATCGCCGGAATGTGCTCCGAAGTCCACCACTTCATGATCGGTTGATTCTTCAATAAATTTCTTTAACGTTTCTTTTAATTCATATCCGTTATGATCTGCACCAATACCAATTTTCATTCTGCAAACTCCTCTCGTATATTTAATCTACTTTCATTATATACTTCTAATTTTCTTTTATCAACTTTTATTTTCATTTTTAATCAATATGATAATAAATGAAAATAAAATTGCATACTTTATGGAAGCATCTTTTTCGACTGTGTACAATTCTACGGAAAAAGATTCTTTTGATTCAAAGTATACATTTTAGATATACGAGAGGACGTTAAAGGCTTTAATTATTTTTTATATCAATTATTATTTTATTTCATTTGCTTTTATTTTATTTTTACTTGTTTCACCGTGTGAAGAATTTGTTTGTAATTTGCAGGGTCATGTCCGAATCGGCCAATGAATACGCCGTCTACATCGTCATGGGTGATAATCTCATAGACATTGTCTTTGCTCACCGAACCGCCATAAATGATACGGATGGCTTCTGCTGTTTCTGTATGGTATGCTTCTTTAACAATTTCGCGGATTAGTTCATGTGTCTGATGCACATATGCTGCATTGGCTGCTTCTGCCTTTCCGATTGCCCAGACTGGCTCATAAGCTAAGATAACCCTTCCAATATGTTGTGTGTCGACCTCACCAAAGGAAGTAAGGATTTGTTCCTTCAATACCTGTTTCCGTTCCGATTTATTCTCCAAGTACGCTTCTTCACCAATGCATAGAACAGGAGTCAGCCCTTTTTCCAGCGTAAGCTTAGTTTTTAAATGAATCATTTCCAGTGTTTCGTGGAAAATATGTTGTCTCTCCGCGTGTCCGATTTCCACATGGGTTGCGCCCATGTCGATAATGGATTCGATTGAAATCTCTCCGGTATAAGCGCCATTTTCATAGGGTGAAATATTTTGTGCGCCAAAGGCAATTTCAGACCCTTTTAAGGCTTGTGCTGCTGGGTAGAGGACACCTAAAGATGGGAAGGCGAATTTTTCTACTTCGTTTTCGTTTTTGGCCACTTCTGCTAAGGCTTTTACTAATTCCGTTGCTTTGTCGATTGTGTTAACATATGTTTTATAGCTGATTCCAACGACTGGTTTTCTCATATTATTATCCTCGCTTTCTGATTTTTGAATGCGTTTCCATTTATGAGTGTATTTTTCCCTCTATCGTATAGGTGTTTCATTGTACCTTTTAAAAGAAACTGTACATTCGCCGGAGGGCAGACGAATTCGAGTTTTGGCAATACATCACCCCTTTCAGGTAGAAGTTTACAAGAATGGCTGTTCAACAGCTTGGGTGCATTTTAAATCACCGTGCCAACGTCATGGGGCGAATCAGATAGAAACAGGATTCTCAATCCTTTCTTCTGCTCTTTTTAAATAACATATAATCATACACATCCTTTATTTCCGCGGAAGTGAGAGCTGCCATATCACGGAGCATCGCTTCGGCATCGGGACTTATCTTTTGAATGTGCTGGATCAATCCATTCTCTTGGTCAGCTGCACTAGAAGGAGCTTCTTCTGCTCTGCCTAATAAATAGTCTGCAGTAACCTTCAATGTATCGGCAATAGCGGTTAATTCTTCTCCTTTAATTGGGCGTTCGCCAGATTCAATTCGATTCATGACACTGACATTCATATTTACCCGTTTAGCGAGCTCTTTTTGTGTCCAATTCCGTTGCGACCGTAATTGAATGATTCGTTGACCGGTATTCATTGTGCACCTCTTCATTTCTATTTTAGAAATTAATTATAACATATGAAAATGGTGAAAAATAACTTCTGACGAGGTTTGGATAGAAAAGCGAAAGTATAGTATAATTGTTATAGATTCAGTGTTGGAGATACATATTTTGGTTGGTGAAGGAGCGGCTTCAATGAAACGGATTGGGATTCTTTTTATTATAGCAGGCGTCATTTGTATTGGTGTTTTTGGCTATCAAATTATAGGACACGAACAATCGCAAAAGCAGTCTTTAATTCAGGCGGAGGAGAGAATAGAGCAAGGAATCAGTGAAGGGGATGAAGCAGAAAAGCCAATAGAAACGTTTGATGCGGACCAGGATGAAGCATTTGCTATTTTAGAGATACCTAAATTGGGAAAAACGCTGCCTATCGTGGAGGGGACGGATCCAGATTCATTGCAAAAAGGAGTCGGACACTTATCCAATTCTGTTTTTCCTGGACAGGGAGAGCAAATCCTGTTATCCGGGCATCGGGATACGGTTTTTCGTGACTTTGGTGAATTGGAGATAGGAGACACGTTTGTGGTACAGATGCCTTATGGAGAGTATACGTATGAAATAAGAGAAACGGAAATTGTGCCTGAGGACGACACTTCTGTTATCGGAGAAATGGGAGAAGAGGTATTAGTCGTAACAACCTGTTATCCATTTCACTTTGTAGGCAGTGCACCGGATCGTTTTGTTGCTTATGCTTATCCGGTTTCTGAATAATAGAACAAAAAAAGCTTTCAGCCTGATAAATCATATCTGGCTGAAAGCTTCTTTTTAATCGTTTAGTACGGTTTCTAACGTTTCAATATTTTTTTCCATCAGACTGAAGTAATCTTCGCCGTTTTCTATATCCTCTTCGGTAATAGTCTCCATATTGCTCAGTACAGCACTGTCAGCGCCGATTTCATCTTGGATAATTTCACTGATTCTGCTGCTGATATTCCGTTCAAAGACAACATACTTTAAATCATATTCGCGGGCAGTATCCACTATTTCCACCAAAGCAGATTGAGAAGGCTCCTGTGACGAGGATAGCCCGTGTATACTGATTTGTTCTAAGCCGTATCGATCTTCCCAATAGCCGTATGCTGCATGAGAGACAATCATTTGCGGATGGTCTGCGTTCTCAATCGTTTGTGCTAATTCCTGGTCCACCTGCTCCAATTGTCCTTCTAATTCCTCTAAATTCTCCGCGAAATATGCTTCGTGTTCTGGCATTTTTTCGATAAGAAGGTCGGTAATATTTTCAGCTAATTGAATGCTGATGACAGGGTCGAGGAAAACATGCGGGTCGCCAATACCGCTTTCGCCATCATGATTATCGATCAATAATTCAACGATGCCTGATTCGGCAATTACTTCTCCATCTGCATCTTCAAGCTCCAGTTTTACTTCTAATGTATCGTTGATTTGTGTTTCAAAGGAAGCATCGTCCGCTTCTTCATTCAATTCCCATTCCTCTGAACCCTCTGTGCGGAAATACCAGTTCCATTCTGCGATGTCTTCATCGACATTTGCTTCTGCTTCTATAGAAGCTGTATCGCCGCTGTGATAATGGTCATTGATGCCGTCAATGATAATGTCACCGTTGTCCTCTGCTTCTTCCTCGTTGTAATGTTCTTCTTCATTTCCATGTGCATGCTCTGCTTCTCCGCGAAGAGGGATATCTTCACCGGTGGCAGAGACCTCCACATTTTCTCCGTCCAGAATTTCCTCCGCTTTGGAAGCGAAAGGCTCCATACCGACACCGGAATAAATAAATAAATCTTTCTTAGCTAAATCAACCATCTCACGTGAGCTTGGTTCGTATGTGTGTGCATCCGCATTTGGCGGGTAGATGCTTTCTACATCGACATAATCGCCGCCGATTTTGGAAATAAAATCTTCTAATGCAAAAATAGTAGTAGAAATTTCAAGCTGTTCCTGATCTCCGTCCTGACTGTCGTCTGCAGATTGGCAGCCTGCAAGGAAAAGAAGGAATAAACCGAAAAAGAGAATGACCCGTTTTTTCATTGAATTGAACCTCCATTAATTTATATAGTACGTTTGAATTTCTTATAAAAAAGAAAAATAAGTAATCATTGCTATTATGGTTTGCTTCGTGAAAAAACAAACAATGAACATGTAATTCTTATCATTCGTAATCGTTACGATTTAAAATTTACAGGTTTTTAGAGGGGATGTCAAGCTATTTTTGGCAAAAAAATTGTCAGCAGCTCATTTGCTGCTGACATTGAATGTGGTATTTATTAAGGTAAGCCGACAATCGTTTTTGGTTCTAAGAATTCTTCGATGCCGTAGTCTCCCCATTCGCGTCCAATACCAGATTGGTCGAAACCGCCAAATGGAGCGGTGAAGTCAGCTTGTTCATTATTGACTACAATTCTGCCGGAACGAAGGCTTTTTGCTGTTTTGGTCAGCGCATCCGGATCATTACCGACAACATAGCCAGCTAACCCATAAATTGTACCATTGGCAATTTCAATTGCTTCATCTAAATCGTTATAGGTGATAACGGAAAGTACAGGACCGAAAATCTCTTCCTGAGCAATCGTATCTTCCGGTTTTACGTTAGTAAATACAGTCAGTTTAGAGTAATATCCTGTTTCTAAGCCTTCTGGTTTACCTGTGCCCCCGGCAACGAGGGTTGCTTCGCTGTCGATGCCTTTTTGAATATAGTCTTGGACGGTATTCCATTGATCCTCTGATACTTGCGGTCCAGTGAAAGTAGATTCATCTTTTGGATCGCCTACAGGGTACTCAGGAAGATGTTTTTTAATCGCTTGGATAAAATCATCATGCATGGATTTTGGAACGAGCGCGCGCGTTCCTGCAGTACATACCTGACCTGTATTGCCGGCGATATGGGAAATAGCTGTTTTTGCAGCATAATCCACATCTGCATCATCCAATACGACAATTGGCGATTTACCGCCAAGCTCTAAGGAAACCTTTTTAATATCTTGAGCGGCGTTTTCCATAATTTTCGTACCTACGCCGCCGGAGCCTGTAAAAGAGACAAAGTCGATATCTGGATGAGAGCTGATGCCGTTACCGATGGTAGAGCCAGTACCGTTTACCAGATTGAATACGCCTTTTGGAACACCGGCAGCTTCGAACACTTCTTTTAATAAGACAGCTGCGAAAGGTGTTTCTGTTGATGGTTTTAATACGACGGTGCTGCCTGCTGCAAACGCACTAGCGAGCTTTGTAGACGCCTGATTTGTCGGGAAATTCCAAGGCGTGATTAAACCAGCGACGCCAATCGCATCCTTTTGAATAAAGGAGTTTTCCCGGTTTTCTGTGAAGTCAAAATCACGTACGAGCTTTGCTGCTGTCCGGAAGTGATTTAATCCCATCTGATACTGCACGTTGGTTGTAAATGTTACTGGAGAGCCAAGCTCAGCCATGATAACTTCAATAAATTGATCTTTTCGTTTTTCATATTCATCTGCGATACGGTCTAATAAATCAGCACGTTCCTCTTTGGTTGTTTGTGAAAATGCTGGGAAAGCATCCCGTGCAGCTTGAACTGCTTTATCAAGATCCTCTTTGGTACCAGAGCTGATTTCACCAATTTTTTCTTCTGTTGCAGGGTTGATTACATCAATTGTTTCGTTTCCAGTGGAATCAACCCACTGACCGTTAATATAATGCTGTATATAGTTATACATTTTCTCCACCCCTTTGCTTGTTTTTCAATAAAGAATATTCAACACACGTTATCAGCCTTTTTGAATATCCATTACTACTTGTTCCCGGAATAAAAAGTGATTAAACGTAGTAGAGAACATGGATTTATTTAATAAAAAAAACTGCCTCTTCTTAAATAATGAAGAGAGACAGTTTTTGAGAGATTAGCCGCCAATAATATTAAATCCGGCATCTACATGCAATACTTCGCCGGTGATTCCACGTGCCAGTTCGCTAAGAAGGAATAATGTTGCATCTCCAACTTCCTCTTGGTCGATGTTGCGGCGCAGCGGAGCTTTTTCTTCCACAACTTGAGATTTTTCGTTGAAGTTAGCTACTCCTTTTGCAGAGAGTGTTCGGATTGGACCGGCCGACACAGCGTTCACGCGAATACCGTCTTTGCCCACATCTTCAGCTAAGTAGCGGACGCTTGCTTCCAGAGAAGCTTTAGCAACACCCATCACGTTATAGCCGGGAACGACTTGTTCTGCTCCGATGTAAGTTTGGGTAACGATCGAACCGCCTTCAGTCATCAGTTCCTTCGCAGCATTTGTTATGGTTACTAAGGAATAAGCGCTGATTTCTTGAGCAAGCAGGAAACCATCGCGGGAAGTAGTGACAAATTCACCCTGCAGGTCTTCCCGTTTAGCAAAGGCAACAGAGTGAACCAAGCCGTGAATCACGCCGATTTTTTCTTTTATTTCATTAAAGGCTCCCTGGATACTTTCATCGGATTCAACATCGCAAGAGATGATTGCTTTTGGTTCAATTTCATGCTTCTCTAAAAGTTTTACTAATTTTTTGTAGGATCTTTCCTGTCTATTGGTGAAAATAAGGTTCGCTCCGGCATTATGTAGAGATTTTGTAATACCCCAAGCAATACTTCTTTCGTTAGCGACGCCCATTACAACAATGTTTTTACCTTCTAATAATTTTGTCATACGTATCCTCCATTCAACATTTAACTTAGCATCTATTATAACGGATTAGTACCAGGTGATAAAGTTATATACTGTTTTTCTTTTCTAATTAAGAGTGTCAGGGTTTTCCTGCTATAGAAAAATAGATACTGCCACTGGTTTTATACTATAGAAGAAACGAGTCAAAATAAGAAATATTAAGCTCTGGAAATATTGTTATAACAGGTTTTGAGGAGCGTTTTAGCGGCTTTTGAAAAATAAAATAAAGTTTTTTTCATTTTTCCCTTTACAAACGGTTGGTTCCTCGATATAATAAAATTCGTCAGTTTGCGAGAGATGCTTTCAAAAAGCCTCTCAGAAACGCATTATGGCCCGTTGGTCAAGCGGTTAAGACACCGCCCTTTCACGGCGGTAACACGGGTTCGAATCCCGTACGGGTCACCAAATGGAGGATTAGCTCAGCTGGGAGAGCACCTGCCTTACAAGCAGGGGGTCGCAGGTTCGAGCCCTGCATCCTCCACCATCATGCCGGCCTAGCTCAACTGGTAGAGCAACTGACTTGTAATCAGTAGGTTGGGGGTTCAAGTCCTCTGGCCGGCACCATTTTTTCATGTATATAATTGATAATATGGTTAACAATATTATGGAGGGGTAGCGAAGTGGCTAAACGCGGCGGACTGTAAATCCGCTCCCTCAGGGTTCGGCAGTTCGAATCTGCCCCCCTCCACCATGTTTTTATTGGGCCATAGCCAAGCGGTAAGGCATCGGGTTTTGATCCCGTGTACCCCAGGTTCGAATCCTGGTGGCCCAGCCATTTTTATTTTTTAGAAGAAATACATGATAATACTATTACTGATAATAGTATTTTTTTATGGACAGGGGACTATACATAATGACCTGTCTTATCATAGGAGCCATTAGCTCAGTCGGTAGAGCATCTGACTTTTAATCAGAGGGTCGAAGGTTCGAATCCTTCATGGCTCACTACAAGTATGACAAGTATAAAACACAGAAAAACGGGATAATTTTATCTCGTTTTTTTCTTTATCAGGATAAAAATCTCATATTATTTGAACAACAGTTCGCCATTAGTAAAGAGCCTGCCATAGTCTGAGCAGTCCAGCGTTTTTGGTATATGTTAGAAGCTGGAAACACCAATGCATTACGGTAATGCTGCGAACATAGTTCCAGTCACGAAATAAGTATCTTCTGAATGAAAAAACGATAGAATTCGTGTTATAATCAAAATAGTTTATTTTAGTACATTGTAATAAAAAAGCATATTTCAGATATGATAAATAAAAAGGATGAGCTAGGCATGACCTCTTCAAGGATACCAGGGTTTTATAATATGACGGTAGAAGAAAGGCGGGCATTATTACGTGAGGCCTTTACTCTAACAGATGCAGAAACGCAAAATTTGTCTAACGCCGATGCGCTTACGGTAGGAAAAGCAGATAATATGATTGAAAACGTCATTGGTACCTATCAATTACCATTCGGATTGGGATTAAACTTTTTGATAAACGGGAAAGAATATGTAGTACCGATGGCTATCGAAGAAGCTTCTGTTGTTGCTTCTGCCAGTCATATTGCGAAGATAGTCAGAGAGGCTGGCGGTTTTCGGACAGAATCAAAAGAAAGACTGATGATAGGGCAGATTCAGGTGGTTGGATGTCCGGATTTTCAAGAAGCAAAGCAGCAAATCCTTCATCAAAAAGATACATTAATGAAAGCTGCCGATGATGCCTACCCAAGCATTGTCAGTCGTGGCGGCGGTGTGAAAGATTTAGATGTACGGCTTTTGAATGAGGACGATGCATCGTTTTATAGCAAAATGCTGGTCATGCATATCTATGTAGACACCTGTGATGCCATGGGAGCGAATATGATTAATACCATGGTGGAATCGATTGCGCCGATTGTAGAAGAAATAACCAAAGGAAAAGTGCATTTGCGTATTTTATCGAACTATGCCGATCGCAGCCTTGTTACAGCGAAATGCGTGATTCCTCCGCACCTGCTAAAAACAGGTTCGTTTGCTGGAGAAGAGGTCAGAGATGGTGTCATCCATGCGTATGAATTTGCTGCCTCTGATCCGTATCGTGCGGTAACGCATAACAAAGGGATTATGAACGGGATTGATCCTGTTGTCATTGCGACAGGAAATGATTGGCGGGCAGTAGAGGCAGGAGCACATGCTTATGCTGCCAGAAATGGTCATTATGGCTCCATGACTATGTGGTCAAAGGATGAAGAAGGTAATCTCGTTGGTGAAATTGAGTTGCCAATGTCGGTAGGAACTGTCGGGGGAGCGACTCGTGTGCACCCATTAGCTGATTTTTCTTTATCCGTTATGCAAATTGAATCAGCAGAAGAGCTTGCGCAGGTAATTGTAGCAGTTGGTCTTGCTCAAAATCTTGGAGCGCTCAAAGCGTTGGCGACAGATGGGATTCAAAAAGGGCATATGGCGCTTCATTCACGTTCTGTTGCGATAGCTGGCGGAGCAACTGGGGAGATGATTGATGTGATAGCAAAACAATTAGTAGAACAACAAGAAATCCGTGTGGGAAAAGCTAAAGAATTGGTGGAACAGTATAAACAATGAGTGCAGAAAAAGTAACAGCGTCGGAAAAAACAGCTATTGGCGTAGCTCATAGTAAGGTCATTTTAATTGGAGAGCATGCGGTTGTACACGGACAGCCGGCAATTGCTATTCCATTTCCTTTAATTGGCGTAGAGACGGTAATTGAGTATGTCCCTGGAGCGGTGAAAATGGACAGTGCCTTTTATCATGGACCATTGCGGCATGCCCCGAAAGAGCTGGAAGGAATCGTAGAATGTGTCTCTAGTTCTTGTGAATATCTCGGGATTCCTTATAAAGATTTGTTAATACGGATTAATTCTTCGGTACCGCCAGGAAAGGGTCTTGGTTCAAGTGCATCTGTAGCTATTTCTATTATTCGCTCTTTATTCCATTATTGCGATAAGGAATGCTCGACAGAAGATTTGCTGCAATTAGCGAATGTGGCAGAAACCTATGCGCATGGAGCGCCAAGCGGGCTGGATACCTTAACGATCACTTCCGATAAACCAGTGTGGTATAAAAAAGGAAGTCCTGTTGAGCACATTGAATTAGGAGAAGACCTGCATTTTATTGTTGCAGACTCCGGCAGAATCGGGGATACACGTACATCGGTTGAATCGGTAGCAAATCTGTTAAAAGCCGCTCCGCAGCGTATCCATTCCAAAATAGAACGGATCGGAGCATTAACGCATCATGCAAAAGATGCATTAGAAAAAGCAAGTAAACAGTTTTTAGGTCAACTGTTAAATGAAGCACAAAAAGAACTGGAAGCATTAGGAGTCAGTGATGCCGGTTTAAATAAATTGATTCGCTTTGCCCGGGAAGAAGGGGCTTTGGGTGCGAAGTTGACAGGCGGCGGAAATGGCGGCTGTATCATTGCGCTTGCGCAAAATGAAGTTCATTCAAAGCAGCTGGCAGAAAAATTACGCCGGTTTGGCGCAGCGGCAGTCTGGCCATTTGTTCTGAAAAAATAAAGTGATACTTCATTCAGCGGGGTTTTTCCCCCGCTAAATGGAGCCGCACGAAAAGAATGATTTGACAGGGATTGTAGAAAAGGAGATTCAAATAATATGAAGGCAACAGCAAGAGCGCATACGAATATTGCTTTAATCAAGTATTGGGGGAAGCGGAATGAATCATTGATTCTTCCTGCCAACAGTAACCTTTCCGTGACATTAGATGGTTTTTCTACAGAGACAACCGTTCATTTTCAGGAAGGGTTAAAAAAAGATTCCTTTCGTTTGAATGAACAGAATGTAGAAGGAGATGCGCTTGGAAAGGTAGCGGTATTTTTAGATAAGGTGCGTGCTCTTTCTGGAAAGGAAATCTATGCACAGGTTCAATCTGTGAATCATGTTCCTACTGCTGCCGGATTTGCTTCCTCTGCATCTGGTCTTGCAGCATTAGCTGCAGCAAGCTCCAAAGCAATCGGACTTTCCTTAGATGATACGGAATTATCGAGGCTGGCTCGTCAAGGCTCTGGTTCTGCTTCCCGTTCGATTTTCGGCGGTTTTGTTGAATGGCAAATGGGGGAACGGGAAGATGGCTCCGATTCGTTTGCTGTGCAAATTGCTGATAAGTCACACTGGGATATTCGCATTGCTGCTGTCGTCTTGTCAAAAACAGAGAAAAAGGTCTCAAGCAGAGAGGGGATGCGCCGTACCGTAGAAACATCTCCTTTTTATGCAGGCTGGCTAGAGCAGACAGCAAAGGATCTGCAAGAAATAAAACAGGCCATTAAAGTAAAAGATTTTGAGAAAATGGGGAGTGTCGCAGAGGCGAACTGCATGCGAATGCATGCAACCACATTGGGAGCGAACCCGCCGTTTACCTACTGGCAGGATACGACAATGCGTGTGATGCAGACGGTACAATCCTTAAGAGAACAAGGGATTCCTGCCTTTTTTACGATTGATGCTGGCCCAAATGTCAAAGTTTTATATTTACCAGAAGATGAAGATAAATTAAAAAAACAGCTGCAGGCCACAGAAGGCGTGGAAGATATCATTATCAGCAAGCCTGGAAGCGGAATAAGTTATAGATAGGAGGATAATATGGTGGCAAAATCAATCACGGTCAAAGTACCAGGAAAATTAATGATTGCGGGAGAGTTTGCCGTATTAGAGCCTTATCAGAATCTGGCAGTAATGGCTGTGAACCGTTTTGTTTATGCAACGGTATCGGAAGCCGATAGCCACCAGCTGACTCTTTCGGACTTTTCTCTTCATAAGGTCCCATGGTCTTGGCGAGAGACAGATATACATATTGAATCAGATGACCCCCGGCTGTCTTTTGTAAAGGGTGCACTCCGGGTCACTTATCGTTATCTGGAAGAACAAGGACTGCCAGTTCTTCCAATGCATGTTTCTACACGCAGTGAGCTGGATGATGCCTCTGGCGTGAAATATGGATTAGGCTCCAGTGCAGCAATTGTTACTTCTATCGTGGCGGGAGTCTTACGTTTTCAGGCTCCGCGATTGGCTGAAAAAGATATCATATTCCGTTTGGCTGCGATATCGCATGTGATTACGCAAGGGAACGGATCGGGAGCAGATATCGCTGCATCCACTTATGGCGGACTGCTTCAATTCTCTTCTTTTCAAGCAGATTGGCTTCTTGAAGCATACCAGAAAGCAGATTCTGTTTCAGAAGTCGTAGAGAAGGATTGGAAATATTATAAAACGAAGCCGATTACGCTGCCAGAGAATGTTTACTTTTGTGTAGGCTGGACAGGCAGTGCCGCATCTACGAAAGATTTAGTGAACCAGGTGCGATTATTGAAAATAAATAATGCGGAAGCATATGCGGCATTTCTGAAAGATAGTGAACATGCCGTATCTCAATTTTTAACTGGCGCAAAAGATAATGGTATCAATCAATTATTTGCTGGGATAAAGGCTAATCGAAAAGCGCTGAATCAAGTAGGGAAAGCAGCAAATACAAATATTGAGACACCTGATTTAACCGTCTTATGTAACTTGGCAGAGGATTTAGGAGGCGCTGGGAAGCCTTCTGGAGCTGGAGGCGGAGATTGCGGAATTGCTTTTATGCCTTCGCAGGAAGCAGCAGAGCAGTTAGCACTTGCTTGGGAAGAAGCAGGAATTAAAGCCTTGACGTTATCTCCTTTTATCGGCGGAGAGACAGTAATGAAAGAGAATGATTCTGTTTAAGAATTTTTAGAAACAACAAAGAAGAGCCGTTTTGCAATTCGATGCATTGTAAATCGGTTCTTTTCTTTTTGCATGTAAATCACAGGAATCCTGATACCATCTTTCAAATATTTTCAAGTTTCTTATAAAAAATAAAAAATGTTTAATGAAGTGAAGGACAAAATAAGATATTATTATTCATAGAGATATAGTTGGTTAGGGGAAATTTACATAGAGATGTTTGTGGGTAGGAAATGTAACAAAAAAAGACATACACAGGAGATGTCTTTAAAAATAGAGTAAGGATGATTTAAGAGGATTTTTTTAAATAAGCAAAGATTAATGCATCCAATTTTTCGCTTGTGGACAAGACAGGTTCTGAGTCTAATCCATGCTTCTCAGACAATGTCAGCATTTCTTCTCTGCATTGTTCAATCTCCATGAATAACGATTTTTTATCCACAAATTTCACTCCTTTTTTAGTATACTTATCGTTAGATATACCCTGTCGGAAAAAAAATAAACATTCTTTTTTAAAATGTGAAACCTTACAAGCGGTTGTTTCGTATAGAGAGTACCGCATAGTGCGGAGGTAATTAGATGGACCAATTTATAAAGAAAAAGATTATGGAAGTTAAAAAAGGAGACCAATCTGCTTTTTCGGATGTTGTATCCTTTTATCAAGATAAAATATACCAGCACTGCTACCGTATGCTGGGTAATAAGCACGAAGCGGAAGATATTGCACAAGAAGCGTTTATACGTGCATATGTGAATATTGATTCATTTGATGAGAGCAGAAAATTCTCTACATGGTTATACCGCATAGCTACGAATTTAACCATTGACCGCATGCGCAAGCGTAAACCGGACTTTCATCTTGATGCAGAAGTAAAAGGGACAGAAGGTTTGGATATGTATTCGCAGCTTGCCAGTACGGAACGTCTGCCTGGGGAAGAAGTAGAGAGCAGAGAACTGCAGCGGTATATTCATCATGAAATTTCTCAGCTTCCTTCTAAATATCGGAGTATTATCATGCTCAGGTACCTGGAAGAATTTTCACTAAAGGAAATCAGTGAAATTCTTGATGTTCCTCTTGGTACGGTAAAAACGCGGATTCATCGTGGAAGAGAGGCCTTGAGAAAAAGGCTTCGACATGTGTAAAGGAGCGTGCTTGATGTGAGCTGCAATAAAGAGTATATAAAAAAAATGCATGACTATTTAGATGGGGATATTTCCGCAGACGAAGAAAGCTTACTAAGAAGGCATCTGGAGGATTGTGAAGATTGTCAGAAGCATTTTCATGAGCTTCATCGAACCATTGCTTTAATAAAAAGTGCGGAACGGATGGAAGCCCCGGTTGGTTTTACAGAAAACGTTATGAATAAATTGCCGACAGAAAAGAAATCGGTAAAGTACAAGCGCTGGTTTAAACATCATCCAATCCTTGTTGCAGCAGCCATTTTCTTCTTGTTGATGATAGGCAGTCTTTCATCCACGTTTAATCAAGGAACGGATCAGCTTGTTGTTTCTGCACAGGAAGAGCTTGTCGTTGATGGAGACACTGTGATTGTGCCGGAGGGTGTCACTGTTTCCGGAGACGTCTACGTGAAAAACGGTGATTTATTAGTGCTCGGAACGGTTGACGGCAATGTTACCTTGTTTAATGGAGAGCTTTTAGACGGCGAATCGGAGCTTGAAGGCGGCGGCCTGATGGCCTCTGCAGGAGGAGTCAACGGAGAGCTGGAAACCATAGACCAAACGTTTGAGTGGATATGGTATCATATAAAGAATTTCTTTAAAGGATTATTCGCATTTTAAGATAAAACAATGAAAAAAGGAGCGAGATGATGTCGCTCTCTTTTTTTGGGCGAAAGAAACTGTCATAATGGGGTAAAACATGCCTGTTCCATTGATCATGAAAAAACAGCTGGTTCAGGATGTTGGAGTGATCAAATCTGGCATGTTTTTCCAACACACATTTTAATGGATGTTCCATTTTCTAAAGAAAATAATAAACTACAGACAGGTCTGTTTTTACAAATTTATGATATAATAATTATCGACTGTAATTCATAATAGTTCATGTTAATATAAAACGAAACTTTCTTCAGCGGGAATTTGTTCTTTCCCTCCGCTGAAGGATTCAGAGAGCTGACTCACGTTATCTCCTGCTTAAATAAACCGAGTCCATTCTCTATTTAGAGGCGGGAATTTTACGGGCAGTTCTCCGTGAGAAATAATTGCTTTTAAGATAATGTTTAAAACAAACAGGTAATTCTATTGGGTAAAGGATGTGTGCACATGCTTGATGGGGGATTTGACTTTTTAGATCTGCTGCGAATTGGCGTTGATATCGCTCTCGTCTGGTATGTATTATATAAATTAATCATGCTGATCAGAGGAACAAAGGCTATTCAGCTGTTAAAGGGAATAGCAGTTGTAATGGTTGTGTGGGGAGTAAGTATGCTGTTAAACTTACAAACCATCCAATTTATCACAGGCCAAGTTATTAATTGGGGAGTTATTGTAATTGTTATTTTATTCCAGCCGGAGCTGCGAAGAGCATTAGAGCAGCTGGGACGAGGAAATATCTTCGCCAGATCGGGAAGCTCTGCAGAAGAAATTATACAAAATGAAATTGAGGCTATCGTTACGTCTTGTAATTATATGGGTAAAAGAAGAATTGGTGCGCTTATCTCCATTGAAAGAGAAACAGGAATTGGGGATTATGCGGAAACAGGGATTCCAATCAACGGAAAGCTTACTCACCAGCTTCTGACAAACATATTTACACCAAATACACCGCTTCATGATGGAGCAGTGATTATAAAAAATGAAGAGATAACAGCTGCGGCTTGCTACCTGCCTTTATCTGAGAGTCCATTTATCTCCAAGGAGTTAGGAACAAGGCACCGTGCTGCAATGGGAATCAGTGAAGTAACAGATGCGTTAACGATTGTTGTTTCTGAGGAAACAGGTGCCGTCTCTTGTACAAAAAATGGAGAGCTGCATCGTGATATCGATGAAGAAAAATTAAGAGAAATGCTTTTAACGCATTTATCAATCGTGCCGAAAGCCTCTGAAAAAAAATCATGGAAACGGAGGACTGGTAAGCGTGGATAATTGGTTTAAGAGTAAGTGGTTTGTCCGTATTCTTTCCTTAGCTTTTGCGGTAACACTCTATGCTTTTGTCAATGTGTCCGAAACACCAAATTCCGATTCAACATTTTCTGGTTCAACCACTTCCACAGAAACCTTGGAACAAATTCCAGTGGATATCCGTATTGACCGCGACAGCTATGTTGTCAGCGATGTTCCAGAAGAGGTCGATGTCACTTTGCAAGGGAATCGAGGCAGTATGACACCGTACATACTTCAACGTAATTTTGATGTGTACGTTGACTTAGAAGGGTTAGAAGAAGGAACGCATGTTGTTGAACTGCAGCATAATATAGCAGGAGATGTGGAAGTATTTATTGAGCCGAAAACAGCAGAAGTCACCATTGAAGAACGGGCATCTCAAGAGTTTACTGTAACTGCTGATCTGATTAATCAAGACCTGATGGCAGATGGTTACGAAGTGGTCGATTACAGTGTCGATCCGGAAACGATAACGATCACAAGCTCAGCAAGTGTCATTGAATCGATTGGCTCTGTAAGGGCCTATGTGAATATGGAAGGTGTCGATGAGTCAATTAATAATCGGGAGCTTCCGATAAGTGTATATGATGTACAAGGAAATGAATTGAATGTCGGATTAGACCCTGAAAGTGTTCAGGTCTCTGTAGAAGTCGACAATCCAAGCAAGTCTGTACCGCTCTCTGTAGAGACAACAGGTGAGCTGGAAGAAGACCTTGAGCTGGACTCTATTTCTCCAAATGAAGAGGAAGTGGAGATTTACTCTCAAAGTGACGTGCTGGAGGATATTTCAGAAGTGACTACCGAGCCGCTGGACTTATCCGAGATTGAAGAATCCGGCACAGTTGAAGTACCGCTTGATTTACCGGAAAACGTGCAAGCGCCGGAGACAGAAGAGGTAGAAGTTACGGTAGAAGTAGAAGGAGCAAATGTAATCGAGAATGTAGCTTTAGAAGAAGAAGGCTTAGCAAATGGATTGGAAGCATCTTATGCAGATCCTGCATTAGAAGTGGAAGTGACAGGAGATGCATCGGTGGTCAATGGTTTAACGGCAGATGATATCAACGCCGTACTGGATTTATCTGATTTAGAATCAGGAGAGCATGACGTGCCTATTGACATTGAAGCTCCTGAGGATGTCACTGCCACAGGAAATGTGGAAGAAGTCACGGTGGAAATAATCGATCCGGCTGAAACAGCAGAAGAATAGTTGTATATTGTATGGTCAAAGGAGAGATATAATAATGGGTAAATTTTTTGGAACAGACGGTGTCAGGGGAGTAGCAAATGAAGGGCTGACTCCTGAAATGGCATTCAAGCTCGGCCGTTTTGGCGGATATACGTTAACAAAAGGCAGTGAAAAGCCGCGCGTTTTAATCGGCAGGGATACACGTATTTCTGGACATATGCTGGAAGGCGCGTTGATCGCAGGTCTGCTGTCAACAGGTGTAGAAGCAATGCGGCTGGGTGTTATTTCAACGCCGGGGGTCGCTTACTTAACAAAAGCAATGAGCGCGCAGGCAGGGGTGATGATTTCTGCATCCCATAATCCTGTAGAAGATAACGGGATTAAATTCTTCGGTTCAGATGGATTCAAGCTGACAGATGCTCAGGAAGCAGAAATTGAAGCTTTATTAGAACAAGAAGAGGATGATCTGCCTCGCCCGACAGGCGCTGGTATCGGATCAGTGAGTGATTATTTTGAAGGCAGACAGAAATACCTGTCCTTCTTAAAAGATACGATTGATAACGATTTTGACGGAATACGTATCGCTGTGGATTGTGCACATGGAGCAACATCCAGCCTGGCTACACATCTATTCGCAGATTTGGAGGCTGACATTCATTCCATAGGCTCTACACCGAACGGCCTGAATATTAATGATGGTGTCGGTTCTACCCATCCGGAAGGGCTACAGCAATATGTGCTGGATAAAGAAGCGGATGTCGGACTGGCTTTTGATGGAGACGGTGATCGCTTGATTGCTGTGGATGAAAAAGGAAACATCGTGGACGGCGATAAAATCATGTTCATCTGCGCAAAATACCTGAAAGAAATTGGGATGCTGCGTAAGGACACTGTCGTATCCACTGTCATGAGTAACTTAGGCTTTTATAAGGCATTAGAAGAAGCTGGTCTGAAAAGCGATAAGACGGCAGTCGGTGACCGATATGTCATGGAAGAAATGCGTAAAAACGACTATAACCTAGGCGGGGAACAATCCGGCCATATTATCTTTTTAGATTATATTACTACAGGAGACGGTCTGTTATCTGCATTGCAGCTTGTGAATGTAATGCGTGAATCAGGCAAGACCCTCTCAGAACTGGCAGACGAAATGACTATTTTCCCGCAGACATTGATCAATGTTCGGGTTACAGATAAGAATGAAGCATTGACCAGCCCAATCATCTTAGATGAAGTACAAGCTGTGGAAGAGGAATTGGGAGAGAATGGACGCGTTTTAGTCCGCCCATCTGGAACAGAACCGCTTGTGCGTGTCATGGTAGAGGCAAAGACAGAGGAAGATTGCCAGGCCTATGCAGAACGAATCGTAAAAGTCATTGAAAATCATTTAGGTGCTTAACAATATCATGTACCTAAAGTAAAAAAACGCATGGATGCCCATGGTACCAATCCTGAAGTTAGAGGAGTAAATCTAACTTTTGGTGAAATACCCATCCATGCGTTTTTTTAGTTCTTAGAATCCATAGGAATCCTCTTTCTTTTTCCGGATGATTTCGCTGGCTTCATACGTGTCCATGGTGTCCTCAATCAAACGCTCTAATCGAATGAAAACATCATCATCGACGATCTTCTTTTGTTGAAAGCTCTTTTCTTCAACATAAACAAAGGTTTGTACTATTTGTGCTTTCATATAGGATAAAGTTGGCTTTAATTGATGATCAGCAACTAAATAATGCTTGGAAGAGCCTGCGGTTACGAAAAAGCTTACGGTCTTATCCTGAAATGCCCCAACAGGAAGCAAATCAAAAATATTCTTTAAGCTTGCCGGAATCGATGCCTGGAATACCGGCGTGCCGATAATCATCACATCTGCCTCCATCACCTGCCTGGTGACCCAGGCGGTGTCTCCGGAATAATCGAGATAGTTCCGACCGTCACTAAATTGCAAATCATAATCTTTTAAATCAATCAGCTGAAAATCTGCTTCTGGATATTTTTCAGCAATTTCTTTTGCGACAGCATCCATAACCGTCCGAGTTTTCGAACCGACAATGGATCCGGATAAACCAATGATCTTCATGTGCTAATCCTCCTGATTCCTGCCAGTGTACTTACGAATGGCAGGCAAAATTTCCGTGCCAATCATTTCAATATTCTTAGCCAATTGTTCAAATGGAACACCGCCAAAGTCCATTTGCGCTAAGTAGCGCTGATGTCCAAACAGCTCATGCTGATAGAGGATTTTTTCAATAACCTCCTGCGGACTGCCGACATTGATGACACTGCGCTTATCCTTTGCCTGTGCGAATGCCTGCTTCGGAAACCCTTGTCCATTCGTCAGCTTCATTCCTTCATTGATATAAGGGTACATTTGCTGCAATGCCTCCTGACTTGTTTCTGCCACATGGAAAAAACCGGTGACGCCGACAGGAAGTGCTTCTGTTTGGTGTCCGCTTCTTTCAGCTGTTTCCCGATACGCATCAATGACGTTTTTAAAAGCACTGGCCGGACCGCCAAGTGTTGCCAGCATAATCGGTACCCCGGCGTAGCCTGCCTTCATCGCACTGGCCGGGGTTCCGCCAACTGCACGCCAGATGGGCAGTGTATTATCTTTCGGACGGGGCAGCACATGTGCATCTTTTAAGGGTGCACGATAATTCCCTTCCCAGCTGAGCTTTTCCTTTTCATTAATCTGCAGCAGCAAATCAAATTTTTCTTCATATAACGCTTCATAATCCTGTACGTCATACCCTAATAATTCAAATAGCCCAATTCGGGAAGCTCTTCCGGCAATAATTTCGGCACGTCCATTAGAAATTAAATCAATCGTAGCAAAATCTTCATAAACCCGAACGGGGTCAGAGGTACTGATAATCGTTGATGAACTGCCCAGTTTGATGGTTTCTGTCGCCTGCGCAATCGCCGCCAATACCACGCTGTGTGCCTGCGTAGTGAAATAATCCTGATGACTTTCTCCGACACTGAAAAAATCTAACCCTGCTTGTTCTGCCAGCTTTGCTAATTCGATAATTTCCTGAAGACGCTGCTGTGCCGAAATCCGTTTTCCTGTGAAAGGGTTGGTTAAGTGATCTCCCAGCGTATAAAGCCCAAATTCCATTCCTTTCTTTTGGTCAATGCGATATTGTTCCATACTTATGCTCCTCCATTGTTTTAGATTTTTAAGGTTAAACCTATCTATTAAAAAATGTATTTGAAGTAAATTGCTTTGGGGGAGGAAGTGAGCTACAGGCAGATAGGTAAATGGCGTGTTATTTTCTGCATGTATCGTCTCAAATTCTCCTCTCTATATCACTTTACAATTCAAATGATAAAATGACAATCAAAGTAGCTTGAATTAAATATAGTTTTACTTTTCCGCACTACTAGAGGAAGAAAGACCAGAGTGTATGGTGTATTTTATAAATAGTGGTATAATATAGAAAATACAGATAAAAGGGAGTGCGGGCAGAATGATAAGATTTCCTAAACCGAAAGTAGAACAGTTCTTTTATACGTATAGTATCGATCATTTCCAAGTGAGCAAGGATGAAAAAAAGCTGGTATTTTCAACGAACTTAAGCGGTAAACGTAATTTATGGGCATTAGACTTGAGTAAAGAGCATACGTATCCATTTCAGTTTTCTCAAAAGGATGAATCCTCCTCATTTATTCAGTTTGATCCAAATGGGAAGTATGTTTTAACAGCTTTGATGCAGATGGGGATGAAAATTATCACATTTACGCCCTGCCTCCAGAGGGAGGATTACCGCAGCCGCTGATTACGGGAGCAGAGGACGAAAAATACTTGTTTGCACACCTGAGCAAGGACGGAAAACGAATTTATTATAATACCTCTAAAAATAATCCGAGCTTTTTAAACACACATGTGCGCCATCTGGATACAGATAAAGATGAGCTGTTAGCAGAGGGAGAAGGAGCGCCGACTACACTGGCAGGTGTATCGGAAGATGAAGAGACATTAATATACGAAAGCGTGTTTGCGAACACGTATAATAATATATTCATCGAAAAAGGGGAAGAGAAAATCTATCTTACTCCTGATCCGAAAAAAGTGCATGTATCCTATGATCCGGTTTTCACGGATAATCACAGCATTTATTTCCCGACGGATTATGAAGGCGAATATATGTATTTAGCCAAATATGATATGAAACAAGAGGCCTTTTCAAAAGTTCTTGAGCTGGAGGAAGAATCGATTGAAACCGTAAAATATGATAAATCATCCGATTCATTGTATGTAGTGACAGAAAAGGGTGTTGTCGATAAGTTTTATCAGTATAAAGTAAAATCAGGAGAGCTGAAAGAAATCACAAAGCCTTTTGATTTAATTGATCAGGTGACTGTAACAGAATCAGGGGCAGTTTATCTCCTTGGAGGATCCGCAGTAAAGCCGGATAACATTTATCGTCTGACAAATGGTAAAAAATGGGAGCAGCTCACAGATAATCGTGTTCTGGGTGTGTCGGAAGAGGAGCTTGTGGATCCTGAAATTGTGACATATGCTTCGTTTGACGGGATGGAAATCGAATCACTTCTGTTCAGGGCAAAACCGGAAAATGCAAATGGGTATACTGTGTTTTGGCCACATGGCGGGCCACAGGCAGCAGAACGGAAATTTTTCCGTGCGATGTTCCAAAGCATTCTCAATCGCGGCTATCATATTTTCGCACCAAACTTTCGCGGGAGTACAGGCTATGGTTCCTCTTTTGTGAAACTCGTCGAGCAGGATTGGGGGCATGGACCGCGCCTCGATAATGTGGAAGGCATCAAATGGCTGTTTGATCAAAAGATTACGGACCCTGATCATCTATTCTTAGTAGGAGGAAGCTATGGAGGCTACATGGCGCTTCTCCTGCATGAGCGGCATCCAGAATATTTTAAAGCAGTGATTGATATCTTTGGCCCGTCCGACTTATTTACCTTCGTCAATTCTGTACCGGCGGATTGGAAGCCGATTATGGAAAGATGGCTTGGCGATCCAGAGCGTGATAAGGAGCGTTTTGTGACTGATTCTCCAGTGACTTATTTGGAAACCATGACAAAGCCGATGCTGGTTATCCAAGGTGCAAAAGATCCGCGTGTGGTGAAGGAAGAATCAGATCAAATTGTCCAAAAGCTACAGGATAAAGGCCGCGATGTGGAGTACCTGGTGCTGGAGGATGAAGGTCATGGATTCTCTAAAAAAGAGAATGAGATTAAAGTTTATAAGCGGATGTTAGATTTTATGGAAAAGCATAAGTAGAAAAAACATCAGTGAAGCTGCGAATGGGATAGGTGGTTACCCCTAAAAGTTAGAGTTGTGTTATGCAGCTGATTGGCTGGATTGAGTTCGATATTCGACTGGACTCAATCCAGCCAATTTTTCTTTTGCTCTTTCATGATTATACCAATAGATATATTCTTCAATCTGTTGTTTTAATTCTTCATAACTTACCAATTCTTCTCCATGGTACATTTCTTGCTTTAAAATACCGAAGAAATTCTCCATCGAAGCGTTATCTGCACAGGTTGCTTTGCGTGACATGCTTTGGAATACTTTATTTTCTTTTAAAGTCTTCACCCATTGGTTGTGTTGATAATGCCAGCCTTGATCGGAATGAAGCGTGGTACGGTAGGTTGCCCGATTCTTTAGGATCTCCATCGTTTCTTTTAAAGGTTCCATGACAAGATCTAACGTTGGTCGCTTCTTGATTTCATACGCAATAATTTCTCCGTTGTAAAGGTCAAGAATTGGATTTAAATATAATTTCTCTTCTCCAAGACATTTGAATTCTGTAATATCTGTTACTAGTTTTTGAAGAGAAATAGGTGTGTCAAAACGGCGGGATATTCGATTTTTCGTCACTTTACCAACCTTTCCCTTATAGGAATTATATTTGCGGGATTTCCGCATAAATTTCACACATTTTAAACCTAATTCTCGCATAATGCGATACACTTTTTTATGATTAATTTCATGCCCTAATTTCTTTAATTCTTTCGTGATACGTTTATAACCATAGCGTTCATGAAACTTTTTAAACAGGAATATAATAAGTTCTTTTATTGCTGTATCCGTGTCTTCTCTGCCAAAATGCTTTACGTGATAATGGTAGGTTGCTTCAGGAATACCTACCACACAGAGGACATCTTTTAATCGGAATCCTTCTTCTTTGAGTTCGAATGCCACCTTTGCTTGTGCTTTTCGTGGAAGGCATTCGGATCCTCCCGAAAAGCTCTCAACTTTTTTAGGTATGCATTTTCTAGTCGCAGTAATTCATTCTCGCGTTCTAATTCTTCTTCGCGTGTTAATTTCTTTTCTTCCTTTTTCTTCTGTTTATTCGGTTTTTTAGACATAGAAGGTCGCCCCTTTGATCTTGGTTTCAGGCCTTCTATTCCTTGTTCACGAAATGCTTTCATCCAGCGTACAATTAAGGAATGGTTGTTCAAATGAAATCGAACAGCAGTTTCTTGATAAGAAGCACCTGTTTCTAACATAAATTGTACCGCATCTAATTTAAATTGAACAGAATACTCCTCCTTCGTCTTTCTTCGTTTCAATCCACCCATTCCCTGTGATTTATAGGAGCTTACCCAATTTTTTATTGGACTAGGGCTAGACATATTATATTTTTTTGCCAACGATATATATCCAAGGTTCCCATACAAATACTCAGTGACCAATTTTATTTTAAATTCTTCATTATATTTGGCCATAAAAACACCCCCAAAAATTAGATTTTTCTACTCTAACTTTCGGGGGTCGGTACCATAGCTTTGCTGATGTTTTTTTATTTATACATTATCGAATATGTCTTATCTGTGTTGTTATCCGGTCCAATCGCTTTTTTAGATTGGAGCGGTTATCTTCTTGTAATACTACATTGGCTTTTGCTGCAAGGATTTCTACAACGCCGTCAATGGATATATGGTCTGTTTGTATTTTTATTCCAAATGCTTCATCAGCTAAACGTGTTATACATCGGTCCATTTGTCTGAAGCCCCATGAATTCTTTCTTTCCAGCCGTTTCTTTAACCGGCGTTCAAGGACTTCTTTTGATGCGGATAAAACGAACGGATATAATTGGATTTCTTCTGATTCCAAACTTCCGGTAATTTCTTCAAAATAAAGTTTATCTGTGATTGTCATTGGAATAATAATTGGCTCTTTATCATTTTCAGCAATATACTTTATAATCTTGTGATTAAATTCTCTCCACATTTTATAATCTTGAAAGTCATGCTTTTTTAACTTGTCAGGCAAATTCTGATTTAGGAAGAAACCAATATTTTCTGGATCGTACACGAAGGAATTTTCCAATCTTCTATGAAGCTCATACGCTGTTTGTGTTTTTCCTGCTCCAAAAGCACCGTTGATCCAAATGATTTTTGTCATGGGGAAGCTCCTTTTGTCAGGTGAGGTTTTAAAATTTTCTTTAAAGCCTTTTCATTTGTTTTTCATTATATCACTCTGCTTCATCCCTCTTCAAACCTTCTCCCATCCACTTCTGTAAGGTGGATACCTCCCGTCACTTGTGGATATTCTGCAACATTTTAGAAGGATTTCATAAACTATCTTATCGGAAAGCAAGAAAAAGGTTGACCTTGAATACGACTTTCCGATAGAATATAGAAAGTTCTTGTTTTCCAAATGAAAGAAGTCCGTTTAACAAGAGCAAATAAAAGGAGAGAGGAGCAGAGAAACACGAAAGGAAACTATAATAACAAGCGCCAGGACTATTCTACGGACGGTCAGGAAGAATAGTTGACGAGGTCGGGGGTTATCGAATTATTCGGCGGGTGCCTCCCAGCTGTCCATCGCAGCTGCTGCTTTATCTTTAAACCATCAGGGTGACTTGATGAACAAAGAGATAAAGAATGATGTCTATAAAGGAAGTTTAAAAAGTCTCCAAATAATAAGCGGCGAATCTCTGCGTTGACGTTTTTTTTCCGATACTCACGTATCAAAAAGCATACGCTGCGTTCGTAAAAAAGACGTCGCCTTGATCTTCTTGCTTCTAATTTGGCAACTTTTTACACACGTATTTATAAAACTAACACGAGAAAGGGGCAGAACAAGGCCCCTTCGCTTCGAATCGGTCTTTTGTCTCTGCCCCTTCAAACAAGGAGGAAATCGACATGTGCGGAATCGTCGGTTACATTGGACAAAATGATACGAAAGAAATTTTATTAACAGGCTTGGAAAAATTAGAATATCGCGGATATGACTCTGCAGGTATTGCGACTTTAGGGGAAGACGGCGTACACGTAACAAAGGTAAAAGGACGTATCGCAGCGTTACGCGAAGAAGTAGATAACAGCAAGGATGCGACTATTGGTATCGGTCATACGCGTTGGGCGACGCATGGTGTGCCAAGTGTGCAAAACGCTCATCCACATCAGAGCTCAACAGAACGTTTTACCATTGTGCATAATGGGGTTATTGAAAACTATGTAGACCTGAAGAAGGAATATCTGGCAGATGTTGACTTTGTGAGTGAAACAGACACAGAGGTTATCGTACAGCTTATTGAAAAACTTTATGAAAAACATAAAAATACCAAAAAAGCATTTGGTGAAGCAATGAGCCTGCTGAAAGGTTCTTATGCTATCGGTCTGATTGATGCAGAAGATCAGGAAACTTTATATGTATCCAAAAATAAAAGCCCGCTGCTGGTTGGTTTAGGCGAAGGTTTTAACCTGATTGCCAGCGATGCTATGGCGACGTTGAAAGAAACAAACGAATACTTGGAAATCTATGATAAAGAAATTGTTCTTGTCAACCGCAGCTTTGTAGAAGTGCAGACATTAGATGGAGAAGTCATCAACCGAGAGCCATTTACAGCGGAAATCGATGCAAGTGATACAGAAAAAGGAACATACCCTCATTTCATGCTGAAAGAGATCGATGAACAGCCAATTGTGATGCGCAATATTATTCGTGAATATCAGAATGAAAAAGGCGAATTAAAGTTAGAAAAAAATATTCGTAAAGCCATGCAAAAAGCAGATCGCATATATATTATTGCAGCAGGAACGAGCTATCATGCCGGATTAGTTGGAAAAGAGTTTCTAGAAAAACTTTCTAATATTCCTGTAGAAGTACATGTTGCAAGTGAATTTTCCTATAACATGCCGCTGCTATCTGAAAAACCTTTATTTATCTTTATTTCTCAAAGTGGGGAAACTGCAGATAGCCGTGCCGTATTAGTTAAAATCAAAGAATTAGGACATCCAGCACTGACATTAACAAATGTGCCTGGATCAACCCTTTCTCGTGAAGCAGATTATACCTTGCCTTTACATGCTGGACCAGAAATTGCTGTTGCTTCCACAAAAGCGTATACAGCACAAATTGCTGTTTTAGCGGTTCTTGCAGTAGATACAGCAAGGGTAAAAGGTATTAAATTAGATTTTGATCCATTACAGGAGCTGGCTATCGTAGCGAATGCAATGGAAATCATTACGAACCAAAAAGAAGAGCTGGAGCAGTTAGCAAGAGATTATTTTGCGACAACACGCAATGCTTTCTTTATTGGCCGCAGTACAGATTATCATGTTGCGCAAGAAGCAGCATTGAAGCTGAAAGAAATCTCCTATATTCAAGCAGAAGGCTTTGCTGGAGGAGAGCTGAAGCATGGTACCATCGCATTGATTGAGGATGGTACGCCAGTTATTGCTTTAACTACACAAGAAAATGTAAACTATTCTATTCGTGGAAACGTGCAGGAAGTGGTTGCACGCGGGGCAAATGCACTTATTATCAGCTCAAAAGGCTTAGAGCAGGATGAGGATGCTTTTGTACTGCCGGCAGTGCATGAGCTGTTGACTCCATTGGTAAGTGTGATTCCAATGCAGCTTCTGGCTTATTATGCAGCGTTGCACCGTGACTGTGATGTCGATAAACCACGGAATTTGGCCAAGAGTGTTACGGTGGAATAAAAAGAACATTCGTAAGGATTAGTTTGTTGAGTGACAATAAAGTCGTTTAATTACAAATAAAGTTGTTTAATTTACAATAAAGATGTTTAAAAAACACGCGTTATCGATTATAATTAATGTAATCGAACGTGTGTTTTTTATTGCATTAAAATATGAGGTGATAAATACGTGGCTAATGCTAAATACAGGATCAAAAGAAGAAAAAATGCTTTGAAGGAGCTAAATGAGCTAGTAGAAAGACACTCTAATCTATTAATTATCCATTACTCTTGCGAAAGTTTTTATAATATTAAAGATGGGAGAACGCCACGTATTACATCTATTGCAGTAAGGTATTTCAATACAGGACAAACTATTTCCTTTTCAATTCATAAAGTGGCGGAGAAACAAGGTAAATTGAATAGCATTGAAGATCACTATAATGAATTAGAAAAATCCATGTTAGATGAATTTTATCAATTTGTTTCAACTCATATCAACTTTAAATGGATCCATTGGAATATGAGAGATATTAATTTTGGATTTGAGGCCATTAACCATCGGTATAGCGTTCTTGGTGGAACGCCTTCTATTATCCATGACAATAATAAGTATGACTTGGCTAGAAAAATGGTTGATATTTATGGAACCTACATTAAAGAACATCCAAGATTTGAAAAATTAATTGAAAAAAATAACATAACCAAGAAGGATTTTCTCAGTGGTGCAGCTGAGGCGGAAGCATTTGAAAATAAGGAGTTCGTAAAGCTTCACCAATCAACATTAAGAAAGGTGGATATACTGCATATTATTGTTGAAAGAATTATTGAAAATAACTTAGAAACCGATGCTACTTTAAGAGAAATCTATGGTTTTACTCCACAAGGGTTGTATGAATTAATGAAGGAAAATTGGGGGTATAATCTTTTGATATTCCTTTTAGGAGCTGTACTCTCGGGAGTAGTTGGATATATAATTACCTTTTTATTAATGTAGAAGGAGGTTGCTAATATGCCTAAACGCCAAACAGGTTGGACTGAAAAGAAAATAGCTCGTTATTATAAAGAAGGTCGTGGCCAAGGAGAATTAGGAAATTATAAGCCTTGGATAACGATTCAAGATGTTCCGTCCAGTGGTCGCGCTCATCGAGACATCGGTTGGAAAACAGAACGTGAGCATCATCTTTTATCTGATCTTGAATACAACTATTTTTGCTTACTTGATTGGTCAGATAATGTAATAGATATTAGAGAGCAGTTTCCCATCAATAGGGAAATCACCACAAAAATTGCTGAAGACATGAACATTACGCACCCCATAGAATCTACAACACAGACCCCGATCGTAATGACAACAGATTTTCTTATTACATTACGGTATGATTCAAAAGTTAAGTATATTGCCAGAACTATTAAACCAGAAAAAGAGCTTAATAGTTCTGGAGTTATTGAAAAATTTGAAATTGAACGTGCATATTGGGAAAATCAAGATGTTGATTGGGCTATTGTAACAGAAAAAGATCTTCCCAAAACAATAATTGAAAATATAAAATGGCTGCGATCTTCTTATATACTCGCTGACACTACAGATAGTAGCTTTATATCTATCCTTGTAGAAAGACTAAAAACAGGTAACGGAACAATTTTAAATGCTTTAAAAGAGTTTGATGAACACTATCACCTTGAAAAGGGAACAGCTTTAGCCCTTTACCGTCACTCTATTGCGAAAAAGTTAGTCAAACTAGATATGACACAAAAGTTTGATTTAACTTCTGACCTATCAACTATTAAGGTATTATCTCTGATCCCGAAGAAGAGAGGTGGGCTACATGAATTTCTTTATTAATGAAATTCTACAGGATGTTACGAATGATAAAATATCCCGTATTTTGTGGATAGATGATAACAATACGATAGCTTATATCATTGATTTAAACGACGATAAGGCACTTCCTGTTAAACGAATGATCTTAGAAATAAGGGAAGAGATTGTTACTGGAAGTCTAATTAAACTTAAAGAGGATCCCTTCATCGTTAATACCATTGAAGAATACACGCAGAAGCACATTGATTCTCGTGATCAAGCATGGCAAATCATTAAAGAAATGGTTCTAGACGAGCCTGGGATTTATGAAAAAAATATAAGAGCTACCTATATAAAAAAAACAAGAGAGACCTATGGTGTTTCTTACCCTACTGTAAGAAAGTATTTGTGCAAATACTGGCAAAGGGGGAAAACAATTAATGCTCTTTTACCAGACTATCAAAACTCAGGAGCTAAAGGTAAGGAAAGAACTTCTGGAACAAAAAAGAGAGGTAGACCTCCGAAATATGCGGCGACAGGTGTTAATGTAGATGAAAAAACAAAGAAATTGTTTCGTGTTGCCCTTGAAAAATATTATTTAACCTCCAAAGAAAATAGATTAACTGATGCTTATAAAATGATGGTAAAAGAATTTTATGCAAAGGATATTTACTATGAAAATGGTATTGAGAAGGTGATTATTCAAGACGAAGAAAAAATGCCTAGTATTCGCCAATTCCGTTACTGGTATGAGAAAGAATATACTGTACCGGAATCACTGAATGCTCGAAAAGGAAGGAAAAAATACAATAAAGATCACCGAGCTGTGTTAGGCTCCTCACTTTCAGAAGTGTTTGGACCTGGATCCCGTTATCAGATTGACGCAACGATTGGGGACGTGTACTTAATTTCAAAACACAATCCAAACTGGATAATTGGACGTCCTGTGATCTACTTAGTGATGGATGTTTTCAGTCGTATGGTTGTAGGTAATTATATAGGCTTGGAAGGCCCATCTTGGATTGGCGCTATGATGGCTTTAGCAAATACAGTAATGGATAAACAGGAATTTTGCGCCCAGTATGGCATTGAAATATCGAAAGATGATTGGCCTTGTGAGCACTTACCTGAAATACTATTGGCAGATAGGGGTGAATTTGAAGGTTTTAATGTAGAACGTTTAATCGAGGCATTTAATCTTCATGTTGAGAATGCTGCACCATATCGTGCTGACTGGAAAGGAGTAGTTGAAAAGCATTTTGATTTGATTCAGATGAAAGTTAAGCCAATGCTTCCTGGTTATGTAGATAAAGATTTTCAAGAGCGTGGTACAAGGGATTATCGTTTAGATGCAGTTTTGACATTAGATGAATTTACAAAAATTATTATAAAGCAAATTTTATACTACAATCAAAAGCACTATTTGAAAGATTACGTACGTGATGAGGATTTAGTTCATGATGATGTATTGCCTATTCCACTTAAACTTTGGAATTGGGGAATGGAAAATCGGACGGGCAAACTCAAGTATTTTCCAGAGGACATTGTAAAGTTACATTTAATGCCAAGAGAAACCGCAACTGTTACGTATAAAGGTATCCGAATGAAGGGGATTTATTACAGTTGTGAACGGGCAGTAAAAGGGTTATGGTTTGAAACTGCTAGACAAAAAGGATCATGGAAAGTTGAGATTGCATATGACCCAAGGGATATGTCTATTGCCTATTGGATTGATAGTTATTCCAATGAATATGATAAATGCTTTATGCTTGAACCATCTAAACGATATGAACATTCAAGTTTAGAGGAAGTAATGTATCTAGTGGAAAAAGAAAAACAATTAGCCCAAAGTGTGAGTCACCAGCAACTGCAAAAAGACGTTGATTATATAGCTGAGGTAGAATCGATCGTAGCTAATGCTTCTAAAAGAAAAGAGAAATTAAAAGATCAAACATTAAGCAAAGCGGAGAAAGTAGGGAGTATAAAGGAGCACCGCAGAAATGAAAAGCGAAGTCTGAAATCTGAAGAGGCTTTTCAACTGGAAAAAGACAAAGAAGAACAAATGAAAGAAACGGAAATACTCTCTTTTCAATCCAATAAAGAAAACAATCAAGACTTTTCAAGGCCGAATGTAAGGGAGTTATTTAATAGAAGAAAGGAAGAAAGGGATGAGTGAAGAACAGCGGTTAGTCAGTGCTGAAGTAGCTAATTATAGACAGCAGCAAGTAATTGATTTCAAGGGTAATCAACTAATCGAAGCATTGCCTAATATTTTATCTCCGGAAGAAGCCTTTGATGCACTCAGTTATTATCCTAATTATGATGAACAAGAGAGGTTCCTACCTACTCATATTCGTTACCATGCTATACCGAGACTTAACCGTTTCTTTCAACCGGTTATGCAGCATTTGGACTTAGAGCAACGCTTTTCTCGTCTATTAAGGCATGGGTATATAAGTCGAAACCCGTTAACTCCTGAATTTACTAAAAGCCTTGCGACTGGGCATCAACAGTTACACGGATTAGAAACAAAAAACGATATACGTTCTACTGCATCAAGTATGACATTAATGGGGTTTTCAGGAATAGGGAAAACAACAGCGATTGAGCGAGTCCTATCATTATATCCACAATTAATTATACACAAGCACCCTTTAAATATTACCCAGGTTGTCTGGTTGAAGTTAAATTGTCCTCACGACGGTTCACTGAAATCATTGTGTATGGACTTTTTCTTGAAAATGGATCAACTTCTAGGATCAAATTATTATGAACGATTCGGAAGTAGAAGAAACTCCATCAGTTCGATGGTAACAAGGATGGGGCAAATTGCTAGATTGCATTGTGTAGGAGCCCTTGTAATAGATGAGATTCAACATTTACTGGCAACTCGGGATAATAACTCGGAAAAAATGATGAATTTCTTTGTAACCCTTGTTAACGAAATTGGAATACCTGTCATGATGATTGGAACGATGCGTGCTAAAAGCGTTCTACAGCAGGACTTTAGGCAAGCCAGAAGAGGCAGTGGTCAGGGTGATATGGTGTGGCAGCAAATGGAGAAAAATGATGATTGGGATTTGCTGATTGAAAGCATGTGGGAGTATCAATGGCTTCAAAACAAAGTCGAGTTGACAGATGAACTTAATAAAGCGATTTATGAAGAGAGCCAAGGCATTATTGATATTGCCGTAAAACTTTTTGCTTTATCGCAAGGGAGAGCTATTGAAACGGGGGTAGAAACAATAACACCTTTACTTATAAGTAAAGTAGCTAAAGATGACCTTAAGCTAGTACAGCCAATGTTAAAGGCACTAAAAGATGGTCAATTGTCTGAACTGGAGAGGTATGAAGATATTATGCCAATGGACATTGCTGATTATTTGAAACATCACGAGTCTAAAATTGATTTGCGTGCGTCCATTCAAAAGAAAAAGGAACAAATAGCGAATAATCGAAAAGAGCAAAAAACGTCATTGATTAAAAAAGTGATACTAACGTTAATCAACCTAAATATCGAACCTTCACTTGCCGAAAAATATGCAGTCAAAGCCATCAATGAATTGCCCGGCAGTGCTGAAGCTGAAGTTACTGGACGAGCATTACAAATGTTCACAGAGAAGAAAGAGACAAAGAAAACCAAAAGAGATAACCCTAAGAAGAACGAATTACAATTGATAATAGATAAAGGAAAAAGGAATCAGAAATCAGTTTATGAATCTTTAAAAGAAGCTGGTTTCATCAAATCGCCACTGGATGATTTTGCAATCTAAGGGGGAAAACAAATGCATGCCTATTTTCCAACACTTTATGAAGATGAGTTGTTGTACAGCTGGTTTGCTCGTTATCATGTTCATTCCGCAAATGTCAGTCCAAAACAAACGATGAAGGAATTGTTTGGAACGACCAGTGCTGTGGCTGTTCCAGATTTACCAACACAATTAAAGCAGGTTTATGACCGCATCAGGCACTTTGACATACAGTCATTAGACAACCTTATTTTGAATCATACGCTGTTTCGTTATTATACAGCTTTTCAACCGGAGTCCGTAAGAGAGAAAGTATATCAGGCAATGGTTGAAGGAAATCAACCGGGTGCTATTCATACGATGACGGGAATAGCAGCGAGTGTGGTACAGGAGTGGACGTTTCTCCGGTTTTGTCCGACATGCCTTCAAGAAGACATGCAAAAGAAGGGGGAACCTTACTGGCATGTATCACATCAATTTCCAGGTGTTTTCACTTGTTTGAAACACGGTGATTATTTATGTGATTCAACAGTAAGATACAGAAACACTGAAAAACATAAATTTGTTGCTGCCACAAAAGATAACTGTCCAAGTATTTTTCTACAGGCTTCATATTCGGACAAGACTAAAGCTTTTTTAAACATGATTGCTAGACAAAGTCAGGAACTTATATCGTCTGATTTCCTGTTTACATTTGAAGGCATCCAAAAAGCCTATCAATATCTTTTAAAAGAGAAAGGTTTTTCAAATATTAACGGAAAAGTCGATCAAAAAAGGTTAGCTGAGCAGTTTCAGTTGTTTTATGGCGAGGAGCTTTTGAGTGTCGTCCAATCTTCAGTCAGTTATGAAAATTCATTTTGCTGGCTTAAAAACATCACTCGAAAGCACCGTAAATCCTTTCATCCTTTGCGTCATATTTTATTTATTCATTTTCTTGGTGAGTCAATAGAGACATTTTATAAATTTGCATCTAAAGAGTATCAGCCATTCGGAGAAGCCCCCTATTATTGTTTAAACCCTGCTGCGGGTCACTTTAAGGAAAGAGTCATTACAGATTTGCGAATGAGTTTATGCACAGATACAAGACGCCCTGTGGCTACATTTAGTTGTTCCTGTGGTTTTGTTTATTCAAGACGAGGACCTGATAAAGTTAAAGAAGATAAATTAAAGGTTGGTCGTATTAAACAATTTGGAGATGTATGGGAATCAAAATTAAATAAGCTAGTTCATATAGAAAAGAAAAGTTTGAATTCAGCTGCAAAGGAATTGCAGTGTGATATAGGGACGGTTAAGAAATACACAACTAGTCCCACTTTTAAAGATGTAAGCATTTTTGAAGAATCTACTGAGGATATGACTTCAACTAAGCAAAAGAAATGGCTGGATTTGATACAAATGCATCCAGAAAAATCAGTTACTCAATTAAGAAAAATAGTACCTGCCTTATATGCTTGGCATTATCGAAACAATAGAAAATGGCTTAAAGAGCATTCACCGAAACAAGAAAGAAAAGCTGACACTTTAAGAAGAGTGGACTGGACAGAAAGGGATGAAGAAATATTACTTCAAGTACAGCAGACAATCAATAAGTTGTACGCTTATGATAAACCAATTTATGTGAATAAAACTCGTATTGGCAAAGAAATCAATCAGTTATCGTTCATTGAAAAGCATTTAGCAAAATTACCAAAGACGAAAAAGTATATAGAAGATCATATTGAATCAAGATATCAGTTTCAAATAAGGAGAATTAAATGGGCATGCGGACAATTGGAAGTTAAAGGGGAAGAAATTATAGAGTGGAAAGTAAGACGTTTAGCCGGAATCCGTAATGACGTAAGCGAGGAAGTACAAATTGCATTGCAAACAGAAATATTGAACTACAAAGCAGGTGATCAAGATTCTAAAAATCAGACCATGGCCTTTTAAAAAAGAAGTAGCAACATTGCATTGGATTGGAAATGTAAAATTGGAAAATAAACAATGGCGCATACAAGCTGCGTTTGTTTATAGAAATGATTGCATAATTATTTCTCTACCTATTGCAGCCCTACCTTTGTTAAGAATAGGTACTCCTTATCACGATGGATTGCCAATGCAAACACAAAAGATAGGTACATTATACGAAATTCAAGTGGATAACTTGAAAAATGGATTCATTTCGAAAGCGATTAATGTTTGTAGGAACTTTAATTATTTTCTTTATAAGAAACCAGTGTTAATGAATCAACATATGTGGTCATTTCAATCAGGTGGTATAACGTATCATATTCCACAAACAGAATTGATAAGAGCATTGTTTGCAATTAATAAGATCCTTACAAATGCATTGTTGCGACCAAACGGGCTAGATCTTTTAGTAAATAAAGTATCTATCAATCAAAACCGAAAAGCAGCGATTAATTTTTCCGATGAAATTCCTGGCACAATAATGACAGATGATTTTGCACGTTATTTTGGATGGCTATATTTACATCCTGAAATGAAACAATCGTATTCTTCCATTCAAAGTAATGCTTATGCAATGATAATAAATGGTCCAAATTTAAAAGGAACTCCAATGGAAATGACAATGCCAGATACAGACGAATTCAACCTAACCGTTAGAGGATTACGAAAAAATGACGAAATACTAATATTAGAATGGCTGGCATCAGACCTTGCTGATCCACCATTTAAAGAATTAAATATAAAACATAAATCAATAAAAAGACGTTTGTATACACCAGATAAAAGAAAAAAGCGACTGTCAAAACAAAATCAGCCGCAGGAACATGTATTAAATGAAAACAGCGGAGAGCGATCACGAGAGGATGCAAATCAACCGGTCATTGATATAGAACTCACTCAGATAGCTTTCCGTCAATCAACTATAGTAAATAGAATACCAAAACAAGAACAAAATGTGAACCAAGGAGATGAATATATTTCAAACTCTGGCCGTGGGGGAGGAGTGAACCAGAGTGTTGCTGGATTAGACGAATCAATATTTGGCGGTAAAATAACGCCTATAGAGTTTAAATCCATGGAAATCGCAGATACACATATGAACTATGGATTGGATAAATTCATTGCGATGATTAAGTATCTTGCTGCTAATTATAGCCATTTGAGTGTATCCGTAAATTTTGTTTACCTTCCTTTAGGACGGAAGTTTTCGTATTTGCCAGACGGGAGAAGAAGAATTTGTGCTATTGTTAAAGTAAATAATGGAATGAAGGAGTCCTTTATAGTTGAAGTGGCTGTGCCAGATAATCGTTCCTTATCAACGTTAATTATACCCTCATCGGGATCAGTCCATAAAAGTGAAATTCATATTCAAGGATTATTAACAAAGTTGGTTTTTAATAGTGGAAGTTGGAGTAATTCATTCTTAAAAAATCAGGTACACAACAAGATCAGACATTATAATGAGACCGTGAAGAATTGGACCCAAAGGATAATATGCTACCTATAGTTGTTGATTTAAAATAAAGTCGCGGCCATTCTTAAAAAAGATACGAATTTGTATCCCCTTGATGTATGCCTTTGTCAAAAGCGTCTTTTTGTGGTAAAAATAACTTAATATTCTTTAGCAACCGGACCAGTTCGTAGTATAAGGTCAATCAGATCTTTATTTTCAGGTTGGCCATTTTTAATGGTTTAATCGAGGTAGCCGGAGGGGAACGAAGGAGCCGGTGGGACTTTAATTGATCCCGTCCACAAAAATGTTACCCTCTACTTACAGGAACATGGGTGAGGCTGATTGGGGGATTATCAGATGATCTCGTATAACAAGAGAGTAGAAGACAAACCCCATAAAGTTGTGATGGGGGCCTGCATGAATAAGCTGATTCATTGATTTTTTTACATGCTTAAGCGTATAGAAGCCTTTGTAGAGGTATAAACAACGGGAACTTCTATTCCCTAGTGTACCTTCCTATCCGGAAGGCTCTTGTATCATAGTAGAACTTTTTTACCCTTATGGTGTAAATATCCACATTATTTCAGTTTCACATTAGCACAGTAATTCAGATTGAAGAATGCTAAGAAAAATCGGTGACACGGCTTTACATAGAGAAGTGGGCATGGTAGGCTATACGCCTTGTGAAATCGGTGTTTTGCAGTTATCTGCTTTCACAACGACCCATGGTCACAGAGGCTACATGTCAAGCCGGCAACACATAATTGCAATTAAATGGTAATCTATTTGTGTATTACGCCAGATTTTTGCCGAAATAACATGAAAATATCCGTTCTAATTTGCAAAAAATCACCCGTTTCTGGCTGGAATAGTGTGCAACTTTACACTTATGGGTTGACTTCTTATTAGCTGGTATTATGGAATAAATCATCAATCATGAAAGTGAAGATTATTGGGTAAAACCACCCTTAATGATGTGGAAAGGATATGTTCAAAATGGAAATTAAGAATTTGATTGGAGTTAAGACAAGACGGGAATTAAGAAGTTAGCTTGAGGAAAATTCAAATACAGATAGATTTGCTCAAGAAGTGTGGTTGGATGAAAATAAAAGAAGGTATTTATTAATGGGATCACAGGATATCCCTGTAAGCCAGTGGCAAGATACCTCAAATTCTTAAATAACATTGGAAAGAGTAGCGATACTCAAAAGACGTACTGCTGTTATGCCTTGAAACAGCATTTTGATTACTTAGGGGAAATTGACAAGGATTATATGGATATCATCTTCATAGGTTCGAGCTTTATTTGGTGTTCTAATATATCTATAAGTATAGAGCAGGCCTGCTTGGGCTTTCCATTGATTATTATTGAACAAGCTCCACACACTTCTTCTAGTCAGCTCATGTCCCCACAACGGGGGCGTTTCCTTTCCCTTTTTATTTATAGGGTTCATCCGGGTGTCTATTAAGGCGGCAATTACTTACACCTTTGGCCGATGATTAATAGAGAACGATTCTAAAAAAAGTCTTGACCCAGAGGATTATCTTGTCTAAAAATATCGATTTGAATATCTTCCGCCATTTCTACACCCCAAGCGCTCTCGTCGGATTGGGACGAAGTGCGCTATTCTCGTGGTGTCACCCAAATTGATCGAACAGCATAACTGTCTAATATCTTTAGTTCCGCAGTAACAGGCGGGTCCGATTAACTTAGGAAGAACGACTTTCCCTTGACGAAAACGCCTCCGAGTTGGATTCTCTTCATCGTTCTGATGTCATTATTTTTTATAGTATATTTTAGACTGCTCAATGTATTCAAGGTTGAGATTTACCGGTACCCTTTAGCATCTGCAGGCTTGCCTACATCCTGAACTTCGACGATGTAGCGCCATGCATCCGGTCGAGATCCGTCGAGATCCGTTATTCCGTATTCGTTGGCAAGCTCACCGCTTGAGGTGGATTGTCCGCTCCAGCGCGCGACGTCAGGATCATTAGCCAATGCTGCGATCCCGCGACCAATGAAGCGAGGCGTTTCGGAAATGATGAAATGCGGTTCGCGGACGAGCGCATCTCTCCAGTTTGCTTCGGTTACGCCGTATTCCTCCAGCATGATTTCGGAGCGCAGCCAGCCTGGCGATACCGATAGGACAGTTCCTTGGTAGGGGGCGAGTTCATGTGCCAAAGACTTGGCCATTCGTATGACGGAGTTCTTCGCCAAATCGTAGAATAACGACAACCGGTAGTTTGTTTCATTATAGGCTTTCGTGCCGACCGTGACTTCCACAACGAGTCCGTTGGGCTTGCGAATTAGCAGCGGCAGCGCGTAGTGGCTTGTAATGATATGGGTATCAATGGCCAAATGCAGCATACGCAAACCGTTTTCCAACGAATGCTCCCATACGGGAACATTCCACTTCACCATATATTCGCCGCCCCAGATATCATTAACCAAAATGTCCAGTTGACCTTGTTCGCGTTCGATTCGTGCGATTAAAGCTTGAACCTGAACGGGATCGAGATGATCGACTTGTACCGCAATTCCGGTGCCGCCCGCCTGATCAACTAGTTCAGCAGTTTCTTCAATGGTTTCTGGACGATTGTATTCAGAGGGACTCATCCGTGTTGTACGGCCAGTCACGTAGACGGTTGCTCCTGCTGCCCCCAACTCAATTGCGATGCCTCTTGCCTGCTCCCCGGGTTCCTCCAGCAACCAACGCTACTTTTCCTGATAAAGGTTTCATAATTAGCGACCTCCCTTCCTCTAATAATCGATTTTATCATAGTGCTAACTCTTCTTTAAATTTAAGTAGTAGTCCTTTGTACTTTTATCAAACTTCTCGATAGCGTATCTTAATGTGACTCTAGGCATGGTGCGAGCGTGCTTATTCAGGAAAGATTTCAGCTTGTCTTCGTCTTTTTTACCTGCTTCACGAATGAAACTGCCAACGGCCTTGTTGATCAATTCCTCAGGATCGTTTATTAGTATCTCAGCGATAGCAAATGTGTCCTTCGTGTTTCCGGTTTTGATAAAGCTATACGTACTTACCATAGCTGTTCTTCGTTCCCAAATATTAGAGGAGTGTGCCATTTCGTATAGTTTATCCTTCGGTTTATCCAGCAAATAAGTTCCGATTACAGAAGGAGCGGCACGATCAACGAAATCCCAGTTGTTGATTCGATCATGTCTCCGTATATACAGCTCGTACAAAGCTTGCCTGTTTTCCTCCGGTAGTTTCTTGGCTTTGGCTTGAAAATCCATAATGCTCACGGCGCCCATTCTCACTTCATAATAATCGCTTTCCAGAAGCCGTTCGACTTCGGTTAAAGGCATATCCGTAAATTGCTTAGCAATTTGGAATACCGTACGCATGTTAAGACCTAAGCACTTCGTGTTTTCATCTGAACCTTTAAAAAACTTTTTCATTTTTTCTATTTCTGCTTCATTTTGATGCTGCTTCAATTCCTGAATAAAACCATCAGCGGTATGATTTGTCATTTGGTTAACCTCTTTTCATTTAATAATAAAGTTTTAAGCCCCAGTAAAAGGTTGACAACTTACTTTCCATTTTTGCTTGATTCCCTCAGGCTGTTCGTTTTTTGCAAGAATACGCCAATAAAAAAGAGGCGAAATGTTAATGTTATAAAAACGTCCATCTGGCGTGCTGCTTGCCATCCTGCGTTGACTGTATAAAGAGCATATTAGTCTTTAAATAACATTTAAATCACCTCACAATCAAAATTCCGTATCCACTCATGATTATTATAACAGTAGTTTGAGGGTGAAATTTCTTTTATATTGCTAAATCACACATCAAGTAAAACATTTTCGATCTCTTCAACGGAACTGTAAACAGTGATAGAAAAATATTAAAATGATTCCGTCGCAGCTTTGCAAAACACCTTGCAAACTTGGATCTTTGCAGAAAAATACAAGCATTCATTTTTGAAAAAGACTGATTCTCTTTCACTTAAGCTCTTCCATTAAAGTATCATTGACTTAAGCCTCTAAATATTTTTTTCAGTTTACCTGTAAAATCCAAATACCTGTACGTGACATTGGCACTATCTACGGAAGAATATTCTGTAATTCAGAAAAGTTAAGTATGCTCAGTATAACAGAGATGATCAACAATATGAACGCTGGTATGGATTTACTGTACGAATCTTTTACTCTGATGTGTACGATGGCTCCAATCAACATAGTAATTGCAAACCATAGTCCTGCAATGACCACAACCCACGGTAACCAAAAACCAATAATCAATCCCACAACACCAACTACCTCTACCCAACCGGTTACTAACCGAAACCACTGAGGAAGTTTTAGATGCTTAAAAATGGCAACCTGTTGTTCATGCCCCAATATTTTTTGTATGCCAACACTTACAAATATAGCAATCAGTATAAACTGCAGAACAAAAGAAATAACCAAAATAATCCCTCCATACATTTAATTTTTGAACCTTATAGTAATATTAACAAATTAGGCCTCTCCGGTTTTTTCCGCTGTAACAATAGAAAGAAAGACACTAAGACTTCCTAACAGACACAGCACCACAAGAACTAGGTTAAAATTAAGGTTAAACATTGATGAGAGGTATGATGATTGCATCGTAACAATAGCAACAATTACAGTTGGAACTGTCGCTCTTTTCCAAACTCCCAAATAAAAGAGCGGAATAAAACTAATCAAGGTAATCATCAATGAGCGAAAAATCATCTGACTAAAAAAAGTGATGATATCTGAAAATGTCGGATCACCGTTTATAATTGAATGGACTTGATCATAAAAATAAGTGACAATACCTGTTAATAAATAAGAGGCCATAGTAAGGAGAAATACAAACATTGCAATAAAAAGTATTTTCGCTGCAAACAGTTTTTTTTGGCTGAACGGATAACTAAAGGATAAAGAAATCGTTTTATTTTTATATTCATCAATAAAAACTTGATTGATTAAAGAGGCTCCAAATAAGATAAATCCCATTTGAATGAAGAAATTCAACTCAATAACTGCAGCATAACTCTGACCAAAATCATAGTTAAGGACTTCTATAAAGAAAATGGGCAAAAACATTATTATAAGTGGATAGACTATCACTTCCCCAATCACCGATTTTTGTTTTAGCTTTTTCCACTCTAATCGCATTAATTTAATCATCGCCATTTCCTCCATTTATTTGTTGGTAAAAATAATCTTCCAATGAATTGGAATGTTTCTTTATTTCTTCAATTTCAATATCATGAAGAATAAGTGTTTTTGAAATTTCGTTTGGAGTAAAGGTCGTATCATAAATGCGAATTTTACGATCCTGAATAATTTTCATATTCGAAAGGTGGAGATCGTTTTCAAGTAAATAAACAGCCTGTTTAACATCCGTCACCACAAGCTCGATATAATCAGAACGTTCATTTCGAATATCTGCCAAAGTAATCTCATTTAATAATTTTCCATGATGAATCACACCAACTCTGTCAACAATTTGCTCTAATTCTCCTAATATGTGACTTGAAAGAACAAAAGACATCCCATATTCCTTATTGAGCATTCCAATTAAATGACGCATATCTTTAATCCCAATTGGATCTAGGCCATTTGTCGGTTCGTCTAAAACGATCAGTTCAGGTTTTGTGATAATCGCTCTCGCAATCCCAAGCCGCTGCTTCATTCCAAGCGAAAAATCTTTTACAGTTTTTTCTTCAATTCCTTTTAAATTTACCAGTTGTAACGCTTGTTTCATCTCATGTTCGTCAAAAAACCCTAAATACTCACAATGCAGCTTTAAGTTTTCAAATGCAGTTAAATGTTCAAAAAAGACCGGATATTCAATAATACTGCCCACTCTTGCCAATACGGATTTTGTTTGTTCCGCCAATCTCTTATTCAATATTAAAATTTCTCCCTTTGTAGGTCTTGTTATACCCGTAAGCATCTTCAAAATGGTTGTTTTACCTGCACCATTCGAACCGAGTAACCCATAAATTTCACCTTTTTTAATATGAATGCTTATATCGGATATAAGTTCTTTCTCTTTAATTTTTTTCGTTAAACGATTCATTTGAACGATATATTCCATGATTTAGCCCCTCCTTAACTATATCTTATTGTAATAATTGAAATTAATTTTTTTCTTTCTCATTCCTTACAAATTTCTTAAGTTTGCGTTAATTACAAAAAAGAGGCTGTTCTTGATGAACACCCCTTTGGAAGTCTCTAATACGTTATTCTCTTAAAAATACATGTAAACACTGTTTTTTTATACGGTTGGCTGATTAGTTTAATCTCACCATTCATTGCTTCAGTTAAACGTTTAGTAATACTTAAGCCAAGGCCGCTCCCTTGAAATTCTGGATTTCTTGCATCATCCATCGTATACAATCTTTCGAATACACGATCTTGATGTGGTTCTGCAATCCCTTTACCTTCATCCCAAATATCAATAGCAATATTCTCACCTACTTCTCGAATCGTTAAGCCAATTACACCGCCGTCACTTCCATAATGAATCGCATTTGAAATTAAATTGCTCAAAATACGATTCAACGAGTTCTCATTACCTAGAATAAAATAATCCTGTTCTGGAATGTCTACCTCTACACGGAGACCTTTTTCTTGTAACAAGTGATAAAACTCCAATGCATTCTTCCGGCAGATTTCGTTGACTGATAATCGACCGATTGGAAAATCATCGTCACCTGACTCTAGCTTAGCAAGGTCAAAAAATTTGTTCATCAATCCGATGACATTTAGTATTTTTTCATGAAGGCGCGTCATTATCTCATATCGCTCTTCTTCCGAAATTGTCTTATCCTTGTTTAACTTCTCTATGTATACAAGAATAACGGTTAGTGGTGTTTTTAAATCATGCGACATATTGGAGAGCATTTTTTTCATACTTGCTTTTGTTCTGACGTTATCAGCAACCACCTTTTGGTTATGGCTTAAAAGACGATTCACTTGAATAAGCATTTGCTGAATAGATGTCCGATTCGTTTGCATTAACACTTTATTAGCTGATTCCTGTTCGATAATATTAGATAATTTATCATGCATTTCGTTAAGTTCACGTTTTAATTTTTGCATGGACACATATTTCCATCCGATGACGAGTAGCAAAAAAATAATTATTACTATCAGAAAAAAACTCATACCTTACTCCCCTAATTTATAGCCAATCCCCCAAATTGTCCGTATATATTGCGGATTTGATGGATCTTTTTCAATCTTTTCACGCAACCTTCGAATATGAACATTAATGGCATTCTTATTACCAAAGTAATCCTCTTCCCATATTAATTGATATATTTGTTCTTTCGTAAAAACTCTGCTTTGATTCTGCATAAAAAGCTTTAAAATATGGAATTCCTTTGACGTGAGTTGGATACTTTTCTCGTTTAATTTTGCTGAAAACGTATCCAATTCAAGCGTCAGTGCTTTAAATTGAATGATATGTGAAGAAGATTCCCTTGCTCCAGGAAGATACTGCGTAGCCCTGCGAATAGCAGCATGAATCCTTGCCGTTAATTCAACAATGGAAAATGGTTTGCTGATATAATCATCAGCACCTAAACCAAGACCTAACGTTTTATCAACATCACTTTCTTTGGCTGAAATAATCAGTACTGGAACAAAGCTTCTCTCTCTCATTCTCTTTAATAACTCTATTCCATTCAGCCTTGGAAGCATTAAATCGAGTAATACAAGGTCAACTGGCGTATTTTCAAAGAGTTCAAGTGCCTCTTCACCGTCAAAAGCTGTCAGCACTGTGAAATTTTCCTGTACTAAGTGCCCTTTAACCACTTCACTTATTTCCATGTCATCTTCTACAATTAATATCTTCTTTTGCATAATCAAACATCCATTCTTTTATGATTAAAACTACACGATACTTTAGCGAAAAGTACAAGGGACACGCTTTTTACTATAAGCAATTAAATCATTCTATCCTAAAAAAGTTTGGTTATTCTGTATGTTCTCTTCTATAATAATTGGTCTGATTGCATAATATGCTTTCTCTAGAAAAACGTCCTTTTAGATTATCATATCTAAGGAGGTTAAACTTCGCAACTTTATTTTCAGCTTATAGGAGGTGCATGTGAATGAATACCTAGAATAATGTAGAATAGAGATACATATACGTTTGGCTGTAAAAATCAAAAAAGATTTTTGGAGCAGGACATGCGATTATTTATTTTTGTATCCGTAATATTTTTATCGGACCAGCAAAAAAACAAAAAATAGCATTAAAAGAGGATTTCACGGACGAAAAAAGTCGTTAAGTTTGATGAAATCAAACAGTAGTATTGATAACTGAAATGTTTAAAAAGATGCCTATACATCATTCCATTTTTTTTTGCTTTTTAAACAAATCATAGAATCTAAGCCATGTAAGGCCAAAATACATGTAAAGGGGGAGAAAAGTGGTAGACAAGAAGAAAAAGAAAAAACGGGCCCAGCTTCCTGTGCGTATGAATATCCTTTTCTTTGCCATCTTCTTATTATTTTCTGCACTCATACTCCAATTAGGTGTTGTTCAAATTTTAAACGGAGAATCTTATCAGGAAGAAATTGAGAGAACGAATTTAGACACAACAAGTGTGCCGGTGCCCCGGGGGAAAATCTATGACAGAAATGGGAACATCATAGTCGATAATGAAGCTATGTATTCCATTACATATACGCCCCCTAAGGACGTTCAGGCAAAGGACCGATTAGAGGTAGCTGAAGCTTTAGTTAAATACATCGATATGAGTGACGAGAAAAAAATCGATCGAATCACAGATAGAGATAAAAGAGAGTATTATTTACTGCTTCATCAAGAGGAGATAGAGGATCGGCTGAAAAAAATTGATACAGAGGAGATGGATGCTTCAGAGGAATATGCTGCCACATTGGAATTAATTACCGATGAAGAAATTGCAGATTTTACCGATGAAGAATTAGAAATTATTGCTACAAAAAAAGAACTGGATAAAGCATATGCACTGACGCCGCAGATAGTTAAAAATGAGGGCGTAACAGCAGAGGAATATGCTTCTGTTGCTGAGCATCTGGATGAACTTCCCGGAATCAATGCAACAACAGACTGGAATCGCGTTTATCCGAACGGAGATACATTATCAACTATTTTAGGGAACATTTCCAGCCAGGAGCAGGGAATTCCGGCAGAGGATATGAGCGCTTATCTGACGAAAGGCTACAGCCGGAATGACCGCGTCGGCAGAAGCGGTCTGGAAGAACAATATGAAGACTTTCTGCGCGGACGTAAAGAGCAGATTCAGTATACGACGCGTCAGAATGGGACCATTATCGGTTCAGAGACTATTGTTGAGGGCCAGCGTGGAAAGGATTTAGTTTTAACAACTGACTTAGAATTCCAACAGGAGGTTGATAAAATTGTCCTGGAGGAGCTGAAATCAGCAAAAGCGAGTAATCCTTATGATAACCGGTATTTAGCAAATGCTTATGCGGTTGTGATGAATCCCAAAACAGGAGAACTCCTGGCTATTTCCGGTGTGAATTATGATAAAGAAAAAGACGAATATACCGATGCTTCCTTTATGGCTTTATCCAATGCTACGGAACCTGGTTCAAGTATTAAAGGAGCCACCGTTCTTGCCGGATATGATTCGGAAGTTATTTCACCTGAAACATTTTTCTATGATGCACCAATAACACTGGCAGGAGGAGTAACGAAAAAATCTTTTCAAAATATGGGAAGTGTAACTGACCTGGATGCATTGAAACGATCTTCAAACGTTTATATGTTTTATGTTGCCTTGCGTCTGGGCGGAGATTACCGCCATCCATTACCTGGGAATGCCAATTTAAATATAAATAAGGCTGAAACCTTGCAGAGCTTACAAAATTATTTCAATCAATTTGGTTTAGGTGCATCGACAGGAATTGATTTCCCATATGAAAGTACCGGAGTAAGAGGCCAGACACCGGAAAATCCAGGAAATATTCTTGACTTTGCCATCGGACAGTATGATACGTATACAACACTGCAGCTGGCGCAATATGTATCCACCATTGCCAACGACGGTTACCGTGTCCAGCCGCACTTTTTAAAAGAAGCCCGTGATCCAATTGCCTCTTTAGACGAGCTTGGACCATTGTATTACACAAAAAATACAACGGTAATGAATCGGATTAATATGACTAACGATGAAATCAGCAGGGTGCAGGAAGGGTTCCGCCGTGTGTTTCAAGAAAATGGAGGAACAGGATATAGCTATTTTAATGGTAAATCGTACAACCCGGCTGGAAAAACAGGTACAGCACAGACATCAATTTATGAAGATGGACAGAAGCTGGCAGATCTCAATAACCTGACATTAGTCGGCTATGCGCCGTTTGATGAGCCGGAGGTTGCTTTCGCAGTAGTTGTGCCAAGTGTAGGAATAGATACAGGAGACGGGATTAACAGTAAAATTGGTTCGCGAATTTTAGATACGTACTTTGACATAAAAGAAGATCATGATGAAGAAGCAGAAGATAGTGAAGAGGAATAATAAAAAGAGACTGGGACAAAACCCAGTAATTAAAAAAGTGGTACTCGCCAGTAAATTGGTCAGTACCACTTTTTTTATGCACACAAAAAGGACAACCTCTGATAAAATTAAAGTAACCACACGATAATCTTAGGAGGCGTCCTTATGTTTAAACATTATACCATGAATCAAGTTATTTTGCCGTTAGATTTAGAAATGAAATTAAAAGAAAATGATATTGCCTTTGCTGTTAATGATCTTGTTGAAAGCATACCTGATGAAGCTTTCAAGGACTTCTTGCGCCAAACTGGGCGCCCTGCTTATCACCCTCGAATGATGTTGAAGATTATTTTATGTGGCTATACGCAATCTGTATTCTCAGGGCGGAAAATAGAAGCATTATTAGAGGATAGTGTCCGCATGATGTGGTTAGCACAAGGTGAAAAGCCCAGCTATCGTACGATCAATCGTTTCCGTTCCAACCTATTCATTGAAGATGTATTACGCGAATGCTTTGTGCAATTCCGGAATCAGCTCGTGGAAAAAGAGTTGATTGAAGAAGAAGCAATCTTTATTGATGGCACGAAGATCGAGGCAAACGCAAATAAATTCACCTTTGTGTGGCGTAAATCCGTGGAAAGGTACAATGATAAACTAATTGAGAAGTCTAATCAATTATATGATGAATTATTGGAAAAGGAAATCATCCCAGCAATGGAACGGGAAAATAAAGAAGAACTTTCCGTCGGAGAGATGGAAGAAATCATTGAAAATTTAGACGAAAAGATTGAAGCATATGATGAAAAAATCGAAACGTGTGAGGTTGGCAGTGAACGAAAGAAAATCCGTTCGGAACGCAAACTACCAAAACAAGCCCGTAAGCAAGTGATGAATTTCATCACTCGCAAACAAAAGTATCAAAAAGATATGGAGATTTTCGGTGATCGCAATAGTTATTCAAAGACGGATCCTGAAGCTACTTTCATGCGAATGAAAGACGATTACATGAAGAATGGCCAATTAAAAGCTGGATATAATGTGCAGCTTGCTACTGAAGGTCAATATGCGCTCGCTTATGATGTTTTTCCTAACCCAACAGATACACGGACCTTAATTCCTTTTCTGGATACAATAGAGGAACACTTTTTTGAATTACCTAAAAATATTGTGGCAGATGCAGGATATGGCAGTGAACAAAATTATGAAGCTATTCTTGAACAACGAAACAGGGTACCTCTTATTACATATAATCAATACCAAAAGGAGAAAAAGAAGAAACATAAAGATAACGTTTTTCATATAGACAACTGGGAATACAATGAAGAGGAGGATACTTTTCTGTGCCCAAATGGCCAGAAAGTACGGTTTAGTCATCGATCAAAACGAATAGATCGGTATGGATTCACACGAGAATTTAAAGTATACGAATGTGAGAGTTGTTCGGACTGTCCCCTCCGTGATTTTTGTACAAAAGCAAAGGAAGGAAACAACCGAAGAGTCTATCTCAACGAAAAGTGGGAAACTCAAAAAGAATTTGTACGGAGAAAGCTTTCAGAAGAGAAAACGGCTGAGATTTACGGAAAACGTAAAACAGATGTGGAGCCAGTCTTCGGTTTCTTGAAGGCTAATTTGGGTTTCACTAGAATGTCCGTGAGGGGCAAAAAGAAAGTGAAAAATGAATTAGGATTTGCACTTATGGCGGTGAACTTGAGAAAGTACACCGCCAATAACAGAAAATCAGCGACAGGTGATGGGAATCCTTTCACAAAAAAAGATTCCAAGCAAACTTTTATTGCTTGGAATCTTTTTTACTTACTAGTTGAGGCTAGTTTTGTCCCAGCCTCTTTATTCGACCATTTAGCCAAGAAGGTCAAAAAGTAATTGATAGATACAATGAATAAACTCGCATACAGTAAAGACGAACCTGCTGACCTAGTCAATGTAGCAATTGAAGAGCTAATACATCAAAAATATGAACTTCCCATCTACAATACTTTAAAAGATGCAGCCAATGATGTTCGAAAAAGGTCTTATCGTATGATTTATCATAACTTACTTAATGAAAATCAAAAAGAGAGCGTGAATCAACTTTTCGAGGTATCAGAAGGTTCTACAAACAGTCCATGGAATCAATTGAAAGAGGATGCAAAAAGAGCGACTTTATCACATTTAGAACTCTCGTTGCTCGCCGAGATTGGTTAATGGAAACTGAACATCTCTACAGAATTACTTCATGATATTAAGAATTTGTGGAACAACAAAACGTATTTTTTGTTATTCAGCAATAGGGTCAAATCGTATTATGTGGTTAGCCGGTTTTTTCTGGTTGACCTATTTTTTTAGGTACTATTCTTGAGGTAGCCGGGATTAAAGAACTGTTAAGTAAAAATAAGTTGATCCGTTAAAGGGGTAGAATATTGAGTAAAGCTCCTTGTCCTAAAGGTCAGTTCAATAAAGAAAAAAGGTGTCTCTTTTGAGGAAGAATAAGCTTCTGTGTTGAAAGTAAACCACTTTTTTCAAACTTTTTTAATTTATTTGTAGTGAACAACATAAACATTCTATAGAAGAAAATTATTTCTATAGGAGGTTTCCATGGATCAAAAGGATCAAAGTCGTCAATTAGACCAAATAAAGCAAATGCAACAAATGTTTAAAGCGAACATGAAAACTCAACCTTATCCCATGTACCCTAACTATGGGAAAATCACACGTTACGAAGAAATTCCGATAAGTTTACCTGAACAGCGCCAGCTGCGCCATCCCGGAGTGGAAAAATTTATGGTACCCCTTCCAATTATCGAAAACCCGAACTATAAAGGGAGTGAAAAGTTAACAGGAAAAGTAGCACTTATTACAGGGGGGGACAGTGGTATTGGTGCAGCAGTAGCAATTGCGTTTGCTAAAGAAGGCGCAGATGTTGCTATTTCATACTTAGATGAACATGAGGATGCAAATAGAACAAAAACGAGGATTGAACAACTCGGACAACGTTGTTTTCTAATGCCTGGGGACTTGCGAGACAAACAACAGTGTATCTCCATTGTAGAACAAACAGTAAATACGTTTGGACGTCTCGATATTCTTTGTAACCACGTTGGTATCCAATTCCAACAACTAAGTCTGCTTGACATTACAGATGAGCAATTCGATGACACCTTCAAAGTTAATATATACTCTCATTTTTACACAACAAGGGCAGCGCTTCCTCATTTAAAACCAGGCAGCTCAATCATTGGCACTTCTTCAGTGGTGACGTATGTAGGTGAGCAGCAAATGATTGATTATACGGCCACAAAAGGCGCAATAGTTGGTTGGACACGTGCCTTGGCTAAAAATGTCGTGAAACAAGGGATCCGAGTCAATGCCGTCGCCCCCGGCCGAATTTGGACCCCACTTATTTCAGCAAGTTTCTCGTCAGACCAAGTCGCTGTATATGGAGCATTTAATCCAATGGAACGAGTTGCCCATCCATTTGAACTCGCACCAACCTTTGTCTATCTTGCTTCTGATGATTCTCGTTTTGTTACTGGTCAAGTTCTTCATGTTGATGGGGGAGAATCCACACATTCCTAATGGAAGGGGGTTACCATTTTGAGATATGAATTTAATCCAGAAGTAAAGCTATTGCTAGTAAACCATTCAAATGAAAAAGTAAGGATGGTCTATATGGAGGATTCCTGGCCCATGCCAAAAATAGGACTGAGACCACCATATTATTGCTACCCAAGTTACGAGCTGAATTATCCAATAATCTAAATAATAACAGACAAAAAGACTTCTATACACAGTGTGGAAGTCCATTCAACATTTCGCTTAGGGTTCGCAATTATGCTAACTTTCAATTCATCCATTTAAACTAATAGGATAACGGTTTTAAAACGACTTTTATACAGTCGTCCTCACGATTATTAAACATTTGATAACCATGACTTGCTTATCCAAGGGCCACTTTGTATGTGGGTCAAACTCGTTATTCGTTATTTTTTCAAAAAATTCAGGCATAAAATGTATGACTGATGCCAGTCCCATTCTCAGATTGATATTCCTAACTCAACCCAATGGAAACACATTATAGTTGCCCCCATAAACATCTATTAATTGGACCGTTCCATATTTTTGCACAGCTTTTGTAGAAATTTGAATAGGTCCAAGGGTTCCACCTTGGCAACTTTAATTTTTGTTCAAGAATCTCCAAAGATGATTTATTCCCGTCAATACCTACACAATTGTGGATTTGAAATAAAGTCGTACCGTTTATAAAAAAGATGTACCGTTTTAAAGAAAGTTATACCGTTTACAAAAAAGTTGCACCGTTTTATTCCTTTTCGATTAAAGGATTCTATGTGAGTTTTAATTAAACTTTTTTATAAAAAGGAATGTTCATTCAAAAAGAAAAGAACCCATTTTGATCAATCTTTTTTCAAAATGGATTCTTTTCTTTTACCGTAAAATATGGATTTGTCGAACGTTTTTGATCAAACTTTATTTTAAAGTTACAAGTTTGTGTCCCGATAGAAAATTAACATTCCTTAAATATTAAAAGCGTACCTTATAAAAAAATAACGTTCCCAAACCCGAAGGTCTTCCCGGTATATCCCCACCGAACCTTCGGTTTTTTTTACGCCCAAATTTAGTAGAAAATCCAAAATTAATCCCCGCTTCAAATCATCCGTTTTCCCGCTGCTGCAGCCCAAAATAATCACTCAATATCCCTTCAATATTTTTTCCGTAGGATCTTTCCAATACCAATCCAATATATCATCCGCTTCTTTTTCGAAATGCTTCAATCCCTTGCCAGGCATGTGTTCAATATGATTTCCAATATCTTTTCTGCTGTCTTTTCCACACATAAATCCGAAGGATTGTTCCGTCTTTATCCTCTGTTTTTCTGTTCGATATTTTTCAATAGAAATCCAATAAAGATCCAATATTTTTGAAAGACCAACACCTTTTCTTTGTTCATTTTCGGGTGAAAAGCGGGTGGATAATACCGGAGGTATTCCAGTTGGAAACCCACCAGAAGGAACGTAATTTTTCTATACAAAAGGGTGAAAATTTGGTACACAAACGGTTGAAAAGCGGTCAAAATGGAGGAACGTAATTCTTCTATTGCAGAATTTGGAAATAAGGGGCGAGAGTATGGGGGAGAAGAGATTGAGGGAGATTTTGGTGGGGTGTTGGGTGGTAACGTTAATTTTCGATGGGGACACTTTTGATATGATTGTCTAAAGGGGTGTTTTTGTGGGGAAAAGAAAAAGAACATCTAAAGTTGATAAGTGGATTAAAATGATTATTTTGATATTCGGAGCTATGATGTATACCGGGAAATGGCTAACCAACAAATTGATGATTTATCAATGTCTCTTAGGAATCGTCTATTGAACAATTCGCGAAGTATTCGAGAAATTGCTAGTGAGTTTGATACAGATACACACTTGCCTTTTGAAAGTGGTGTTACGTTGTTTTATCATTTGCTTGCTAAAAAAATTATGGTTGCAGATATGTACAGGCCAATCTGCCATTAACGGGCGCTTTTATGTAATAAAGAAGTAGCCAATTTACATTGGATGATTCTGAAATTATCCTTTTCGAAGGGTTCTTCAAAAATATCTCCTAAGCATTCTCTCATAAAATTCCCATGATATGTTTGGTTTTTCTGTTTTTGTGGAAGTATACCTCATATATTAACATCAGGAGGAACGGTCATGGTTACGATAGAATCCATTATAATTGGTATTATATTTATTATTATTCAACTCTATGCCCTGCCGATTGTTGAACGTTCGCCGATTGGACAAAGAAAGCTGCTCTCATTATCAGGCGGTGTAGCTATTGCTTATGTGTTTGTCTATATTTTGCCAACGCTTCATGAGGAGCAGGATAAACTCGGGGGATCTTTCGCATTAGATACGGAACTTTATTTTCTCGGCCTCATCGGTTTATTGATTTACTTTGCAGTATATGCATTTGCTGAGACGAAAACAGCTGCACGGCTGAAGGCAGACACCATTTATTTCGTTCAGATCAGCTTTTTTATGGTGTATTCCTTCATTGTTACTTATATCGTTTTTTCATCTGATGTTCAGCGCGTCGAATCCTTATTTTACGGTCTAGCCGTTAGTCTTCATTTTATCGGCTTGTCGTATCATCTGGGAAAAGAGAGCGAGCGACTGCATAAAAGGGCAGGACGCTACATGCTTGCGGGGTCAACCTTGATTGGGGCGTTTGCAGGAATTTTCGGGCCATCATCCGGTCTGTTTGTAGATTCCATTATTGCTTTTAGCTCAGGTGCCATGATATTTAATGTCATCAGCAAGGAAATCCCTTTTGAAAAGAATGCTCACTTGCCAACATTTTTAATCTCATCCCTTGTCTATTCCATTATGTTGCTTGTGTTAAAAGGCTTCTTCAATTGGTAGCTGTGGGAACCCCGGAAATCCTTAGAAGTAGTGGCTTCCGGGGCTCTGATGGCCGAAAATATTTTGATGTAGGAATTTTTAAAATGTTGAAGAAGCAGCCATAAGGCGAGAACCCAGATAATAATTGGTTTAGGAGTATTTGCTTTTAATGAACCAGCTATAAGGAGTTATGAAAAAGTTGGTTCTGCAATAGGATTTGGATTAGAGCCTAATCAATATTAAACTTTTACAACGACGCCTGGCTCACACCGGCTTCTCAGTATCTACTTTGGTCATAGCGAAGGGTTGGATGAGAAAGGGTTATATATAGCTTTTCCTCATGTAGAATGCTAATAGGGAATTATCCAGGAATGAGAGAACCAGCATCATCTGGCTTGCTCTGGATTTAAAATAAAATCTAACCGTTTGTAAAAAAGATTACCTGCTTATAGAAAATTTATACCGTTTTACCCTTTTGGATATTTTTGTCCAAAGGGGTGTTTTTATAACTAAAAGAACATGAAATTAAACAGTGGTTTAAACAAGACCGGTGCCCAGGTATAGGAGTAGAATATAAACCTTGGTTGAAGATTCCAAGCGTCCCTATATAAAATTAAAGCAGATTAAATAATATTAACGTTCCTTATAAAAAGTAACATTTCCAAACCCAAAGGTCCGGTGTATTTACACCGGGCCTTTGGTTTTTTTACGCTCAAATTCGATAGAAAATACAAAATTAATCTCCGCTTTAAATCATCTATTTTTTCGATGCTGCTATTTCAGATAATCACTCAATATCTCTTCAATAGGATCTGTGCAATAAAAATCCACTATTTTTGAAAGAACAATACCTTTTCTTTGTTCATTTTTGGTGGAAAAACGAGTACAATGGAGAAACGCAATACTTTTATGGAAAAATTTGGAAATAAGATGTGAGGTAACGTGGTAGAAACGATTAATTGGAGATTGAGAAGAGGACGTTGAGTGAAACATTCATTTTATATAGGCACATCTTCAAAATTGATGAAAATTTATCTAAAAGATAAGTATAAATAGAAGAGAGAAGGTTTACTTTATGAAAAAAGAAACAGAGATCCATGATTTCAAACAATATTGTGATGAGATGTTGAAAAAATACAACGTACCTGGTTTTGCAATTGGATTAGCTAAAGAAAGTGAATGGAATTATAAGAAAGAGTTTGGATTCCGTGATACCGAAGCAAAACTTCCTTTATCACCAGATACCATTTTTGGAGTCGGTTCATTAACAAAAGCTTTTACAGCTGTTGCTATTCTTCAGTTACAAGAAAAGGGAAAGCTGAATCTAAATGATCCTGTCATCAACTATTTGCCGGAATTTAAGACACCGAATGAAGTGCAAACAAAACAAATAACGATTCATCATTTTTTGACACATACATCAGGTATTCCGCCGTTAGCCACTTTAATGGGTGCGGTGAAGAAAAGTATGGAAAAGGATTTAAGCTTAGAAGAAAATCAGCAGCAAGAGGACCCATTGGATGCAATTCAGGCGATTGATACGTATGCGGAGTTAATGGATACAATTGCAAAAACAGCATTCACACCGATTGGGGAACCGGTAACAGCATTTAGTTATTCCAATGATGCTTACGCTCTTTTAGGTGCAATCATTGAACGCATTAGCGGGAAACCGTATGAATTATATGTGCAAGAAAATATTTTAGAGCCAGCCGGTATGCATCACAGTGGTTTCCAACTGGAGGACCTGGAATATGAAGATATAGCCGTTTTGTATGATACGCAACAGAAAGATGATGAAGAAATGATAGTTAGGTCCAATAATCCTTTAGATGCTCCAGCAATGCGTGCAGCAGGGTTCTTAAAGTCAACAGTGAATGATATGCTTCAATTTGCAGAAATAATTCGGAATGACGGGATGGTTGGTGATATGCGCATCCTATCTCCGGAAAGTGTGGCATCCATGACAACGCCTTACATCGAATGTGAAAAAGGAACCTGCTATGGTTACGGTTTAATGATTATTCCAGATTTCTTTGGATATAAGCTGATTCAACACGGTGGAGATATTAAAGGGGCAGCAGCTCAGATGAATATTCTTCCGGAAATCGGACTAACGGGAATTTCTCTTGCAAATGTAGCGGGAGCTCCATCTTCCAAACTGCTTTTTGGTGCATTTGCCAGTTACTTGGGCAAACCCATCGATGCTACGCACTTAAACTTTGAGTTTGTTGACTTAGCATTGGAAAGCTTAAAGGAATTTCAGGGAACTTTCATATCGGGTGACGGTTTGAAAATTGAATTTTATGTGGAAGATGACAGCCTGCATTTGGCAGCCACTGGTTTAGCTGACGCGGTGCTTCATCCAATTGGGGATGACCAATTTTTATTTACCATGAAGGAAATGGATGCTATCACACGTTTTGTGAGAGATGAAGACAAGCAAATTGATCGGATTGAATTTGCATTCAGACAAATTCCAAAGGTAGAGAAAGGGAATTAAAAAGCGAGCTTCAATTGTAGGACGCTTTTTCCTAATGAGAAACAGTACCAACAGCAGATAAGATGGAACGAAGTAAGATATCAAATATGGAATTTGCACCTCGAGTTATTCATGATAATAGAAATCGAGTAGAGGAAAAAGCTAAATAACTTTTCCCTCTACTCGATTTTTTGATTCCATTGAAAGGCTTATTTGCTATCTGTTCTTGGGAGCGGATATAAACCTTTATTAATTTGTTCCCATAGCTTAGGCGGTAAATCATGTTTATCTTCTCTATCAGGGTTGAATTCGGACAGGATGTTGGCTGCTTTACCATTCTGTATTTTGTTAATGAAATGATAATCTAATAAAATCTCTCTTCCTAATGCAATTAGGTCAACATTTCCTGATTCGATAGCCTCTAATGCGTCTTCAGCAGTAAATATAGAACCAATACCAATTAATGGCATGCGGCCATCCACCCATTGGTGAAGTAATTTAATTCTTTCTTCGCCTTGATACTTCCCTTCACGGGTTTTAGAGTGTACGTTCATTAAGGAAACATGCAAGAAATCTAAAGGTTTTTCAATTAAATTTTTCACCAATTCTTCCGTAATTTCCATCGTTATACCTGGTGTTTCTGCTTCTTCTGGTGAAAATCTATAACCAACGATGAAATTCTCATCTGCATGAGCTTTCACCGTGTTGATAACCTCATCTACAACCTTCATTGGAAATTTTAATCTGTTTTCGCCCCACGCATCATCACGACGATTATAATATGGTGAAACAAATTGTTGGATGAGATAATGGTTTGCACCGTGTATTTCTACACCATCGAATCCTGCTTCAATCACTCTGCGTGTGGCCTCGCCAAATGCTTTAATGGTGTGTTCAATTTCTTCTTGCGTCATTTCTCTGGCATGATGCTCCTCTTTTTCATAGGAGGGACTGTGCGTCTCATCACCTTGTAAGGTGATAGGACTTGGAGCCACTACATCTCCATTCGGTGTTAAATACGGCATTGACTGTGCCCCGCCATGATGTATTTGTACAATCGCTCTTGCCCCATTTTGTTTCATCGCTTCAGCCAGCCGTTTTAAACCATCCAGGTTTGAATCATGTGCAACGGAAGGTTGACCAGGAAATGCCTTTCCTATATCGGCCACATTACTAGCTGCAGAAATAGCCAATCCGACATCTTTAGAACGTTTTTTGATATAATTAATTTCCGCATCAGAAATTGTTCCATCGTCGTTTGAAGACGCATGAGTGAGCGGGGCCAAGACAAACTTATTCCTTAACTCTATTTTGTTGGGTAACGTTACTTTTTCAAATAGTGGTTCAAACTTCTTATCCATTACGATAATACCTCCAATAAACTTTCATTTAAAAACAATTCTATTGTTTTTTTGGTTATTTCTTAAACTCTGATCCGGCAATTTTATAATTTGACACAAAAATATAAAAGCGGGTATCGAGCTAAACTGAACCTATTTCTTACCTGAATAACTACATATCTGTATATCTAGGATTAACGATATATAAACTAAAAAGAAAAGAGAATCTATTTCAATCTCTGTTCTAAAATATTCAGCAAACGGATTTCGGCAAATGAGCTTCTTGTTCTTTTAACAACTGTAAGATGTGAAGCCGAATTCGTTAGATAATGCTTTAAATACATCAATAGGTTCCGTACGCCCCATTGTATCTATTTTTCCAGATATGTCAAATTATAAATTCAGTCGATTCTTGGTAAATATAAATAGAATAAGCATGGAGGCTCGCTCATAAAGAAATGAAGATTATTTCTGCATGAATAAAAGCGAACAGAACCAAACAACAGAGAGTATCGCTGCTTTTGTTATTTAGTCCCCAAACAAAAATATCTATTTTATCCCCACCTATTTCCCAGGCATTCTTTTAATCAATAACCACAACAGAAAGAACAACCCCAGATAACCAAACAGCGGATACAAGACCGACAGTAATTTCCCATATCCCACCTGGCTGATTAAAAAAACAACAAACAGGATTATCAGGACAGCATGCTGATAACGAAGACGAAATGCCGACTGCAGCTGCCGTGTGATTCCAAATACGTTCCCGACCACCGTATTAAAAATCTCGCCGTAAATAACGATTAAGAACAGAATATGAATAAGGGCTCCGAAATGTTGGACAATCTCGGCCATTGGTATTTCATAAGGAAATGTTTCCGGAAATACGGACAATGAAAAATGTATCCATAACAGGATAAAGAATAAAGCCAGTCCACCCAAAAATCCGCCCCAGCGTAAAACATGCTCATCCTGAATTTCCTTTCCCAATGGCACAAGAACAACCTGTGCTGTCATCAGATTAAATGCTGCGTAGGCAAAAGGGGAGCCTGCCCATGAAAGGTTGTCCGATAACTGAACAGGGAGGAGTTTTTCTGCCAGCAGATGCGGATGCTCTCCCGCGATAGAGCCTGCTACAAACAGGACGAAAAGAAGCATTAATGGCACAATGTAGGAGTTGATGGCAAATAAGCCGTTTAGCCCTTTCATGACAACGATATAAGAGAGAATGAGTGTCAGGATCACTCCCAATTGAAATGGAAGACCGAGCTGTTCATGAAATACAGCGCCAGCCCCGGAGAGCATGACGGAAGTAACGCCAATAACGACGAAAAAGATAAAAAGATTAATCACTTTGGCAATCTTTCTTCCAAAGAGGTATTCATTTAAATCCTGATAAGAATAGGCTCCAATTCGGGCAGATATAATCATTATTTTGGTTCCTATCCAAATAAACAAGACTCCGCTGATTGCAATGCCGATGGTTCCTAAAGCTCCATAGACACTAAAAAATGTAACAATTTCTTTCCCTGAAGAAAAGCCTGCTCCAATAACCGTTCCAACATATGTAGCTGCTAACAGCAATATAGAAATTTTTCGATTTCGCATCACGCCACCTCCTCCTCATTTTTATGATAAGGAGGAGGAGTAAATACCAGCTTTTCAAATTTTCCCCTGAAAAAAATGAAAAATTCTCCAAACAATAATGAGGAACAGCATATACCCGAAAAAGGAATAGGCGTGATTCCAATCTGGATGAGGCATAAACCACCCCAGCTGTTCAGCGGTTTTTTCGATAAAAATGACCGCTGTACTAATCGTAAGGATCATTATGCAGCGCGGAAGAATCCTCATCCGATTGGCCAGGTACAAGAATAAAATGACGGAAACAGGAAGAATCAGCAGTGTAAAGGCAATATTGACTGCAAATATTTCTGGGAAAAGCCGCATAGGAAAGTGATACATGCCGATGCCAACAAAAAATAAATCTAAGTAGGTCCCCACGATAGAAGAAAAGAGAGCTGCGATGACATACGCCTGCTGTTCTTTATTCCTGTCTGAGGAAAATCGCCTTTTTTGCAATGATGATAAGATCGATTTTTTCCATTGCTTTGCAGTATTTTTCATGAATTTCCCCACCTGTATTTTTTTCTTCTTCTACGAAATAATCAATCACACTTACATCGTCAAACCAGTCTCCTTTTTCAGCCGGGGAGTGGTTAACGTTTTTCCAAGCATATTTCAATGGAGGGCTATAGATTCGGAGAGCTCCTTTTCTCCGTTCACAATGCCTTGTTCTTCGTCTATACACCGTACCCGGCGCAGATTCATTCACAGAATGAAACAAATCCTTCCAATAATCGGATCGGGAACCTGTATGCGGATGCTTCTCTGCCCATAACAGAACATCTTTTAAGACAGATTTCTGTTGAAAAAGGATGGCATATAAACGTTTCCCCAGCATAATCCGCTCATGGAGAGAGCCGAAATGGTGCAGGGTATCACCGATTAATGCGGGCTTCTTTTCTATTTTTCCAAGTTGATAATGCGGGAAAATAACATGATTGAAGCGTAAAAAACCATACAGCTTAAAACCCAATGTATCTAATACCGTTTCTTTAAAATGAGGATGATGTACCACTCTTTTTTCTAAATAGCTTTGTTCATTAATAATGGTTGCGATGGCTAATAGATAACGGTCACCATGCTTCCAAAAATGATTCCATACCACTTCCATAAATCTAGAGACATTCAAGAAAGGAAGAAGGTGAAAAAGATTTTGATGCATTCTTACACTTTGCTGATACAGCAATAATTGCGGATAAACATCCTGGAATATTAACCAATTTCCCCGTTCTAAAAATAAATAAAAGTTTTTTTGTTCTTTTTCGGATAACAAACGCGATAGGAGGTCGCCTTTCAAATCAGTCATGTTCCAACCGCCGTTGCGTGACACCATATGCCCTAATAAAGCCCAATGGATTTCTGGGTGCTGCATATAAAAATCGAAGTAGGCTTGTGTCCGGGTGACATTATTTTTATTCCATTTAATTGTCAGTTGATGAATGCGTTGAATGAATACCTGCTCTCTTTTAGGAAGCATGGATACGGATAGGCCGTTTGCTTTTGGATTCCTTATATTCTTCAGTTCTTTTTTTATTTCAAGAACAGACTTTTCATACACTATCCTTTTTTTGAAACAGCCAATTGTCATCCAGTCTCCTCCTCCTCTAAGGAATATGCTTACACGGTGTGTCATATGTATAGGAAAAACGGTTCTTATAAGAGAGGTTTTCTGATGAAGGAAAAGATAGACGTAGAAATCAATCGTCTGGTTGACAGGCTTACAAAAGAACAAGAGCACGATGGTTCCTGGGCGTATCCCTTTGAAACGGGGATTTCCACGGATTGTTATATGATTATCCTCTTGCGTACATTGGAAATGGATGATGAGGATCTTATCGATGCCCTGGTAAGCAGAATCCTTCGTAAACAAGGGAAAAATGGTGCCTGGAAAATATTCCACGATGAAGAGGAAGGGAACCTCACGGCAACGGCGGAGGCTTGTTATGCGCTCCTTTACTCCGGTCACCGAAAAAAGGAGGACCGGGAGATTCATCTGGCAACAAGGTTTATCCAGCGGCATGGCGGCTTAAAAGAAATCAATATGTTTGCAAAGGTTATGTTAGCTCTGACAGGGCAGTACAAGTGGCCGCGCTATCTTCCTGTTCCGGTTAAATTCATTCTTTTTCCGGTTTCTTTTCCACTTAATCTATTTGACTTATCATTATATGCACGGTCCAATTTGGTTCCTATATTAATTACTGCAGATTATAAATTCAGCCGGAAGACAAAGCGTTCGCCTGATTTGTCCGATCTATTTTTACAACGGGGAGATGACGGCGATTGGGAAGCGGAGTTAAACGATTGGCGCTCCTTCCAAACCCCTTTTCAACGAGGAATTAGCAGCCTGATAGGGAACCCGGAACAGCTCCATGAATTAGCCTTGCAGCGTGCAGAGGAGTATATGCTGAATCGAAGGGAATCAGACGGGACATTTTACAGCTATTTCAGTGCAACGTTTTTGATGATATTTGCTCTGATGGCCAGAGGCTATTCGAAAAAGGATCCGATTATTATCAAGGCAGTAGAGGGACTAAAAGCGTTTCAAACCAGTATTGGAAAACAAACGCACATGCAGTATACGACGGCAAACGTCTGGAATACGGCTTTGATCAGCCATGCTTTGCAAAAGGCTGGTGTACCCTCCTCTGCCACGGTAATTAAGAAGGCAAATCAGTATTTACTTGGGAGACAACAGATGAAGTACGGCGATTGGAGCATCCATAACCAAGATGTGACACCGGGCGGATGGGGGTTCTCTCATATCAATACGTTCAATCCTGATCTGGACGATACAACAGCTGCGTTGAGGTCTATTCGTTCCTTTGCCCGTAACACCCCCGTCTATCGACAAGCCTGGGACCGCGGAATTCAGTGGGCAGTCTCCATGCAGAATGATGATGGCGGCTGGCCGGCCTTTGAGAAGAATGTAGATAATACATTGCTTTCCTGGCTGCCGATTGAAGGGGGAGGATCGATGTTGCTGGATCCATCAACGGCTGATTTAACTGGGAGGACATTGGAATTCTTCGGAAATGACACGCATACAGATACGTATCAGCCCTTTATAAAACGTGGCGTAAAGTGGCTTCTGCAAAATCAGGAAAAGGATGGATCCTGGTATGGCAGATGGGGGATTTGTTATATCTACGGAACCTGGTCAGCGATTACAGGGTTAGCAGCGGTTAAAACACGCAGCAACCATCCGCAGGTTCAAAAAGCGATCCAATGGTTATACGCCATTCAAAATCAGGACGGCGGCTGGGGAGAGTCGTGCAAAAGCGATATAGAGAAAAAATATGTCCCGCTCAAGGAAAGCACTCGTACACATACCGCCTGGGCATTAGATGCGCTGATTGCTGCAGAAGGAAAAGCAACGCCGGAAATCAAGCGGGGTATTGCGTATTTGCTGGATGCGTCGGTGAAAGCGGATTGGACAACAGCCTATCCGAAGGGGCAGGGGCTTCCTGGAGGATTTTATATTCACTACCATAGCTATGAATATTTGTTTCCGTTGCTTGCTCTGGCGAATTATCGGGAGAAGTTTTATTGAAAAGAGATGAGTAATAACCGTTGGCTGCTTTTTGAACACATAGTAGAAAATTACCCGGTATGCTCGGATAAAGCATGCCGGGTAATTTTTGCTGGTTCAAAAAAGACAAGCAAAATAGGCACTGATATTGATAGAAACAGATCCGTTATATAAAGATTTTTTATTAGTTAGAAAAGGGAGTATGAGGTTATCTCTTAATAAGTATTTACATCTATAAGTAATTTCGTGTAACGTGAATTTATGGAGATAGTTGAAATAAATGATGGAGGATTATAAAAAATTCTTATGTGATCAAGCAGTTTCGTTTAATTAAGAGCTAATAGGCGCTATCGTAATAAAACCTATAAAGGGGGACGGGACAATGATGGATGAATTAAAAAGAACCCTTAATCATGCTGCGGAAGAGGAAGTGAGGTCCCTTTTATTTCAAAACTTTTTTCGAATCCATATGCTTGAAGAATCAGACCAATATACGGAGGAGCAGTTTGTAGCAGACTTGAAGAAAACATACCATGATTTTTTGAATGTCAAAAGAGATCAAACAAATATAAAAAATAGTACCAATGATAAAGTTGTTCATATTCTCTTTGATGATTCCGCGGCTGGAAGCTTGAAATGGGCATTAAAAGAAATGGGATTACAAGATGAAGAAATGGTTATCTCCTTTTCAGATGCCTTTTCAATCGGCCCGATTTGGCAATTGCATGATCAAGCGGGACTTGACTACAGGGAGGAATGGCTAAAAAATCATCTTATTCTGGATGATGATTGTCTAGATGAATACCGACATCATTTCAATCGTACACTCTCCATGATAAGTGCTATCCCTGAAACGGCGTCTATTATCATTTGGACTGGGGAAAACGCTCATGAACAGACTGCTTTAAGCTATGTTCTGTATTTATTGAGAGATAAAAGGAATGATATAACCGCTATAAACACAACGAAACAGTATAAAAAACAATTCAATATTCCAGAAAGGGATAATTATCCGTTGCACACCGGGGAAATCATGTCTGAAAAGCTGCAGTTGATTTATGAAAATAGCAGTAAGACACCTGCTTTAAGCAAAGAGCAGCGGGAAAAATTCGAGCAGAAATGGCAAGCATTAGCTGATACACAAGAAGCTCTGAGGGTATGGGAAAATAGAGATATAAAAAGTGTAGATGAAAGCTATTATGACGACTTGATAATCAACAAAGCAAAAATGCTGCATCAGAAGCAAGAGAATACGGAATTCATCCTATCAGCACGTCTTATTGGCGAGGTTATTGGCTGCTTAGACCAATATATTAATGATGTGTATGTGGAGTACAGAGTAAGACATTTAATTTTGAAGGGTGTTTTTGAAATAAAAGGTGTTCCTAAAGCAATGCGGTTTTACAGTGTGAAACTCAAATGAATTACGAAGCGTCAGGAGTAAATACATATGGAAAATAATTCAGAAAGCCTCTTTTTAAGAAAGCTAAGCGCAACCTTTGTGACCACCATCTTTCTATCAACATGGTTTGTTGTTATCCATTTTATGAATGGATTTGACTCTGCATACCATCGCGGAAATCAATTCATGGGCTGGTTTACCGTTTATGCCCTGTATATTGGGATGATTATCCTGATTTATGGAAACCTGGTAGCGGTAGCAGTAGCATATTTGCAAAGGAAATGGTTTCGTCAACATGACTGGCTGTATGTGTTGATTCTCGGCTTTTTCGGGCTGGCTAACGGCATCATCTTTCAAGATGGAATGGCTGCCTTATACGGAATGCCAGCCGCCATCATCTATGGGATGTTTGATAAGTGGTTAGAAAGAAGAAAGAGGAAGAAAAAGAGCGTTAAACCGTTCTGGATTATCCCAATCGCTTGCCTTGGAATAAGCTGGGGCTATCTAGAAGTAACCTCACCGCCTGTGCCCCCGTTTACCAAAGAAGATGCGGTTGATTTTGCAACTTCTGGTGAAGGATCGGTAACAGATGATTTCCCCGATAATATTGGCCAATGGAAAGAAACGGTGGAAGGTTATCATATTACAAAAGAAACGGATGCAGAAGAAATTAGGGATGAAACGTATATTGTCACCTTTACAGAACACTGGAAAAAGGGGAGTGAATCAGGTACTTGGACAGCTTCTTATGAAGTTGACAGGCAAAGTATGACTGCAGTTAGCATAGAGGGGAAGAGGCCGCCTCAGGATGGGATGCATTAATAGGATTTTAGGAGAACGTGATGACAATAAAAAAGTGTAGTGTGTTGTTGGCAGCGGATTTACTGATTATTTTAAAGGGGAGGATGAATGATGGATAACCAATATTTTGTAGGATGGGGCACACTGGCATTGATAAATGCCGGACTTGCACAAGGAAAGAATCGAACAGGGTTAAATTGGTTTTTGCTTTCCCTTGTATTAGGCCCAATAGCAACATTAATTTTGTTATTTGTTGAGAAGCGAATGCAATGAATACGATAATAAGCAGGAAGACTTCTAAGTAAGACACCAATAGAAGCACTTTGGAGTTTTCTAAAGGGTGAAAATAAATGCGGATTATTTTTCTTAACCAAAGGGTGCCATAGAGAGGAGCAGCTTCATTATGTATAATAATAAAGATAAAAAATTCCATTGTGACCATTGCGATAAAATCATAGAAACAGGTGAAAAGTGCTGGATAAAGTGGAATTTCCCTCCCAGCCATTTGAAGACGCAAACAATGCCTAGAAAGAGTTTTGAGTGGGAGAATGTTCCTGTGATTTGCAGTGAATGTTCGAATAAGGATATTAAAATGTCAGATTATTAATCTATATCTTTGGCAAGCTATTATTAATTAAATGACTTTACTTTAATGAGCCAAGATTATTTAATAAGGCTTTATCAGAGGAGGGAAACGCTGATGACCCAGTGTATATATATTGCTTCCCCGATGAAATTACCTAAAGGTTCCTTTGGTTCCAATCCTGTTTCGCCAAAACAACCGAATATCTTTAGAACGGAATTAGATTTTACACATTTATTCTTTGAAAATAATTATGATAGCACAATTAAACGCAGGTTTTCGTATAGTTCTCATTTTTCATACAAGCATCAAGTAGCTGCATATGCTAATCAAATCCCTTTGAATAATCAAATTAAAGGAACTGCAGAAGAAGAGAAATGTTTAACTATACTATACAATTATATGGACGAAGCAATCCAAAATAGTCAAGTTGTTGAGTATTTTACTTCTTGGGATGGCGAAGAAGATTTAGCTCTTTTTAAAAAGAGGAGTATTCATTGGCTGGACATAAAAAATCCGTATGACCTAGTCATAGAAGATCGGGAGCTTTGGGAAATATTGCTTTGGAACTGAAATAAATGAGCATACCATACTATTCTTTAGTAAAGGCGGGTATATCTAATGAAGAAGTTATTCCTTTTTATGCTGCTTACGCTTTCTCTATACGCGTGCAGTCAACCGGAAACAAATGAACCCGAACCTGAAACGGCTCCCGTTGATTCGGTTGCCAATATGCCGGAAAGTATGCCGGATGACTTTGATTTTTCCATACAGTTTGGTGTGGGCAAAAATAATGAGATTAACACTTTCGAAGGCACCGTGACGAAGGATTTAATAGAAAATGGTACAGCAACTGCAGAAATCAGCTTAACAGAGGAAGAAATGAACCAAATTTATGAAAAAATGAAAGAAATCAATATAAAAGAACCAAAAGAGTTTACTCCAGAACCCGTCGACGGAACGATTTGCAGTGTAGAACCACATGAAGAGGATGCGTGGGAAATTATCGTCAACGGAGAAACAATAACACATTCTGTTTCTGGAGCTTACTGTGAACCGACTGAAGATACAAAGGAATTTATCGGATTACGTGAGGAGGCATTTAGCATCGTTAGAGAAAAGGATGCGTATAAAGCGCTGCCTGGGGCCAAGGGCGGTTATGAATAAAAGCGTATCAATGCTTTCTACATGAAGTAATGAAATGGCGAGTGGACTTACTCCTTATATCGAGACGAAAGTCCCCGGCTACCATTTAAAAAATGAAAAGAGGAATCAGCTATGATCGGTTTACTTAATATTGGCAGTCTTCTGCTTGGACTAATTGCGTGGATACTTCCTGTTATTAATCTCACAAGATATGATAAACACAATCCAAAGAATTGGGCTGCGCTTTCCCTTGCGAGCATGAGTGCTTGTGCTATTTCGTTATGTTTTCAGTTAGCCTATAACTATCATTTAGTAAAAGAGGGATGCTACGCTTTGTTGATGGGGAGAGTTGACGTATGTAAAAATGTTGCATCAATTTCTTCTTTTTGATATGGTTTTTTAGATGAAAGCTTTTATGGCAGAAAAGAAAAAACGTCTATTATGATAAGAAATTACGTTGAAAAAATGTTTTCTAGGGTTCCGCACATCAAATGTTGGTCTGGTCCGAGAGAAAACACACAGGGAATTACTGTGTCACGGAGGGATAAAAGCCCGGGAGAAGCTGTATGTACAGTTGCCTCTCAGGGCTTTTTTTAATTCGTTTTTTGGAAATAATAAAAGTGGAGGTGTTTGCAGTGAATCGAAATTGGATGAAAGTATTCGTTGCAGCTTTTTGGAAATTTTTTGGGTGATTGGTTTAACGCATGCATATGATTTTTGGACATGGACTGGCACAGTTATATGTATTATTGTTAGTAATTATTTAATGATTACAGCGGCACAAGTACTGCCGGCAGGAACGGTTTATGCTATTTTTGTAGGGTTAGGGACAGCAGGTACTGTTATTGCAGGATTTCTTTTCTTTGGAGAAGCGTTTAAATGGGAAAAAGTAATTCTTATAGCAACATTATTAGCTGGAGTGATGGGTTTGAAATTGGTCACACCAGATAAGGCAGAGAAAGGAGCTGAATCCTGATGGCTTGGTTTACTTTAATTATCGCAGGCTTACTGGAGACATTTGGTGTTGCCATGATTAATCAGCTCTCTGTAAAACGGAATTGGCAAACAGTCATTCTACTTATTTTAGGGTTTGGTTCAAGTCTTGCTTTACTGAGTTATTCCTTACAATTCATTCCTATGGGAACAGGCTACGCCATTTGGACAGGGATTCGTGTTGTCGGCGGCGCACTTATCGGTATGATATTTTATGGAGAATCAAAAGACTGGAAGCGTATGGTTTTTATCGCCATGGTTTTATGCTCTGTAATCGGGCTTAAATTAATCACGTAATAAGCGAAATGGGTATTGGTTTCAGTAGAATCTTTTGATAAAGGCGAATGGGTTAAAAAAGAAACCATTTCACAAGAAATGAATAAGAACGGGGAATTTTATGACAAAAACTAAATGGGCGCTCCTTGTTTTAGGAATCATGGATTTGGTTCTTATCATGATGCATGGCACCGATTATTATTTTCTTTTTTTAAAACCAACCGGATATGTTATCCCAATGGTTATAAACCTGGTAGTTCTTACTGTGATCGGTTTTCGCGCAAAGCTCCCTATTCGTTCAAGCCTTCCTAAAGTATGGACAATTGCCGGGCTTATTCTTTTTATACCAATCATATTGTTTCATGGCTTCATGGTTTTGTTGATGGAATATAGTTACACAAAAATCGATTCACCATACGATCAGCAGTCGCTGGTAATCGAGCATCGCAGCTTTACCCTTGGGGAGACAACCTATTCTTATAATTTTTACAAGACGAAATTTGGCTTTATCGGCAAACAACTGGATGACCAATCCATTAGCATAGTTGCTCGACGCAGGGACTATCCGTCTGAAAGCTTCAATGCTGAAAATGCTTTGGGGTTAGGAAATGAAGAATGGTTAACAGCAAATGCTATTCGTTTCCATACTTGGAAAGGGACGGAGGATGTTTATTTAGATTCTACACAACCTTCATCTGAAACAGACGAGACGGCAAACCTGGAGGAAGCGATAGAGCAGTTTATGGATAATGCTGAAAAGAAAGAGGACGGACAAACCATCACCGTGAATGGAAATACATTAACAGTACGGTATGATGCGGCTGCAAATCAAGAGTGGATTGACATAGCCAATGAGAATGAGGCTGGAGCCATTCCGACACAGCAATGCTCGCGTATTGTGCCAAACAAGGAACGCGGATATTATATGCTGGAAGAATGTACGCACCAATGGGAATATCCTTTATATCCTATGTCTGAAAAAAGATAATTCCGTCTAATCGATAAGGCGCTATTCCTCCATTGATTTTATCGCTATATCATTGTCTGAGTTTACAAGAGGGATGGCTGTAAATAAATAGAGAGAATCGGAGCTAAACTTGTTTACTTGAGTTTAGCTCCGGTTCTCTCTTTGTGCTTTTATAAATTTTTTAACGATGTCTGGCTAACCTGTAACTCATCCTCTCTCTTTATATTTGACATAAACACCCCTAATAAAGTAATCATGCCTCCCGCGATTGCAAGGAAATGAGGAATCTCATTCAACCAAACCCATGCAATAAGGAAAGCAAACACTGGTGTTAAATAAAGCGAACTCGTTGCCTCGGAAGCCCCGGTTTTGGACGTAACGTAGGCCAAAGTGAAGTAGGGAATAACCGTTGGAAAAATTCCCAGATAAACCACTGCCAGTGTTGCGTCCATTGGCGCGTTCATGATTGCCTCTCCAAGTCCAGGCATAAAAATCAACATGAAAAGCGTGCCTGCCCAAATCGTATATATCGTGAATGCGAAAAAACCATATTTTTTTAAGTAAGCATTTTGAAAAACAAAGTAAATACTTTCTGAAAGGGATGCGATTAAAATAAGGATAATGCCAGCGTTAAATGAAAAGCTGCCGGCGGAGTCACCGAAAGCAATAAAAGCTACCCCGCAAAAACTGATAAAGGAGCCTATCCATCCCCACAGGCCAAATCTTTCACGGAAAAATAATAAAGCCAAGAAAGCAGCGAATATAGGTGTTGTAGAGACCAATAAACTTGCAATCCCTGCACTAACCGTTTGTTCCCCATAATTTAGTGCTGTTTGATAGACGGAGAACCCCAGAAAACCTAATAATAAAATAATGGGTATATCTTTGATTTCCGGCAAACGAATTCTTTTGATAAATGCTGCAAGGATTAGTGTCAATGATCCAACTAATAATCGTAAAAGGGATATATGCTCTGGGGAGTAAGCAGTCAGAGCAGCTCGGATTCCGGGAAATGCAGATGCCCATAAAATAATGGTTACCAAATGAGCAAAAGCGATTTTTACATGGAAAGATTTTATCATAAGTACACCTCATTTATTTTAAGTACAACCAGTTTCGAACGTTGTTTCCTATAGTAATATGAGTGTGTTAGAATGTCTGCAACAGCTTAAATAGAAAAAATCCAACCAGTTTAAATAGGATTGGAAAAGGAGTACTTATGAAAAAGCCCAAATATCAAATCATTATTGATTTTATAAAAGAGAAAATTTCAAAAGGAGAGTGGGCTATTGGAAGCCAAATACCGAGCCAGCGTCATTTGGCAAGAATGTTTGGAGTCAATCGAAGTACGGTGATCATAGCGTTAGAGGAATTAATGGCAGATGGATTAATAGAAGGAAGAGCAGGAAAAGGGACTGTTGTCACCAATAACACATGGACATTGATGGGAGATCATCTTTCAATAAACTGGAATGGAAATGTTACGCAGGGTATCCATAAAGCTAGTGTATCTACAGTACAAGAAATTAATGAAGCGGAATCAGATAATCGTTTCATTCAATTAAGTAAAGGGGAATTATCACCAGCATTATTCCCTTTAGAAGAAATGCAGGATATCATCCAAAAAGTTTCGAAACAATTGGATCCGTTCGGGTATGAAGAGCCAAAAGGGAATATAAAGCTTCGAGAGGCTATTAGTAATTATCTGAAAGAAAGAGGTATCGATGTGTCACCGTCATCCATTTTAGTGGTTTCTGGAGCGCTTCAAGCCCTCTATCTTATCTCCATTGGCCTTTTAAAGAATAAATCAACGGTATTCTTGGAAGAACCTTCTTACCTCTATTCGTTATCTGTTTTTCAGTCAGCCGGTATGGACCTGGAGGGATTGCCGATGGATAATAAGGGCGTTAAGGTTGATTCTATTTACCAAACCAAGGAAACGGGCAGAAACATTTTATATACCATACCTTCTTTTCATAACCCAACAGGTATCTTAATGGAGGACAGAAGAAGAGAAGAATTAATGGAATACTGCATTAGAGAACAGATTCCTGTTATTGAAGATGATGTGTATCGTGATTTATGGATTGACAACGCACCTCCAGAACCATTAAAAGCCAAAGATCGTCAAGGCAATGTTTTATATATTGGAAGTTTATCAAAAACATTAAGTCCTGGATTACGCATTGGCTGGCTGGTCGGACCAGAGCCTGTTATTGACCGGTTAGCAGACTTGAAAATGCAGTTAGATTATGGGTCAAGTACATTATCTCAGCTTGTAGCAGAGAAATGGTTATCCAGCAGTTTGTATGAACGTCATATCGAAAATGTCCGGAAACAACTGAGGATTCGCCGGCAAAGAGCTTTAGAGACATTAGAAAAATATTTAGGTTCTGTCGCCACTTGGGATGCTCCAAAAGGAAGCTTCTTTATATGGGTGAAAATAAATCCTGCTTTTAAAGTGAAAAAGTTATTTGGAAAAGCATTATCCAAAGGGATTCTCATCAATCCAGGAAGTATTTATAAGGAAAAAGCAGGGCAATTTGTACGACTGTCCTATGGATTTGCTTCGCTGGATGAAATTGAAAAGGGAATATTTCAATTGAGTGAAATAATTAAAAATAATAAGGAATGAGATATTGCAAAACGGCCAGCCCCTTCAATATAATTGAAAGGCCAGCTTTTTTATGACTGTGCGTCGAATAAAACGGTTCGGGAGTTCATTATCCCACCCTCAAAGAAGCTGATTGTATTAGCCTCTAAAAAGCCGTTGAAAATGTGCATGATTCTTATACTCGTTATTATAAAAAGCAGAATCGGGCACCTCTTTTTAAATCAAAGAAGAGCTCGAATAGAATTGGAGAAAGAAAGTTTCGTTCGAAATGGTTTTTGACTAACTATTATTTATCTAACGTTTTAAATATAAGTTACTACCACTGAAAGACTGGCTTATCAGCATTTTGTTGCGTTATATGCTGTTTGATAGAATTACTGATTCATAGTATGAAGTTATTTTATTTAATTTAATTTGGATATATTTTAAAATAATCGTTGACTTTCTATTTTCAGCATGGTAAATTTAATCTCGTTGCTAATTCGAGCGATCGTTCAGCTAACATGAATTTAAAAAGTTGTTGACATCGAATTGCAGATGTGATAAATTAATAAAGTCGCCAATTTGAAACAGCGACAAACAAATTGCTCTTTGAAAACTGAACAAAACAACCAGTACGAAAGAAGAAAGACAACCTCGTTTTTCTTAAAAAATAAGTCAGAAGTTGACTTCTGAAAGCTAAAGTTTCAAACACTTTTATGGAGAGTTTGATCTTGGCTCAGGACGAACGCTGGCGGCGTGCCTAATACATGCAAGTCGAGCGCGGGAAGCGAACGGAACTCTTCGGAGGGAAGTTCGTGGAACGAGCGGCGGACGGGTGAGTAACACGTAGGCAACCTGCCTGTAAGACTGGGATAACTCGCGGAAACGCGAGCTAATACCGGATAACACTTTCTATCACCTGATGGAAAGTTGAAAGGCGGCTTTTGCTGTCACTTACAGATGGGCCTGCGGCGCATTAGCTAGTTGGTGAGGTAACGGCTCACCAAGGCGACGATGCGTAGCCGACCTGAGAGGGTGATCGGCCACACTGGGACTGAGACACGGCCCAGACTCCTACGGGAGGCAGCAGTAGGGAATCTTCCGCAATGGACGAAAGTCTGACGGAGCAACGCCGCGTGAGTGATGAAGGTTTTCGGATCGTAAAACTCTGTTGTCGGGGAAGAACAAGTATGATAGTAACTGATCGTACCTTGACGGTACCCGACCAGAAAGCCACGGCTAACTACGTGCCAGCAGCCGCGGTAATACGTAGGTGGCAAGCGTTGTCCGGAATTATTGGGCGTAAAGCGCTCGCAGGCGGTTCTTTAAGTCTGATGTGAAATCTTGCGGCTCAACCGCAAACGTGCATTGGAAACTGGAGGACTTGAGTGCAGAAGAGGAGAGTGGAATTCCACGTGTAGCGGTGAAATGCGTAGAGATGTGGAGGAACACCAGTGGCGAAGGCGACTCTCTGGTCTGTAACTGACGCTGAGGAGCGAAAGCGTGGGGAGCGAACAGGATTAGATACCCTGGTAGTCCACGCCGTAAACGATGAGTGCTAGGTGTTAGGGGGTTTCCGCCCCTTAGTGCTGAAGTTAACGCATTAAGCACTCCGCCTGGGGAGTACGGCCGCAAGGCTGAAACTCAAAAGAATTGACGGGGACCCGCACAAGCGGTGGAGCATGTGGTTTAATTCGAAGCAACGCGAAGAACCTTACCAGGTCTTGACATCCTTTGACCGCTCTAGAGATAGAGCTTTCCCTTCGGGGACAAAGTGACAGGTGGTGCATGGTTGTCGTCAGCTCGTGTCGTGAGATGTTGGGTTAAGTCCCGCAACGAGCGCAACCCTTAATCTTAGTTGCCAGCATTCAGTTGGGCACTCTAAGGTGACTGCCGGTGACAAACCGGAGGAAGGTGGGGATGACGTCAAATCATCATGCCCCTTATGACCTGGGCTACACACGTGCTACAATGGACGGAACAAAGGGAAGCGAACCCGCGAGGTCCAGCAAATCCCATAAAACCGTTCTCAGTTCGGATTGCAGGCTGCAACTCGCCTGCATGAAGCCGGAATCGCTAGTAATCGCGGATCAGCATGCCGCGGTGAATACGTTCCCGGGTCTTGTACACACCGCCCGTCACACCACGAGAGTTCGTAACACCCGAAGTCGGTGAGGTAACCTTTTGGAGCCAGCCGCCGAAGGTGGGACGAATGATTGGGGTGAAGTCGTAACAAGGTAGCCGTATCGGAAGGTGCGGCTGGATCACCTCCTTTCTAAGGATTAAAAGGAACGTCGATTAAGTTCGCCACATCCTGTGGCAACATCGACATAACCCACATCGTGTGGGCCATCGTACGTGGTTGTTTGGTTCAGTTTTGAGAGAGCAATTCTCTCAAAGGAAGCTTGTACCTTGAAAACTAAATAAGAGTAACAACGACATCAAACTTTAAAAATAAGGCAAAAAAGCTATTGATATAGCGACACAACTGATTACATTCTGTAATCAGCCATCTTATTCAAAAACTTTAGTTAAGTGAATAAGGGCGCACGGTGGATGCCTTGGCACTAGGAGCCGATGAAGGACGGGACTAACACCGATATGCCTCGGGGAGTTGTAAGTAAACGTTATATCCGAGGATTTCCGAATGGGGGAACCCACTGTTCGTAATGGAACAGTACATCTATCTGAATACATAGGATAGGTGAGGCAGACCCGGGGAACTGAAACATCTCAGTACCTGGAGGAAGAGAAAGAAACATCGATTTCCTGAGTAGCGGCGAGCGAAACGGAAAGAGCCCAAACCAAGAAGCTTGCTTCTTGGGGTTGTAGGACATTCCATTGGAGTGACAAAGAAATTCTTTAGATGAATCGATCTGGAAAGGTCAGCCAAAGAGGGTAACAGCCCTGTAATCGAAAAAGAATTTCCTCCGGAGTGTATCCTGAGTACGGCGGAACACGTGGAATTCCGTCGGAATCCGGGAGGACCATCTCCCAAGGCTAAATACTCCCTAGTGACCGATAGTGAACCAGTACCGTGAGGGAAAGGTGAAAAGCACCCCGGGAGGGGAGTGAAATAGAACCTGAAACCGTGTGCCTACAAGTAGTCGAAGCCCGTTAATGGGTGACGGCGTACCTTTTGTAGAATGGACCGGCGAGTTACGATCGTATGCAAGGTTAAGTGGAAGACACGGAGCCGTAGCGAAAGCGAGTCTGAACAGGGCGAATGAGTATGCGGTCGTAGACCCGAAACTGTGTGATCTACCCATGTCCAGGGTGAAGGTCAGGTAACACTGACTGGAGGCCCGAACCCACGTATGTTGAAAAATGCGGGGATGAGGTGTGGGTAGCGGTGAAATTCCAATCGAACACAGAGATAGCTGGTTCTCTCCGAAATAGCTTTAGGGCTAGCCTCAAGATAGAGAGTACTGGAGGTAGAGCACTGATTGGACTAGGGGCCCCTACCGGGTTACCGAATTCAGTCAAACTCCGAATGCCAGTTACTTACACTTGGGAGTCAGACTATGGGTGATAAGGTTCATAGTCGAAAGGGAAACAGCCCAGACCGCCAGCTAAGGTCCCAAAGTATACGTTAAGTGGAAAAGGATGTGGCGTTGCACAGACAACCAGGATGTTGGCTTAGAAGCAGCCATCATTGAAAGAGTGCGTAATAGCTCACTGGTCGAGTGACGCTGCGCCGAAAATGTACCGGGGCTAAACGTATCACCGAAGCTGCGGATTGTTCTTACGAACAATGGTAGGAGAGCGTTCAAAGTGCAGTGAAGTCAGACCGTGAGGACTGGTGGAGCGCTTTGAAGTGAGAATGCCGGTATGAGTAGCGAAAAAAGAGTGAGAATCTCTTTCACCGAATGCCTAAGGTTTCCTGAGGAAGGCTCGTCCTCTCAGGGTTAGTCGGGACCTAAGCCGAGGCCGACAGGCGTAGGCGATGGACAACAGGTTGATATTCCTGTACCACCTCATGATTGTTTGAGCAATGGGGGGACGCAGGAGGATAAGGAGTGCGCACCGATGGATGTGCGTCCAAGCATGCGAGGAAGTCAGACAGGCAAATCCGTCTGACATGATTCTGAGCTGTGACGGGGAGGGAAATAGAGTACCGAAGTTCCTGATTTCACACTGCCAAGAAAAGCCTCTAGTTAGATCATAGGTGCCCGTACCGCAAACCGACACAGGTAGGCGAGGAGAGAATCCTAAGGTGAGCGGGAGAACTCTCGTTAAGGAACTCGGCAAAATGACCCCGTAACTTCGGGAGAAGGGGTGCTCACTTGTGAGTGAGCCGCAGTGAATAGGCCCAAGCGACTGTTTAGCAAAAACACAGGTCTCTGCGAAGCCGAAAGGCGAAGTAT